>JBJMUB010000028.1:0-32509 GCA_045811385.1 Sphingomicrobium sp. | reverse complement strand
CGTCGGGGACGTCGCCATTCGCGATACGCAATGCGAGGCCCTCGACGATCGCGGTCTTGCCGACTCCGGGCTCGCCGATCAGCACCGGATTATTCTTGGTGCGTCGGGCAAGGACCTGGACCGTCCGGCGAATTTCCTCGTCGCGGCCGATCACCGGATCGAGCTTGCCGTCGCGAGCGGCCTCGGTCAGGTCGCGGGAATATTTCTTGAGCGCGTCGTAGCGGTCTTCGGACGCCTGCGTATCGGCGGTGCGGCCGCCGCGCAGCTTTTCGATCGCCGCGTTGAGGTTTTGCGCAGTGAGGCCGGACTTGGCCAGCGCATCACCGACCTCGGTGCCCTTGGCCAGCGTCGCCGCCAGCAGGATGCGCTCGACGGTGATATATTGGTCGCCGGCCTTGGCGGCGATCTGCTCGGCCTGGTCGAGCAGGCGGATGGTGTCGCCGTCCAGCGCCGGCGCCGAGGTGGCGCCGGTGCCGGTGACCGCGGGCACCTTGGCAACGAGCCCGTCGACCTCACGCCGAGCCGCCTGCGGGTCGCCGCCCGCCGCCTGGATCAAGCCGGCGGCCATCCCCTGCTCGTCGTCAAGCAGCGCCTTGACCAAATGGGCGGGCGCGATGCGCTGGTGATGCTCGCGCACCGCGATCGTCTGCGCCGCCTGCAGGAAGCCCCGGGCGCGGTCGGTGAGCTTATCGAAATCCATTCAATGTCCCCTATGTCCGGCGGGGGATATGTGTGTTGCCCAACGGCAACACAAGGCTAGTTCGACTGGCCCCGTTCAGGTGTCTTCACCGCTGAAGCCGGCGGTTGAACGGTTGTCGCGGGAACCGTGACCGCGGGCGCCGTCGGCGCGCCTGGCGTCGCCTGCGCCGGCATGGGCTGGCCGACCGAGGCAATATCCTCCGGACGGACCAAAGGCGGGCATTCGGCGGCGACCGCGGGGTCCATGTTCCAGCGGCGGAACTTGGTGCTGTCGACGTGAAAGCG
This sequence comes from Sphingomicrobium sp., assembly GCA_045811385.1. Classification (GTDB taxonomy): domain Bacteria; phylum Pseudomonadota; class Alphaproteobacteria; order Sphingomonadales; family Sphingomonadaceae; genus Sphingomicrobium. The sequence continues at coordinate 31,525 of JBJMUB010000028.1, read as the reverse complement.
GAGGAAGGCGTAAAAGCCGAGGCCGGCATTGTAGGCCGCGCCATGGGCGGAATGGACGCCGCACAGCCGCCGCATCAGCGTGATCCGGTCGATCGGCTGAAGCGGGACCATGTCGATCGCCGAATCGAGCTTGTGCGCGCTTTCCGGCGCTCCGCCGGCGCATTGGTTGAGCACCGGGTTGCGATAGACCGAGACCGCCTCGACCGGGCCGACCGTGGGCACGACATAATCGTGCACGTAGCGCAGCGTCTGAACCATGTGCGGCCAGGCGTCGGCCGGCGGGATTTCGAACGGCTGGCCGCCGCATTCCTGCCACGAGGTCGCGGTCCGCAGCAGCTGCCAGGTCGGCAGGATCCCGGCGACCTGGTTCGCGGCGAGATAGTCGTTGAACGTCTTGACCTGCGCCGCGCGCCACGGTGCCGCCAGGTACCACGAGCGATAGCCCGGCTCGTCCTGGCCCGCGCTGACATAGGGGGCGGCCGGATTCCACGGCTGCAGCGCAGGCGCGGGCAGAAGCGGCGCGGCCTGCACCATTTGCGCGGCAACGAGGGCCAGCATCAAGCTCATGACCAAGTCATACTCCGATGCTTCGGCTTGAAAAGCGCTGAACAGCGGCCCACGTCGCAGCCATGAGTCAGCCCATCGAAGTCGACTTACCCCACAGCCTCGGCAAGGACGAGGCGCGGCGCCGGATCGCTAACAACATCCACAAGCTGCAGGACCACATTCCCGGCGGCGCCAACGTCCAATCCGGCTGGGCCGGCGACCAGCTCAACCTCAAGGTCCAGGCGCTGGGCGATTCGGTCCAGGCGGCGATCGACGTCGAAGAGACGAAGGTTCGAGTAAAGGTGCTTCTGCCCGGAATGCTGGGCATGTTCTCGCGCGTCATCCAGGCGGCGCTTCAAAAGAAGGGCAACGTCCTCCTCGAGGACCACCGCGACTAGTCGCTTTGCGCTGACAACTCGCCATTGCTACGCACCGGCGAGGAGGTGCGCACATGCGCCATTTCGCCATCGTGGGGTCGGGGCCGGCGGGCTTTTACACGGCCGAGGCGCTGGACAAGGCCTATGGCGGGCAGGCGCGCATCGACATTCTCGACCGCTATCCCGTGCCCTACGGCCTGATCCGCTTCGGGGTCGCGCCCGACCACCAGTCGCTGAAGGCGGTCAGCAAACGCTATGACAAGGTCGCCGAGAGCGCGGGGGTCGACTTCATCGGCAACGTCACGCTCGGCCGCGACGTGGCAGTCGCCGAGCTGCTCGAGCTGTACGACGCGGTGATCCTCGCGATCGGCGCTCCGCACGACCGGAAGCTCGGAATCCCCGGCGAGGATCTGCCGGGCGTGGTCGGCTCGGCCGAGTTCGTCGGCTGGTACAACGGCCATCCGGAGTTCGCAGACCTCGATCCGCCGCTCGGCGGGAGCCACGCCGCGGTGATCGGCAACGGCAATGTCGCGCTCGACTGCGCCCGGATCCTGTCCAAGACCCGCCACGAGTTCGAGGGATCGGACATCGTCGGCCACGCCCTCGACGCGCTCGACAAGTCGGCGATCCGGACGATCACCATCCTCGGCCGCCGCGGGCCCCACCAGATCGCCATGACTCCGAAGGAGCTCGGCGAACTCGGCCATCTCGAAGCCGCGGTGCCGGTGGTCGACCCGAGTGACTTCCCGCCGGTCGAGGCCGACGAGCCGCTCGATCCGGGCCTGCGCAAATCGGTGACGCTGCTGCGCGGTTTCGCCGGCCTCGCCGACGAGAAGCTCAAGCGCATGGTGTTCGACTTCTTCGCCAGGCCGGTCGCGATCGAGGGCGACGGCAAAGTCGAGCGGATCGTCGTCGAACGCACCGAGCTCGACGACAAAGGCGCCGCGCGCGGCATCGGCGAGACCTATGAAGTGCCGGCTTCCCTGATCATCACCGCAATCGGCTATTCGACCCCGCCGATCGACGGAGTCGCCTACGACGAACGGGGCGGCAAGTTTCTCAACGACGGCGGCAGGATCGCCGACCGGCTCTATGCCGTCGGCTGGGCCCGGCGCGGCCCGACCGGCACCATCGGCACCAACCGCCCGGACGGTTACGAAGTCGCCGACCTCATCGCCGCGGCGCTTCCGCCCGGGAGCGGCGGCGACCGCCCTGGCGCGGCGGGGCTGAAGCGCCTGCTCGAGCAGCGGGGGGCGATGCCGACCGATTACGACGACTGGCGCAAGATCGAGCAGACCGAGGCGGCCAATGCCCGCCCCGGTTCGCCGCGCGAGAAGTTCGTGCGGGTCGACGACTGGCTCCGGACGGTCGGCCGTTCTTAGCGGTTGCGCTTGCCGGAGCCCCCCTCTATCTAGCCGCGGCCTTGGCTCCCGCCGCGACCCTCAGTCGCACCTTGCGGGTTCCGGTCGGGGAGTAGCTCAGCCTGGTAGAGCACTGTCTTCGGGAGGCAGGGGCCGGAGGTTCGAATCCTCTCTCCCCGACCAATCAACCGCATGCCGGATGTCCGGGGGACATCCGGACCGGCTGATCCGACGGATGTGTGGAGCGACCACTCACTTACGGCAACTTGCGCGCGATGCCGCGGTGCAACAGATCGGCACAATCGGAACGGAACCGGAACCGATCGGTGCGGCAAGAGTCGTAGTTGCCTCTGGGGGATCAATCGCCGATAGCCGCGAGCGGCGAAGCTGAGGAAGGGCGCGTCGAGTGAAAGGCGTACTTCAGGTTATCCGGCGTGCTGCCGAGCTGCCGCGGGGCGCTCGCGCCGGGCTTGTTGCCCTGATCGACGTGCTCGTGTGCTGCGTTGCAGCGATCCTCGCCTTCTGGCTGCGCCTCGGCGAATGGTATCTGTTCGAACCCAACGTCCTGATCTTCGTCGCGCTGGCGGTGCCGATCTGGCTCGCGATCGCCATTCCGAGCCACACCTACCGCTCGCTCGTCCGCTTCTCGGGGCGTGAAACGCTGCTCCAGCTCGCCAAGCGCTGCCTCGCGATGTCGCTGGTGCTCGCCGCGGTCCTCCTGACGCTCCACGTCCAGGGCATTCCCAGAACCCTCGCCGTCCTCCATCCGCTGGTCTTCATGCTCGCTCTGGCCGGGACCAGGCTCGGTCTCAGCGCGGTGCTGGTCGAGGCGCTGTACAGCCGGCCCCTTAGGCAGCGCCGCAAGCGCGTCCTGATCTACGGCGCCGGCTCGGCGGGGCAGCAGCTGGCTAACTCGGTCCGGCAGGACTCGGCGATCCGGGTGATCGGCTTCGTCGATGAAGATCCGGTGCTGTCGAACCGCACCATCGAAGGCAAGCCGATCTGGCACACCGACGATCTCGAACGGATCCTTGCGCTCGAGGATGTCGACGAGGTGTTTCTCGCGCTCGCCGCGGCGAGCCGGTCGACCCGCCGCCAAGTCGTCGAGCGGCTGCGCACGCGCGCTCCCAAGGTCCGGGTCCGGATGCTTCCGAGCATTTCGGAAATCGCGTTCGAGAAGGTCTCGATCAACGATCTGCGCGACGTCCAGATCGAGGAGCTGCTCGGGCGCGACGAGGTGACTCCCGACCCCGACCTCATGAGCCGCAACATCGTCGGCAAATGCGTCATGGTCACCGGAGCCGGCGGATCGATCGGCAGCGAGCTGTGTCGCCAGATCATCCGCCAGGGACCGGCGACGATCATCCTCGTCGAGCAATCGGAGCATGCGCTCTACCTGATCGATTCGGAGCTGCGCGAGCTCAAGGACCGCGAAGGCCTGCCGCTCGCGATCGTCCCCGAACTGACCGACGTCGCCCAGGTCGCCGAGTGCAGCCGCCCGTTCGAGACGTGGCGGCCGGACACGGTGTTCCATGCCGCGGCCTACAAGCACGTGCCGCTGATCGAAGGGAATCCGCTCCAGGGAATCCGCAACAACGTCTTCGGGACGCTCAACGTGTGCCTCGCCGCAGAGGCGGTCGGGACCTCGACCTTCATCCTGGTCAGCACCGACAAAGCGGTCCGGCCGACGAGCGTGATGGGCGCCTCGAAGCGCGTGTGCGAGCTGATCGTCCAGGCCCGCGCCCAGGCTCAGCGAGCGATGACCTACAGCGGCGTCCGCTTCGGCAACGTCCTCGGGTCGAGCGGCTCGGTCGTGCCGCTGTTCCGGCGGCAGATCGAACGCGGCGGCCCGCTGACGGTCACCCACGCCGACGTCACGCGCTACTTCATGACCATTCCGGAGGCGTCACAGCTGGTCATCCAGGCGGGCGCGATGGCTGAAGGCGGGGAGATTTTCCTTCTCGACATGGGCGAGCCCGTCCGGGTTCGCGATCTCGCCCGCGCGATGGTCGAGCTCAGCGGCCTTTCGGTGCGCGACGATTCCGACCCCGACGGCGACATCGAGATCGTCGAAATCGGCCTGCGTCCAGGCGAGAAGCTCCACGAGGAGCTGCTGATCGAACAAAATGCGCTTCCGACCACTCATCCGCGGATCGTCAAGGCGCGCGAATCGATGATCGAATGGCTCCATCTGCAACGGCGGCTCGACGAGCTCAGCCAAGCGATCGAGAGCGGCGATCCGGAGCGGGCGATGGACCTGGTCGGACTGCTCGTCCCCGGTTACCGCGATGAGCGGCCGCCTGCGCCGCACGAATCGGCCTCAGCCTACGTCAACCGGAATGTTTCGGTGAATTAAGCCGGGACGGCAGTCCCGACCGTATCGCGGAAATAGGCGATGGTCTGCTGCAGCCCCTGGTCGAGTGCGACCCTCGGTTCCCAGCCGAGCAGGGTCCGCGCTCGAGTTATGTCCGGCTGGCGCTGGCGGGGGTCGTCGGTCGGAAGGTCCGCGTGGGTCAGCGGCGACTTCGCTCCGGTCATCGCAATCACCTGCTCGGCCAGCTCGATCATCGTGAACTCGACCGGATTGCCGAGATTGATCGGGCCGGTGACGTCTTCCGGCGAGTTCATCAGCGCGACCAGCCCGTCGATGAGATCGTCGACGTAGCAGAAGGAGCGAGTCTGGGTGCCGTCGCCGTAGATCGTGATCGGTTCGCCGCGCAGCGCCTGCATGATGAAATTGGACACGACCCGGCCGTCGGCCGGATGCATCCGCGGGCCGTAGGTATTGAAGATCCGGGCGACCTTGATCGGCAGCCGGTGCTGGCGGAAATAATCGAAGAACAGGGTTTCGGCGCAGCGCTTGCCTTCGTCGTAGCAGGAGCGCGGGCCGATCGGGTTCACATTGCCCCAATAATCCTCGGTTTGCGGGTGGACCGAAGGGTCGCCGTAGACTTCGCTGGTCGAGGCCTGGAGGATCCGGCAGCCGAGCCGTTTGGCGAGGCCGAGCATGTTGATCGCGCCATGGACCGACGTCTTCGCGGTCTGCACCGGATCGTGCTGGTAATGAATGGGAGATGCCGGACAGGCGAGATTGTAGATTTCGTCGACCTCGACGTAGAGCGGAAAGGTGACGTCGTGGCGCAGGAATTCGAAGCGCGAATGGTCGCGCAGATGCTCGACATTCTGCTTGGACCCGGTGAACAGATTGTCGACGCACAGCACGTCATGGCCGTCGGCGAGCAGGCGATCGCACAAATGCGACCCGAGGAAGCCGGCGCCGCCGGTGACCAAGACCCGTCTGCGTGAATCGTAACGGGCATGCATCATCGGAATTCTCCAGGGGCGCAGCGCTTCCGCGCCAATGCCGAAAAAGACGCAATAGCCACAATCCTGCCGTTTCCCGAGGCATGTCGCAAACCTTGCAAGATCGAGAACAAGTGCGGAAGATCTCGTCGTGCAACTGCCACCTGATCGGGAGGGGAGCGGAACGTTGTTCGGGCAGGATCGTAGAGTCGCATCCACATCGTCGCTTGGTGTCGCTTTCGACGTTCGCTTTGGGGCCTCAAGGTAGACCTTGGCTGAATCCTCGCCTCCCAAACAGCATTCGCGCCGATTCTTTTTAGTTGCCTCAGTTGGGGCCGCCGCAGCGTCCTATCTTGGCGCTGCTCTGGTTCGTAACCGAACGCAGAGTCCTGGTCCCGCGCCTGCCGCGCGCAGGATTCTCGACGTGAGAACCGTCGGCGCCAGAGGTGATGGACGGACCGATGATACCGCAGCCTTCAAGGCGGCGCTGAAGGCTGCGGATGTGGTTTCGGTGCCGGCCGGCACATACATCATCAGTCAGGTCGATGTCCCCGGCGGCAAGACTATCGTGACCGACGGCGCAAATACGATTTTGCGGCAACGACCCGGGCTCCCCAGTGCGACCCCGGTGCTCAAAATCACTGGTAGCAATGTAGAGATCGGCAGTCTGAAAGTCGTCGGCAATATCGCCACGGACAAGGATGAATGGATGCATGCAATCGCCATTCATCCGAACCGATCCACGGGCAACATTTCGGATGTCACGATCGGCGACATCATCGGCGAGAACATCCGGGGCGATGTCGTCGAGATTTATCCGACCGCGCCGTATGACGCCTCTCGCATCCGAATAGGTCACCTGGTCGGCAGCAATGTTCTTCGTTGCGTCGGCTCGGTCTGCGGCGGAAACGACATAGAAATTCGCAGCTGCACGGGTTGGCGGGTCGGTTATGCGCACTTCATCGTTGAGCCGGACGCGGCTTGCACGCCGGCGAGAAACGTTCGCGTAGGACAGGTGAAAGGCCGTCACGCGATCATCGCACCAGTCTCCCCTTCGGTCATGGCGGACGGGGTCGCGATCGAGACGCTGGACCTCAGTCCCGCACATGCCTTTGGAAGTTTGCCCGAGTATTCGCACGGTGCCTCAATCGCCAGCACCGGACTTCTCGTGCGCAATTGCCAATCTCTCAGCATCGGGACGTTGCGAGCCGGGGGTTTCCAGGGGCCGGCGATCAAACAGATCTACAATCGCGGCGAGTTATCCAAACAGGAACTCCGAATCGATCAAGCTGAAATCAGCGACTGCAACCGCGCGGGGTCGCCAGACGATGCCTACCTAGTCGGTGCGCCCGATGTCACGCATCTCGTCATCGGGCGCCTTGTCATCGCGCTTGACGGAGAGGGCGCCAATGGCATCCAAAGTTGCTATGGAGCGGAGATCGGCGAGGTCGAGGCGGTGTTGGGCCGGGGAACTCGCCTGTTCCGCGACATCCGAGACGGCGTCATCGGCCCCGTTTACGCCCGCTCGGGCGCCGGCACCCTGATCATCAGCGGAGAACGAACTGAGTTCCGCGGGGGAGATATTGCAGTCGATGTTCTCGGCTCCTACTCGCGGCGCCTCCGCTTCCGGGATGCGTCCCTGAAGGGGGGATTCGAAGGCGCTGGGTGCAACAGCCATGCATTGGAGAATGCGAGTCTTAACAGCCGCTTCTACCGATCGGCCAGCGGAGTCGGCTGTTGATTTGCCAGCAGCTCTAGCTCGGCTTCGCGAGAGCGCCCGAGAGACAAGTCAGGAGACCATCGCTCCAACCGGCACAGTCCGATAGTTTCGGACCAGCCATTCGAGCTTGCGTCGCATCGGCCGCCCGCGTCCGATGCCCTGGAGCCGGTTGAACCGCTTGAGGCGCTTCGAGCTGTCCTCGTCGATGCCGACCAGGTCCCCCTCGTTGATCCGGGGCTTTGAGAATTCGAACTCGTAGGGATGGAAATAGGAAACGGGAGTAAGGCCTTCGCGGTGCAGCCTGCCCACGCACCATTTGGTGAAGACCAGCGGGAAGTAACGGACATATCCGCCGCCCATGCACGGAATCCTGCGGCCGGCGACGTCGACCACCGAGAGCGGCACTTCCGCGATTCCGGCATCCGTCATTCCCGGCCGCCGCGGCCAGTCCGCGATGCCGTAGCGGCGGCCTTGTATAGGAAAGATCGAGGAATCGTAGGCAAGACCGAGTTCTCGAAGCGTGTTGAGCGCCCACAGATTCTTTCGGCTGATCGAAAAGGCGGTCGCGCGATGCCCGGCGACGGCAGCTGCGCCGGCGGCGAATATCTTGGACATGGCGGTGCTGATTTCCTGGCGAAATTCCGGCTCGGTCATGTCCGAGACGTAGTCGTGATTATCGCCGTGCACTCCAATCTCGTGCCCTTCGTCCGCAGCCCGGCGAACAAGCTCAGGATAAGCCTCGGCAACGTTGCCCAGGAAGAAAAAGGTCGCCTTGCCACCGACGTCTCTCAGCAAGTCAAGGATCCAGCCGGTATTTCTCAGCACCTCCTCAGTCGGCGGGATCGAGCGCCCCAGAAAGTCCTTGGTGACGATCTGGTAGTAGCACTCGACGTCGAACGACAACGCCAGGAGTTTGGACGAGTCCTGCCTATCCGCCGCCGGAGCCATCGCTCATGCCTTCTCGGCGACCACGAAGAAGCCAGACCGGCCGAGCGAGTTCATTCGAACGATTCGGCCGCCGGCGTCTCGAACCAGCTTTTCGGCGTCTTCGCGCGTATAGAAAAAGAGCGGGCAATTTTGGCGCGCATAGCGGAGCCGTCGAAGCTGCGCGCGAGGGAATTCCGGCGCGGGAATCGATAAGTAAGCCTTGTCGGCAAGTCGCAGCATGGACTTCAGCGTCCGGACCGGGTCAGCGAGGTAGTCGAACACACCCATCGCGAAGGCCGCATCGAACCGATCGGAGCTCGACTCCATCCATTCGTCCATGTCCGCCTGAATCAGCTGAACGCTCTCCGACACGCCTTGCTCGCCAGCGTAGTCCTGGGCGATCCGAAGCATCGTCCCGCTGAAGTCGACGCCGACCACCTTCGCTCCCAGCCGGGCAAGATTGACTGCATATCGTCCCGACCCGCAGCCGACGTCCAGATAGCGCTTCCCTTCCGCATCCTTGCCAAGCGCTTCGATCGTAAGGCGGTAGCGCTCGTACATCGGCCGGCGGAAGAGCCCGTCGAAGAGGCGTGTGGCCATGTTGTCGCCGCCGTAGAGGCCGTCGAACCTCACTGCATGTCGAATGAAATAGTCCCGAACGTCATCCCGACGCTCAACGGCGTTCGTTACCATGAATTCCTACCCGTTTTCCGTGTGCTGCTGCGAGCCCGGCCTCACGCAAAGGGACGCGGACGCGCGTTCAGGCCATAGCCCCTCGGAAGGCGCCTTTTCAAGAGCGCCGGAGCGGCGCGAAGGCTGTCCGGAGCGAGCAGCTAATGGGGTACCGAGCTGGGCCATCAGGTTGTTCGGCATGTGCGCGGACCAAGCTCGGCCTCGTAGAAGCGGCGCAGCGAATCCCAGAACGCTCGCCGCTCGTGGCGCTCCTTCACTCGGCGGCGGCCCGCTTCGCCCATTGCCTTGAGAGCATCAGCGGGAAGTGCCAATGCCTCGCGCATCGCCGCGGCCAGCGCCTCGGGGTCTCGAGGTTCGACCAGCCAACCATTGACGCCGGGGACTACGAATTCGTTACAGCCGCAGATATCGGTAGCAATGACAGGCAAGCGCATCGCGGCTGCCTGCAACATGACGTTGGGAAAACCTTCGCGATAGCTTGGCAGAACCAACACATCTGACGCCGCGAGTGCCGGGCGGACATCATTGTGAAACCCAAGGCGATGAATTCGCGGGTGATCGAGGATTGACAGCGCGTGAGCGTCTATGGGCGCGCGCTCGTCCAGCGCTCCGACAATCAGTAGGCGAGCAGACCGTGGGAGCGTAAGGAACGCCTGGGCCAGCTCAAAGAGTCCCTTCTCGCGACTGAGGCGCCCGATAAAACAAAATATCCGGTCATCTACGCCAAGTCCGAGCTGAACCGCGAGCCGCTCTGAGGCTTCTTCAACGCCGCCGGAATAGGGGTCGAAAAAGTCGGTGTCGACTCCGGCTATGTTGCCATGTCCGATGACTTCAAGCGGCTTGTTGGTGATCGCGAACTTTAGAAGCTCGCGCTTTACGCCCTCACCTTCAGGCACGACGCATGTTGCGAACGACGTAATCAGTCGATCGAGCCAGATCAGCAGCCAACGTTTGAATCCGGAATGAAAGGGGAACATCACGCCGGTGAATGTAAAGATGCGCACGGGTACGCGGCACAGCGCGGCTGCCACCATCGTCACCAGTCCGGCCTTCGGTGTATAAGCGTGGACCGCGTCTGGACGAAGCCTGCGGATCAGTCGGACCATGCGGGCGATCGAAGTCAGATCGGCAATCGGATTGACGCCGCGAGCCATTGGCACCAGCTCAACCGGTCTCTGTTCATTCCGCGCGACAGCCGCCACCTCATCGCCAGGGGAGGTCGCCAGTGTGACGTCAAATTGCTGGGAGAGGAACCTCGGCTGGTCGCGAAGAATCGTCGCCAGCGTCTGTGGGACCGTGGTTACGATCAGCAGCTTGGGAGCGCTCATTCGGGGCTTACCGATGTGAGGCTGGAGTAGAGCGTCAGATGCTCCCTTGCCGCTCTCTCTATCTCGAAATAGCCCGAATTCGCCTGCGCATTTTCAGCGATCTGGCGCAGCTTGGCACGGTCGCGCACCAGCCCCTCAATCGCGCTCGCCATAGCCCGCGCGTCTCCTGGCGGGACGATGATTCCGTTCCCGCATTTCGCAGCGATTTCCCGGCATCCGCCGACGTCCGTAGCAATGAACGGCAGGCCGGTGACGGACGCCTCCAGGAGAGAGATTGGAAGCCCCTCCCACGCCGAACTCATGACGAATAGCTGCGACCTCGCCAGCAGCTCCGGGACATCGTGGCGGTTGCCGAGCAGTGTGATGGTGTCGTTCAGGCCGGCGCGGTCGATGGCCAGTCTCAGCGCGGAAACGTCGGCCGGCGGGCCCTCGCCCGCTATCGAAACGTGAACGGAGTCTCGAATTTCCGCCGGCAGCAGCCTTACGGCCTCAACCAGCAACGCGAGGTTCTTCTGCGCTTGGATGCGGCCGACGGAGATGCACTCCAGGCGGTCCCCTGAGCACGAATTCGCCGGGTTTGCTCGCTCGAGCTTGCTCGGGTCGACGGCATTGAAGATCTCCGTAACCGCCCGCCCGCTGAACTGCGAAAGCGCCTCGGCACAGACCTCGGAGATGCCGATGTAGGAATCGACCAGCTGATTGAATAACCGATACATGATGCGCCACGAATCGGGGACGATATTGTGGTGCGTGTGCACGTGAGGAACGCGCAGCAACGCTCCAAAAATGAGCGCATAATGCAGGTGCGAATGGTAGATCTCGATACCATGCGCCGCGCAAAACCGCCTGACTCGAAGGGCTCCGAGGATGGGATTGCGCCGGCATTCATATCCGACGACGAAGTAAGGCACTCCAGCGAGTTCGAGTTCATCGAGGAAGCGCCGTTCGAAATCCTCGTTTCGGCCGATGTCCCCGGATCGGTTTAGGAAGCCGATGTAGGGCTGATGCCCGAGCCGCACCATCTCCTTCGCAAGATCCTTGACGTAAATCTCCGCCCCGCCCGCGGAAGGAGACGATATCAGATGAAGGATTCGCACAATTATCGGGTTGTAGGCCGCAGACGTACCGAACCGGTGCTGGTAAGCGGGCTCCTGGTCGCGTGACGGGATAGGGCTTGCCTCGCGGCATAGCCAGCCACCAAGCCGGAGACGCCGAAAACAAGCGGAGCAAGCGGCGACGTTACGAGGAACCACGACGCGGAGTGATTCAGCCAGATGGTCGCCAGAAGCCACGCTGTGAGACCGACGACCACCTGGTGCAGGGATGCGTCTGAACGGTACGTCAGCGATCGTACACCAAGGTAGGACATCGTGATTACAAAGATGATGAAACCCGTGAAGGCGATCATCCCTCCATCTGATAGCATCTGGATGGCGGGCGAAGACGCAACGGCAAACTCACCACTGGTGACATCCAGCACCGGGAAATAATATCCGAGTGAGTTGTACCCGTAGCCGATCACGGGAGAATCCCTGAATATGCTGAGGCCATTGAGGCTGGTCACCACTCGACCGCTTTGTTCGATTTCCATTCGCGAGAACCGATTAATGAACTCCAGAAACTGCTCGTGATTATATGCGAGCACCCCGATGGTCGCTATGAGCGGCGGACCATAATGAAGCCGGCTTCGGCCGCCGCCGAACGCGAGGAGCAGCAGGATCGCCCCGGCGACGACCAGAGTTGCGCCGCGGGATAAGGTCAGCAGGAGAACCAACGCGCCTGCGCCCGACAGGATGAAACGACTGGTCGTGAAATAGACGATCATCGGAAGCGTCACGAGCCACGCCACGCCGTCGCCAAGGAAGCCGAAATAACGCGACCCGAACGACTCGAACTCTGTCAGTCCGGAGAAATCCAAAAGGACGGACGATAAGCAAAGTGCCAGCAAGACATGGCAGGTGAACAGGACCGCTCGCTCGAAATCCATTCGACGCGCGGCGTAAACCGCCGCGAAGAATGGCAGGGCAGTGTACGTCACCATCGCTGTTTGTCGCACGACGTCGCCATAATCGTAGCGGTCGCCGAAAAGACCGAGCAGGATCGTCGATAGCCACACGCTCCCAAGAAACAGGAGAAGACCAACGGTTGCAGGAGACCAACGGTCTTGCTCGGTAGCGGGCAACCGGAAACCCTTCGCGACCAAAATCGCAGCGGCAATCCCCCACGCGGCATAGACCAGGAGCAAAGGCCACGTCGCCTCGGTGTTCAGGAGGCGCGATACCCCGCCGAAAACCGCGGACAGCGTCAGAAGGCCGACAAGCGGCAATATCGGCATGCGGGACCGGATCAGATCCCCAGGCGCGATGCCTCCCGCAACTGCAGCATCGCTTGCAAGCGGCCGCCCAGGCGCGGCGCCCTTACCGTAGATCGGAATCGGCCTTTGCATCCTAACCAGCTCGCATTTCTAAAACGTTCCTCATCGCTTCTGTAACGAGCCTGGCTTTAGCCGCCCAGCGATGGCCCTGGGCGATCTCTTTCGCCGCATCGCCCATCCGTTGGCGGCGGTCTTCGTCGGCCAGGCATCGGTCAATCGCAGCCGCAATCTCTTCGACGTCCCAGCCGCGGGTGACAATTCCGTTCGTCCCGGACTGGACGAGTGCCGAGTAGTCGTTGGAGGGTGTCAGCACAACGGGCAGGCCGCAGGCCATGGCTTCGAGGGCGGCGGTCGGGGAGCCTTCGAATTGCGAAACATTGAGGAACAGCCGTGCGCGATGCATCGCGGAGCGGATGCGTTCGATCGTGACCGCCCCGTGAAAGCTGATATTTGCCAACCCCGCTTGCGACCTGAGCGACTCCAGCCGAGCCCTCAGCGGCCCGTCCCCGAAGATCGCGAAGCTCAGATCGGGCCGGCGGGCGGCACATTCCAGGACGAGCTCGATCCTTTTCTTCGGCACGAGGCTGCCAACGACGATGATGTCGCTTGGTTCAGCTTGTGCTGTTGGCGGGGCAAAGAACATATCCGCCGGGGCGCTGGGCAGGTGGTGCACCGGCCTCCCGAGCAGATCCTGGAAATACCGCGCTTCGCCGAGGCCGGTCGCAAAGACCGGATCGCATCCCTTCATTGCTCGCCGATGCAGCGCGGGATTGCGTTTGATGAAGTCGTGGACGGACGCCGCGACCACTGGCGCTCCGACGGCGCGCGCCAGAGCGCGGGCAAAGACGAAAGCGCTCCACCCGCCGTGCGCATGAACAACATCGACGCGGCTGCGTGACAGCGCTTTGCGGTGCGTAAGAAGAATGGCTCCGTAGAAAACCAGATTTCGCAGTAGCGTTGGGCGCAGCCGGTAAAGTTCGTGAGACTTCAGGACCTGGATGGCGTCCCCGTCCGGACCGCCGATGTTATAGGCGCTCGTCACCTTGACCCCGAGCCGCCGCTGCGCGGCCGTCAATTCAGCGATATGGCGCTCCATCCCTCCGGATAGCGGAGGGAGCCTGTCGTAGACGCGCAGCACATGCAGCCTTTTCCCGCTCACAGGCGTGCCGCGTCCGCAATCAACGAGCGATATCGGTCGAAGACCACAACCGCGTCATAATCCCGTTCCGCCCTCGCGCGTGCGGCGACACCCATTCGGCGAGGTACCTCCGGATGTTCGAACAAGCTGTCGAGCACGCCGATGATCTCGTTGTCCGCGTCCGCTCCGAGCACGATCCCTTCGACTCCGTGCCGGATGACATCGGCGCAGAAGCCTGCGTCCGTGGTCACGACGGGCAGGCCGGTGGCCATCGCCTCCATCATTGCCCTCGGGGTGCCTTCGCTCTTCGAGTACATGACGAACACATCGGAATCCTGGAGCAATTCGGCCACTCGGCGCTGGTTCTGGGCGCCGTGACAAACGATGGACAGCGAGGATGAGACCTTCGCCGCCTCCGCTCGACACTTCTCCAGGTCGGGACCGTCGCCGACGATGTGCAGCTCGACCGGCACCGGGCACCGCCGCAACGTGCGGATCAAGCGTAACTGCCCCTTGTTGGCGTTGACCGCGCCAACCATGATCGCGCGCAGCCGCGGGCCCAGGGTCGCCGGGCGGGATGTCACTTTGAACCGGTCGAGGTCGACGCGAGGCGGCAGGACACGGACCTTGTCGGTAAGACCGGCCCCGTAACGCTGCAGCAGCCGCTCTTTCATCCCTACGGACAATACTCGGATCAGGCTCGCGCGACGCAAGGCGTAACGGCTGATCTGCTGCAGGAGCCAAATTCGCGAGCCCGGACGCGCCTCGACCAGATATTCGTTGCCGTGGATCTCCATCAATGTTCCAGCTCCGGTTCGGCGCGCAATCTTCAGTGCCGCGAGCCCCCCGAGCGCAGGGGACTGGCACACCAGGACGTCGGGCCCCAGCGAGCGGCCGAGCGGCACGACCTCGAACTGCTTCCAAAGGAACTCGACCTCTCGCTCCATGTTTCGGCGAAACAGCCGGACGGTGAGGGTGCCGTCCGTCCATTCGGCCGCCTCGGCGGTGGATCGGCCGACCACGTCATAGCGGCTGAACCCCGATGCGAGCGCGCGCCAGATCGCATAGGTGCTGTGGCCCCGGTCGTGGGGCACGTATGACCCCGGCGCAATGTGCAGGACGTGAAGGTCGTGGGATGGCCTGTCGGCCGGCTCGGCAACGGTCATCGCGGCTTCAGGACTTCGGTCAGCGTGCGGTCGTACATTGCCGCTACTGCAGGCGTGGAGAAGCGTTTGACCCGTTCGAGATTCTCCGACGAAAGAGCCGCCCGAAGCGCGGGCTGCGCAAGAAGGGAGGCGACGGCTGCTGCCAGGGCCTCCGGGCTGTCGCGATCGATGATGAACCTGTCCTGCAAGGGCCCGACGAGGTCGCGGGTCCCCCCGGCATCGGTGGCGACGATCGGCAGGCCCCGGGCCATCGCCTCGAGGATGACCCGCGGAAAGCCTTCGCGATAGCTCGGCATGACGAAGAGGGTGGCCGACGCATAGAAGCGATCGAGGTCCCGGTTGGGCACTGCACCGAGGAACCGCACGTGCAGGCCGTCGGCGGCCCGAGCGGCGATCCGCTCGAGCTCCGCTCTCTCCGGCCCGTCGCCGACGACGTCCAACGTGACGCTCGAGTGGCTCGAGGCCAGCTCGCCCAGCGCGGCGAGCAAGGCCGGGAAATAACGCGCGGTCTCCCGCACGGGCGAAAGGCGGTGGACCATGAGCACGCGCGGCGGGGCCACATCGGCGAGCGGCGCCGCGGCCGCGACCGCGGACAGATCGACATCGTTGTAGAGGAGCGCGACCTTCGCGGCCGGCAGGCCATAGGTCCTTTGGTAGTAGGACAGCATCGTTTCGGGGCCGGTGACGAGCCTGTCGACGAGACGGAACACCAGCCACAGATAGAGATGCTCGAGTCTGCCCTTCCATCCCCTGGTCCGACGGTTGAAGTCCTCGACCGTGCCGCTCAGCCAGAACAGCGTTCGCCATCCCATCAGCCTGCCGAGGATCGCCGAAACCATGGCCGCGTGCTTCGAGATGCGGACGAACACCAGGCGGCCGCCCTGGCGCCGCATCCTCACCAACAGCCGCGCCAGCCGCGCGAAGCGGATCACCTGGCGGCCGGTCGATAGGTAGGTGACGCGATGCCCGAGAACCTCCTTTTCACCTCGGCCGCCGCGTTCGCTGACCAGGTCGATGTGCCAGCCCAGCCGCGACAGCTCGGCGAGCAGGTTCGGGATATGCACGTAATGCTGGCTGTCGTCGGACGAGAGATGGTTGAGGACATAGGTCAGCCGGCGTTGCGGGCTGGAACCGCGAGCCGTGCGCTGCAGGTCGAGTTCAGGCATCACTGGGTCGGGACTCGATGATCAGCTCGCGCTCCAGCCGTTCGCGGTCCGTGCGCGGCTTCGTGCGCCGTACGAAGTAGGTGGCGGCGGACACGCCCTGGCCGATGACGACGGTGGCGACCAGCGCCCCGACGCCGAGTTGGCTCGTTGCGCGGAACAGACCAAGCAGGACCAGCGTCGCGACGAGATTGGCGACCATCGATACGCTGACCTTGCCGGGCTCGAGCGCGGCATAAGCGTTGCTCCGCATATAGAGCTCGATCACGTAAGGGATCAGGAACAGGCTGATCGCCCCAGCGGTGCCGACCGTCTGCCAGCTGAGACCCTGACGGTAGAGCAGCATCAGCGACAGGACGACCGTCGCGGCCTGGCCGAGGGCGGCCGCTCCGGCGAGGAGCGGCACCCGTTGGCGCTGCAGCGTCGCCCGCAGTCCGCTGTTGACCATGAACACCTCGATCGTCCGGACCTGGGCGGAGGAGAATTCGATGGCCTTGAAGTAGAGGAAGAACCTGCCGGCCGCGGCCTTGTCGGCCATGAACGCGTCGACGAACAGCGGCAGAGCGGCTTCCTTGACCCGGCGCAGCACCGAATTCACATAATAGGGATAATAGTTGTTCCGCAGGCGCCAAAGATAAGCGACCGACGACCACCGCCAGCTCGAACCGAATGCGGTCAGCGCGCCGGGGAAGCGGGCGAGCGCGTAGACCTGGCTCACGCCGAGGCCGACCGAAAGCGACAGCCACAGGATGTCGCCCGAACCGAGCTGCCGCGCGAGCCCGGCCAGCAGGCCGAGCATGAGCAGCCGCACGCTGTTGCTGATCGCCGGGAGCCACAGGAACGCGGCCACTTTGCCTTCGGCCTGCAACGTGTTGTCGAAATAGCGCTGCGACACGGACAGCGCGGCATAGACGAGCATCGACCAGGACGGGTCCTGGAGGTAGCCGAGGACGATGAGGAACGCCGTGATTCCGGCAGCAACCGCCGCAAAGGCCAGATAGAATAGCGGAAGCGCGGCGGCGAATTCGCGGTCGTGCTGGAGCCGGTAGACGCTGAAAAAGGTCGGCAGAACCTCCAGCCCGAGGAGCACCACCGCCATCTTGGCGATGTTGATCATATAGTTGGCGAAGGTGACCGGCCCAAACACCCAGGAGATGATGATCGTCCCGGCAAGGCCAGACGCAGCAGCAAGGAAGTTGACCGGAAGCGAGCGGACTATCGCGCGGACGGCCACGATAAGTCCGTTGTGAAGCGGCGCCCTTGAGCCGTCGTCGTCGTGGTGGTCGTCATCGCCTCGAGCTTCGCGTTGGGTGGTCATGAGCAGGCCGTCGCCCCTCGGCCCGGCTGTGTAGAGCCGGGACCGGAATCGTCAATCAGGCTGGAGCGTTAGGCTGGCGGGCCCGTCCTTGCCCTTCGGCCTTTCGGTCGCCATTGCTCGCGGCTCCTGACCGAAGCTGGAAAAGAGACCGATGGGATTGACGCGGACGATTGCGACCATCGCCGAGCTCGTCTGGAACCACCCGGCCAACCGCGGACGGCGGCTTCGCGCGATCGCATCCTCTGCCGCCTGGCAGCTGTACAAGCGGACCGTCGCACGCCCGCTCCACATTCACGCGTTCGGTCTCAGGTTCCGCTGCCAACCGGACAGCGGCGACGCCAGCCGCATGATCTACTTCAACCGATTGCCCGATCCTGCCGAGATGCTGTTCCTGCAGCGCTACCTGCGGCCGGGAGACGGAGCGATCGACGCGGGCGCCAATGTCGGCGTCTACACGCTCCTCATGGCCAGCCTGGCCGGCACGAAGGGCCGAGTGCTCGCCTTCGAGCCCGCCGACAAGGCCTTCGCTTATCTCACCGACAATGTGGAGTTGAACGACCTTAAGCAGGTGACGCTCCGCAAGGCGGCGATCGCGGACTTTTGCGGCGCGGCGGACTTCAATCAGGGGGAAGACGAGGCCAACGCTCTGTCGAGCCTGCGCGAATCGCCGCTCGGCAGGCACCCCGTCGACGTGGTGACCCTGGACTCCGAGATTGGCGACGGCAGCTATGCCGTGTGCAAGATCGACGTCGAAGGCGCCGAGTTCGCGGCTCTCAAGGGCGCTGAACGGTCGCTCCGCCGGGTCAACCCCCCGGTGCTGCTGCTGGAGCTGACCAACCGCACCCTCGTCCGCTCCGGAAGCTCCGTCGAGGAGGTGAGGTCGTGGCTGAAGGAACGCGGCTACGATCTGTGGACCTACGTGCCCGAAGCTAACCGGCTCGAGCCGTGGGTCGAAAGGCCGCGCAAGCCCGGCCATGTCGGCGATGCGATCGCTATCGCCTCCGTACGATTCGAAGAGGTGCAGTCGCGCTTGGAGGGGCCTGACGCCTAGGTTTGCCTTCGCGAGCGGGCCACTCTCCCGAACCTGCGCCCCAGCCAAAATAACAGCGTTTTGGGCAACACTGCGGACGAGAGTTCGGTCAGGCGCTCGTACGGCGGCGCGTATAGGCGCAGGGCGTACCGCAGCCGATCCGCGAAGCCGTAGCTTACGGGTGAAATTGCCTGCGATAGCCATTTAGCTACTGCAAAATGGCCATTGCATCCAAGTTCGTCAGGCGTGACGTAGTCCACGCCAGCTTGGCGTAAGCGCTCCTCAACCTCTTGCTGGCGGTGGGCCTGGCTAGGAACTTTGCGAATATCGAAGTCCACGTAGATGCTGCGAATCTGTTCCGCGCAGCCCGAATCCAGGAGGTCGTCCAGAATATCTGCTTCGCTGCCTTCGCAATTCAGCTTGAGGAAGACTTCAGCGTGGCGAGATACGTTGCTCCGGAACCAGTCCGTCGCTCGGACAAGCTCGATCTCTTCTGTCGAGATTCGTTCCTGAGAAACGGCTTTCTGCCTCTTGTCCTCATAAATGCTGGCTCCCAGGAGTCCCGCCCCATGCAAACTGACCTTGCCCGAGGCGCTTCCAAGGCCGAACGGCTCAACCGACAGTCTCGGGTCACGGAATCCTAACAGCCACTTTTGGCAGGCGGACGCCGGCTCCAGCGCGAAAATTCGGTCAAAGCCCCACTTGGGATGAAGCGCGACGTGAAGGGTTTCGCCGTTATGGGCGCCCACATCGACAAAGATCCGCATCGCATCGCCCATTCCCGAGCCATGCCAGGATTGCAAGGCTGACGGGTGAAAGAGGGATCAGGTTCGGTTCGACAATGCGCCTTCGCACACACGCTTGACGGTCCGGGGCCGCGTGGCCAAGCACGCGCCATGTTCAGGGCCGGCCGACCGCGGCAGAAGTTCGTCAGCAAGCTCGAGTGGGCGATCAACGGCGCCACCGACGTCCTCGACATCGGCACCAACCAGCGGTTCGCCAAGGAGCTCCGGGCGCTCGAACCGATGTTCGAAGGCAAGGCGTACAAGGCCGCCGGCTACCGGCCGAGCCTGAGCTACGGCGCCTACAATTGCGACCTCGATCTCGACGTCTGCGCGATCGACCTGCCCGACCGGTCGGTCGACTGCGTGCTGTGCATCGAGGTGCTCGAGCATTGCGGCGACCCGGTCGTCGCCGCCCGGGAGCTGAAACGCATCCTGCGGCCCGGCGGCTCGCTGTTCCTCACCGTCCCGTTCATCGCCAGCTATCACGGGCATAAGGCGTCACAGTCCGGCTCGCACGAGGACTTTCCCGATTACTGGCGCTTCACCCATCAGGGCCTGGAAAAGCTCTTCGCCGGTTTCGACGAGCTTGAGGTTGTACCGCTCGACGGCCCGCTCGAGACCCGAGTGCGGTGGACTCCGCTGATCCGGCTCGTCGACCGCTTCCCGCTGCGCCAGCTGCTCGACCGCTTCGACTGGCCGCAACCGGGCCGGGCCACGACCCGCCACATGGTCACCGGGCGCGCCCCGGGCTGACCGCCGGATGGCTGCTCGACTGTGGTGTCTTTGCACGGCTGACTGGAATCACGGGGAGCGGGCCCTGCCGCGGCCCTGGCCAATCAAGCGGCCTTGCCCAAGGGGGCAAGAGCGCTTGAAGTCAGTGACGAAAGGCCTATTCAGCGGCCCGGTGCGTTCGCGTTCCTATGTCACTCTCGACGGTCTGCGCGGTCTTGCCGCGCTCAGCGTCGTCGTTCTCCACTCGTACCGCTTCATCGGCGACATGGCCTGGAGCTCCGCCGCGCTCGCCGTGGATCTGTTCTTCGCGCTGTCGGGCTTCGTCTTGGCGCACGCGTACAGCCAGCGGCTCGCCGAAGACCTCAGCGTCGGCGAGTTCATGAAAGCACGGTTCATCCGGCTCTACCCTCTCTATCTCGTCGGCATCGCGCTCGCTTCGCGGCGTTGTTCGTCCTCCCAGCGCTCGTCTGGCTGGGCTCGGCGGTCGAGCCGCGAGGATGGCTGGGAATCGCCAGCCACAAGCTCGGCGCGGCATCCTACGCCGTCTATGCGGCCCACAAGCGTTTATATCCTCTGACCTACGCCGCGGCGCTGAAGCTCGGCATCGACTTGCAGCCGTTCGCGCCGTGGATTGGCGTGGTGTTCATCGCCGGTCTGTTGGTCTTCTGCCTGTTCCTCGATGAGTTGTACGACAAGCCGGCCAGGAAGTGGCTGGCCGGGGTGTTGGCGCGCCGACCGAGGGACGTTGAGCGCGAAAGCGTGACCCAGGCGCCCTAGGCCCCGACCGGCGGCCCTGCCGCGAAAGTGATTGAAGGTCGAAGCTCGGCGCGCTTAAGGGTCGAGGCTTGTTCAACGTCGACTTCCTGAATCGCCTCCGTTCCGCCGAGCTCGAGGAGCTGGCAGCCTCGATCCCGAGCGGGGCGCGAGTCCTCGAATTCGGCGCCGGCACCGGCGAGCAGGCGCGGCAGCTCGCCGCTATGGGCTTCGACGTCGTCGCCATCGACCTCGCGTCGAGCGAATATGCCGGCCATCGCATCTTCCCGGTCATCGACTATGATGGCCGGCATATTCCGCTCCCGGACCGCTCGGTGGACGCGATCTTCTCGTCGAACGTCCTCGAGCATGTCGAGGACCTGCCGACGATCCTCGGCGAATTCCGCCGAGTCCTGAAACCCGCCGGCATCGGCGTGCACGCCATGCCGACGCCGGCATGGCGCTTCTGGACGTTCGTCGCCGGTCCCCCGACTGCGCTCGTCGCCCTGTCGAAGCTGAAGCTGAAGGCCGCTCTCGCTGCCCTGCTCCCGCTGGGCCACGGAACCTCGAAGGAGGGGATCAGCGAGCTGTGGACCTTCGCACCGCGCTGGTGGCGCAGGACGTTCCACAGAAACGGCATGGAGGTCGTCGAGGAGCGGCCGATCGGGATTTTCTACACCGGCCACTTCCTGCTCGGCGAGCAGCTGTCGTTCGAGCAGCGGCGGCGCATTAGCCGCACGCTCGGCAGCGGCGCGCGTATCTACGTCGTCCGGCCGCTGGAGCGCTAGCGCACCGCTCTGAAAAAGACCGAGTCGATCGCACTCCGAATGCGCTCGAGGTCGCTCTCGCTCAGCGTCGGATGCGTGAGGAACATGAGGCTGGTCTCGCCGAGCTCGCGGGCGACCGGCAGCCTCTCGGCCGGACGGAATCCAGAAGAGTCGAACGCTTTCTCGAGATAGACTTCCGAGCAGCCGCCGTGGAACGCCGGGATCTGCAGCTCGGTCAATTCGGCAACGATGCGGTCGCGGCTCCATCCGCTGCGAAGCCCGTCCTCGCGGAAATAGGCATAGAGCCGGTAATAAGCGTGAGTGAGCCGGTCCGGCGGCTCGGGGACCCTGACCGCTCCTTCGAAGCGGCGGAGAACCTCGATGCAGGCCCGCGCGTTGGCCGTTCGCTTGGCCGTCCATTCCGCCATCCGCCGAAGCTGAATCCGGCCGAGCGCCGCCTGGACCTCGATCATCCGGAAGTTGGTTCCGAAGGTTTCGTGGAGCCAGCGGTACCCCGGCGGATGGGCGTGCTCGTAAACCGCGCTCCAGCTCTTGCCGTGATCCTTGTACGACCACATCGCCGACCACAGCTCCTCCCGGTCGGTCGTGACCATGCCGCCCTCGCCGCCGGTGGTCATGATCTTGTCCTGGCAGAACGACCATGCGCCGATGTCGCCGAAGGTGCCGACCATCCGGCCGTCGACCGTGGCGCCGTGCGCCTGGGCGCAATCCTCGATGAGCAGGAGCCTGTGCTTGTCGGCAAGAGCGCGGAAGGCCGCCATGTCGCACGGCCAGCCCGCGAGATGAACCGGCAGGATCGCGCGCGTCCGAGGCGTGATCAGTTTCTCGACGGTATCGGGATGGATGTTGCCACTGTCGCGATCGACATCCGCAAAGACGGGGATTGCGCCGGCATTCACGACGCATGAGACCGAGGCGATGAACGTTCTCGGAGTGACGATGACTTCATCGCCCTCGCCGATCCCGAGGGCGTGGAGGGCGAGGTCCAGCGCCACCGTCCCATTGAAGACCGCGACCGCGCGAGCGGATCCGGTCCAGGCGGCGAATTCGCGCTCGAATTCGCGGGTTTCGTCACCGGTCCAATAATTGACCCGGCCCGATGCGAGCAGGCGAGCGACGGCTTGCTGTTCCTCCTCGCCGTAGCTGGGCCACGGAGCGACCGAGCCGTTCAACATGAGCCCTCGGCGTCCTTCCGTCGCGTCTGCGCAGCCACCGATTCCTCCTGGCTAGCGGCGCATCGGCCGGGCGGGATTGCCGACCACCGTCGCTCCGGCCGGCACGTCACGAGTGACGACCGCGCCCATGCCGACCACCGCTCCCTCGCCGATGCGCATCGGCCGGGCCGGCGCACCCTGTCGAATCACGGCACCGGAGCCGATGTAGGCATGGCTGCCGATGTGAACGTTGCCATTGCAGCGCGCGCCGGGAGCGAAGGTCACGTAATCGCCGATGACGCAATCATGTTCGACGTAGGAATAGAGGTTGGCGTGGAAATGAACGCCGATCCGGATATTGCTCGTGAAGGTCACGAAGGGCGAGATCAGCGCTCCTTCGCCGATCTCGACGCAATCCATCTGCACGGCGTTGCCGGCGCGCACTTCAAAAAAGGAGAATCCGGCCGAGCGGCAGCGCTCGACCACCCGCTGCCGCGCCGCGGAGTCGGCGATGGCCACGGCGATCCGCTTCTCGTCGGCTTCGGCTTCGGCGAACTGGTCGAGGCTCAGCACGTAGTGACCGTTGACCGCTTTCCCGGCCGCACCGTCGTCAATAAACACCAGCGGCGCCGCGCCGCCGAGCTGAGCGCTCGCGACCGGGAGGATTCCACGACCGCAACCGCCGACGCCGTATATTCCGAACAGCCGCGTCATCCCTTGCTACGGTTACCTTGGAACTTGGGAGCGGTCACGTGATCCTCATGGCTGATCCCGCGCCGGCTGACCACCTGCCACAGAGTTGCCGCGAGGATCCTCAGATCGAGCATCATCGACCACTGGTCGACATAGCGCACGTCGAGGGCGAACTTCTCGTCCCACCCGAGGGCGTTGCGGCCGCTGACCTGGGCCAGCCCGGTGAGGCCCGGCCGCACTTCGTGGCGGCGGCCTTGTTGGGGCGAATAGAGTGGCAGATATTCCATCAGCAGCGGCCGCGGTCCGACGAGGCTCATGTCGCCGCGCAGCACGTTCACCAGCTCGGGCAGCTCGTCGAGGCTGGTCGCGCGAAGCAACCGGCCAAGCCGTCCCAGCCGCTCGGAATCAGGCAGCTGCGCGCCGTCGGGTCCGCGCCGGTCGGACATCGAGCGGAACTTGATCAGCCGAAACGAGCGGCCGGCGAGCCCGGGCCGCTCTTGCGTAAACATGACCGGCCAGCCGAGCGCGATCAGCACGATCAGTGCCACCAGCAGCAGCACTGGGGTCAGCAGAATCAGCAATAAAAGGCTCGCGACAATGTCCATCGCGCGCTTGGCGGGTCCAAGCGCCGGATGCCAGCGCGCGGCGTCGGAAGCTCGATTCTGGCGCACGTATTAGCGTTTCGGACAGTCC
The DNA here is from genome assembly GCA_045811385.1 of Sphingomicrobium sp. GTDB lineage: Bacteria > Pseudomonadota > Alphaproteobacteria > Sphingomonadales > Sphingomonadaceae > Sphingomicrobium. Next base: position 7,483 of record JBJMUB010000028.1, on the reverse strand, counting down.
GTTAGGGGCTTCGGACTAGGGATGTGGGCGTCCGCCCGTCAAGCGAATCGCAGCTAGTCAGGGCGCCGCCCAGCCGTCGAGCGGCTTGAATTCCGCTATGCTAGGGCACTAAAGGCCCCGTCCGGTGTTTGGACGCTGTCGGGCGAGCCGCAGCGGCCTAAGGATGAGTGGGGAGTTTTTCGTGCGCAAGTTGATCGTGGTTCTGGCCGGAATGGTTGCGGCACTCGCCGGCTGCGCTTCCAATCCGACTCTCGGTGCCGGCAGCAATGCGGTTCGGGTCGCCCGGTCGCTCCCTCCGCCGGACCAGACCGGGATGGCAATCGACCTCAGCAATTATCGAATCGGCCCGCTCGACGTGATCCGGGTCGAGGTGTTCGGCGCACCCGAGCTGACCCGCGAGGCCGAGGTCGATGCCGCAGGTAATTTCTCGGTGCCGCTCGCAGGCGCGGTTCAGGCTGCCGGGCGCAGCCCGGCCGAGCTTGCCGGCGCGATCTCGGCGCAACTGCAGGGCCGCTACCTGCGCAACCCGCAGGTGTCCGTAAACATCGTCAAGGCCAGGCCTAAAAGCTTTACCGTCGACGGCGCGGTCAAGGCGCCCGGCAATTATCCGATCATTGGCAAGATGACCTTGCAGCAGGCGATCGCCACCGCCCAGGGCGCGGACCAGATCGCCAATCTTAACAACGTGGTTATCTTCCGGACCGTCAACAACCAGAAAACGGCCGCGCTGTTCAGCGTAAAGGACATCCGTGCGGGCCGTCTCGAGGACCCTCAAATCTATGGTAACGACATCGTCATTGTCGGCGAAAGTGCTTTGCGCCGAACGTTCCGCGACTTCGGCAGCATGTTCCCGCTGCTCGGCACGTTCGTTCCGGTTTTGTAGGGCCATTCGATCGTGAACGAATATCTCCCGCCACACTCCGTCCCGGCGCTTCCGCGCGGCGGCGGCGAGCTCGCGATCCCGTCATTCGAAGGGTTGGGCCTGCCGCCCGAGGAAGAGGAGTCGGTCCTTCGGCGCTACTGGCGGACGCTGTACAAGCGCCGCTACATCATCTTCGCGATCACCGTCCTCGGAGTCGCGGCGGGAATCCTGATCTCGATGCTGACCCGGCCGCAATATGCCGGGACGGTCACTATCCAGGTCGCTCGTGAAGAGGCCAAAGTCCTCAACATGGAAGGGGTCGAGCAGGATAGCAGCGGGGCGCGCTTCGACGCCGAATTCTACCAGACGCAATATGCGCTGCTCAAGAGCCGCTCGCTGGCCGAGCGCGTCGTTCGCGACCTCGCGCTCGACGAGAATTATCCGTTCCTCGCGGGCTTTGATCAGGGCAGCGTCGATGAGGTCAAGGCCCTGCCGCGCGCGAAGCGCTTTGCGTTGGCGACGAAGATGGTCAGCGCCAATACCGTGATTACTCCGGTCCGCCTGTCGAGCATCATTGACGTCACCTACAATTCCCACAGCCCGGAGGCCGCGGCGACCGTTGCCAATGCACTCGCCGAGAACTTCGTCCAGTCGAACCTCATGCGACGCTACGAAGCCGCCGCATATGCGCGCGAATTCCTTCAGAGCCGGCTCAACCAGGTGCGGACAAGGCTGGAGGAGTCAGAGCGCAAGGCGGTGGAATATGCGCAGCAGCAAGGCCTCATCAAGGTGCGCAGCGGCCCAGGCGACACCGGTTCGGAGCAGTCAATCCTCGCCGCCGATCTCGCGAATCTCAGCAATCAGCTGACCCTGGCGCGAGCGCAGCGAGCGCAGGCCGAGGCCCAGTTCCGCGCCGGAGCAAGCGGGAGCGTCGCCGCACAGTCGCTCAGCAACACCACCATCAACGAGCTGCACAAGCAGCGCGCCGAGCTCACGGGACAGCTGAGCAAGATGGAGAGCGACTTCGGGCCGGAATATCCGACGGTCGTCGCATTGAAGGCGCAGATCGCCGAGCTCGACCGGCAGATCGGTCGAGAGCAGGGTCGAGTCAGCTCGTCCGTGTCGCAGGACCTCGGCGGCCGCTATCGCCAGGCGCTGGCGACCGAGCGCTCGCTCCAGGCCCGGGTCGACAGCCTCAAGTCGCAACTACTCGGCGAGCAGGGCCGATCGATCCAGTTCAACATCATCCAGCGCGACGTTGACACCAACCGTGCACTCTACGACGCGCTTCTCCAGCGCTTCAAGGAAGTCGGAATTGCGGGCGGAATCGGGACCAATAACATCTCGATTGTCGATCGTGCGCTTCCGCCCAATTACGCATTCAAGCCGAACTTGCCCCTGAACATTGCCCTAGGACTGCTGCTTGGCCTCCTCCTGGGTGCAGCCGCCGCGGTTGTTCTCGAGCATCTCGAGGATGCCGAGCTTTTGCCGCGCGGCTTCCAGCGCAAGCTCGGCGTGCCGCTGTTGGGGGTCACTCCAAAGCTGGTCGCGCCGACCGACGTTCGCGATGCTCTGATGGAGCCGCGATCGCCACTATCGGAAGCCTATTTCTCAATCTTGACCTCCTTGAAATTCTCGACTCCGCACGGGACTCCACGGACCCTGATGCTGACCAGCGCCCAGGCAAAGGAAGGCAAGTCGACCACCTCGCTGGCGCTCGCGCTTGGACTGATCCGGACCGGGTCGCGTGTGCTCCTGGTCGATGCCGACATGCGCAATCCTTCGCTGCACAAACTGTTTGGCCGGCCGCTTGACTCCGGTCTGAGCAACCTGCTGACCGGCACCGGCCAGCTTGCGAATCTCGTTCGGGACACCGGCGAGGCTAATCTGTCGTTGCTCACGGCCGGGCAAATCCCTCCTAATCCCGCGGAACTGCTGTCTGGCGACCGCATCAGCCGCCTGATCGACGATGCCTCGGGTCGCTACGACCACGTCATCGTCGACGGCCCGCCGGTTCTCGGCCTCGCCGACGCGCCGCTGCTGACGCGGGCAGTCGAAGCGACAGTGTTGGTAATCGAATCGGGCCGCACCTCGACTGTGCAGGCAAAACATGCGCTCGAGCGGCTGTTCGCGGTGCGCGCGCACATCATCGGCGCGATCCTCAGCAAGTTCGACGTCCGCAGCGCTGGCTACGGCTACGGTTACGGCTACGATTATCATTACGGCCAGCACGTCGAGCATCGCCCGGCGCTGGCCAAGCTGCGCAACCTCCTCCCGAGCTAGGTCTCGTTCCGGCTATATTCAGCTAAAGCGCTGATATATTTGCGGTTCGCGCCGAGGTTCCATAATGGCATCGGCGGCGGAGAGGGCCGGAATGGCGAGCACGTGTCGGATTATCCTTGTGGCGGCGGCGCTTTTCTGCGGAGGTGCGTCGGTTATGGGCTCACCACCCAATTCGTCACTCAGTTGCCGGATCGTTGGCGGCGAACGGCTTCCTGCTGCGTCCGGCGGGACGGCGGCGTTGTGCGCGGCGATCGAGCGCGCGTTCGCCGAACGGGGGACGGGCGCGGGCGTTACCGTGGAAGTCGACGTGCTGTCCTCGTCGATGCTCTCGGCGAAACTCAGCGCTGATGGGCGGACGCTTCCCGAGCAGCGCTTCGCCAGCATGGACCGGGACTTGGGCGTCGCGTCCTTCGAGCGGTTCGCGGGGGCGCTAGCAGAGCAACTGGCGAAGGCACGGCACTGAGGAGCAGGGCGGACTTTTCGTCCGATTAAGGTTTTGAACGGCCAGAATCATTATGCTGGCCGAGCAAGGGTGAACGGACCAGGGCGCCGTAGACACTAAGAGCGGGGAGTTTTGATTTGCCCGATATCCCGAGTAACAGCAGCACGACGACCTCGATCACGATCGGCGGCACCGTAAGCAGCACGCTCGATTTTCTGGGCGATCACGACTGGATCAGAATCGATCTGGTCGCCGGCCAGGCGGTCACCGTGCTCGTCGACGGCACGACGCTCGAAGATCCTTACGTCTACATCCGCAATGCCGCCGGAGCTGTCCTGTTCAGCAATGACGACATCAATCCCGGAGTTATCCGCGATTCGCAGGTCTCGTTCACGGCGCAAACCACCGGCACCTATTACATCGACGTCGGCTCGTTCGAGGAAAGCTATACCGGCAATTACACGGTCACCGTCAGCAATTACACGCCGCCGCCGCTCGCCAGCTACGACACGATCGCCCAGGAACTGGTGGTCGATTATTGGGGCGCCGGCCAGCAGCATCATTTCGACGTCACCCAAGGCGGGTCGATCACCGTCAACCTCACCGCGCTCACCGCGGCGGGAAAGACGCTGGCGCGCGCTGCGCTGGCGGAATGGACCGACATCATCGGCGTCAATTTCGTCGAAGTCGCGACGGGCGGCCAGATCACCTTCGACGACAATGAAGCCGGCGCCGCGACCGACGGCAGCTGGTCGAACGGAATTGCCACGTCGGCGCACGTCAACGTGTCAACGCAGTGGCTCGCGCAATATACCACGGCCCTCAACAGCTATTCGTTCCAGACCTATATCCATGAGATCGGTCACGCGCTCGGCCTCGGCCATGCCGGTTATTACAACGGTACGGCGAGCTACCCGGAGGATGCCCGGTTCGAAAACGATGCCTGGGTCACCAGCATCATGTCCTACTTCGACCAGAACGATAACACCTATTTTGCGGGCCAGGGCTTCACCAGCGCCTTCTCGCTGACCCCGATGATGGCCGACATCGTCGCTATGTCCCAGATGTACGGCCTGTCGACGACGACGCGCACCGGCAACACGATCTATGGGTTCAATTCCAACGCCGGTAACGCGGTTTACAATGCCGCTCAGAACCCGAACGTCGCCTACTGCATCTTCGACAGCGGCGGCACCGACACGCTCGATTATTCAGGGTTCAGCACCAACCAGCTGATCAACCTCAATCCCGAGACCTTCTCGAACGCCGGTCCCGGCGTCGGCAACGTGTCCATCGCCCGCGGAGTCGTGATCGAAAATGCGGTCGGCGGCACTGGCAACGACGTGCTCATCGGCAATGCGGTGGCCAACTTGCTCACTGGCGGATCGGGGGTGGATGACCTCTCTGGCCTTGACGGGAACGATGTGATCGACGGCGGTGCTGGCGACGACCGGATCGATGGCGGAGCCGGCATCGACTTTGCGGTCTATGACTCGGCCGCGGCCGGGGTTTCGGTGAGCCTCGCAGGTTCCGGGCCGCAGAACACCAGCGGTGCGGGCATCGACACGTTGTTGTCGATCGAAGCGGTGCGCGGCTCGGCGTTCGCCGACAACCTGACCGGCGGCAGCGCCACCGACACGCTCTACGGCATGTCAGGCGACGACCTGCTGTTCGGCAATGCCGGAAACGACACGCTGGCGGGCTTCGCCGGAGCCGATACCCTCAATGGCGGCACTGGCGCCGATTACCTCATCGGCGGCACGGGTGCCGATCGTTTCGTGTTCGACGGCACGCCCGGCAACGATTACATCCACGACTTCGAAAGCGGTATCGACCACATCGATCTCAGCGCCTTTGCGATCAGCTCGTCGCAAGTCTCCGCGGCGGCCAGCGGCAGCGACACCTTACTGTCGATCGATTCGAACAAAGACGGCGTCGTCGATTTCACGATCACGCTCGTCGGCGGCGGATCCCCGGCGCAGTCGGATTACATTTTCTAGAGGACCGAAGATCTAGCGCCGATTAGGTGGGGGTGGAGTGCCATTCGGTGTGGATTCGAGCACGGCCGAACCCACCTCCGCGAGCGTGGCGCAGCCAGTGAGGGCCGTTGCGACCCGCATTTCGGCCTCAATCAGCTCGAGCACATGGGCGACTCCGGCTTGCCCGGCGGCGGCGAGCGCGTAGGCCCAGGCGCGGCCGAGCAGCACGAAGTCCGCCCCGAGGGCGAGCATCCGCGCCACGTCGAGCCCGGAGCGCACGCCGCCGTCGACCAGCAGCGGAATCCCCCCGCCGACCGCCTCGGCCACCCGCGGCAGCGCGCGGGCGGTGGAGCTGACCCCGTCGAGCTGCCGCCCGCCGTGGTTCGAAATCACCATTCCGTCGACGCCATTGGCGAGGCATTCGCGGGCGTCGTCGGGATCGAGGATACCCTTGATAACCAACGGGCCCTTCCATTGGTCCCGCACCCACTCGACATCCTTCCAGGTTACGCTGGCATCGAAGTTGCGCGCGACCCAGCCCATCAGGTCCGCGAGCACCGCGTTGGAACCTAGCAGGGGCTCGAGGTTGCCCATGGTCATCGGCCGCCCGCGCACCGCGACGTCCCACGCCCAACCCGGCCGCCGCAGGACCTGCCATGCCCGGGCGCCGGGGCCGCGCAGGGACCCCGACAAGCCGGCGCGATAGTCGCGATAGCGCGTTCCCGGCACGGCGAGATCGACCGTCAGCAGGAGCGCGCCGCATCCAGCTTCGGTCGCCCGGGCGATCATGTCGCGGACGAAGCCGCGGTCCTTGACGATATAGAGCTGGAACCACGGCGCCCCCGCGCCGCGCGTGACCTCCCCGATCGAACAGGCGCTCAGCGTCGAAAGAGCGAACGGGACGCCGGCGGCCGCCGCGGCCCGCGCCGCCTGGACTTCGCCGCGCCGCGCATAAAGTCCCGACAGGCCGACCGGCCCGAGCCCGACCGGCATCGCCCACCGCTGCCCGAACAGCTCGGTCGTGAGGTCGATGCTCGACACGTCGCGAAGCACACGCTGGCGGAGTTCCACGCTCTGCAAATCCGCGACGTTCCGCCCCAGCGTCACCTCGTCGTAGGAGCCGCCGTCGAGATATTCGAACAGGAAGTGCGGCACGCGCGCCCTGGCAAGCGCGCGATAATCGCTGACGCTGGCCGGTTGTCTCATGCGCCTGCTCCGCTCATCGCTCTGCCTTCTTCACAGCCGTTTGGCGCGACCACATATTCTCTGGCGTTGCAATCCAGCAAATGAGGAGGATTCGCATGGTCGAGACGATGCGGATGGATATTACGAAGTTCGCCCCGGAAGCGTATCGGCACCTGTTCGGGATCGAACAGCAGATCGCCGCGAAGGTCGAAAAGAGCCTGCTTCACCTGATCAAGGTGCGGGCGTCGCAGATCAACGGCTGCGCCTATTGTATTGGAATGCACACCGACGAGGCGCTGCGCGACGGCGAGAGGCCGGAGCGGCTGCTGATGCTCGACGCTTGGCACGAAAGCTCGATGTTCAGCGACAAAGAGCGGGCCGCGCTCGAATGGGTCGAGGAAATCACGCTGATCGGCGACGGTCACGCGCACAAGGAGGCGTTCGACGCCTTGAAGCCCCATTTCTCCGAAGAGGAAATCGGCTGGCTGACACTCGCCGCGGCGATGATCAACACCTGGAACCGCATCGCCATCGCCTCGCGCGCCCAATACGACCGCGCCCAGCTGCACCAGCGGATGGCTGAGGCGAAGGTCCGGGAGCCGGCCTAAGCCGCGAAACTCGGGTCGAGCCGGTACGCCTTGCGCTTCAGCGCGGGCCAAGCGAGCAGATTGGCAGCGAGCGCCACGCCAACCTGGCCCTGCTGAGCGGTGACCTCGGGCGAGCCCTGCGGCG
>JBJMUB010000027.1:0-25316 GCA_045811385.1 Sphingomicrobium sp. | reverse complement strand
CTGTCGGGCTTGACCCCGAGCCAGACGAGGACGGGCGCGGAAATGTAGATCGACGAATAAGTCCCGATCACCACGCCAAGGAAAATCGCGATGGCGAGGCCGAAGATCACCTCCGGCCCGATGGCCATCAGCACGGCCAGCGCGATCATCACGGTCAGCGACGTCACCACCGTCCGTGCCAGCGTCTCGTTCAACGACAGGTTGAGCAGCGGCAGGATCGCCATCTTGCGATACTTCCGCAGGTTCTCGCGTATTCGATCGTAGATCACGACCGTGTCGTTGAGCGAGTAACCGACGATGGTGAGGATCGCCGCGACCACGTTCAAATCGACCTGGAGGCGGGTGAAGGCGAAGAAGCCGAGCGTCATCGAGACGTCGTGGGCGAGGGTCAGCAGCGCGCCGACCCCGAACTGCCACTCGAAGCGAAGCCAGATGTAGATGGCGATCCCGATCATCGCGAAGCCGACCGCCATCGCGCCATCCTCGGCCAGCTCCTCGCTGACCTTGCCCGAAACCGATTCGCCAGCATCGACGCGGGCGCCGGGGAAATCCTGCGGAAGCGCCGCGCGAAGCTTGCTCACGACCTGGTTGGAGGCCGCTTCGGGCCCTTCCGGCTTGGGCAGCCGGACCTGGTAGGTGCGGTCGTTGCCGAGCGCCTGGATGCTCGCTTCGCCGACGCCGAGCTGGCCGACCCGGGCGCGCAGATCCTCGATGTGGACCGGCTGGTTGAACTCGACCCGCACCACCTGTCCGCCGACGAAGTCGATGCCGAGGTTGAGCCCGCGATAGGCGGTGTAGGCGATCGAGGCGACCGTCAGCAGCGTCGACAGGATGACGGCGATGTTCCGCCACCGCATGAAGTGGATGTTGGTGTGGTCGGGGACGAGCTTCAGCAGCTTCATGTCGGTCCTCAGATATGCAGTTCGCGCGGGCGGGTGCGGCGGATCCACAGCGCGACCAGCATGCGGGTGAAATAGACCGCGGTGAACACCGAGGTGACGACGCCGATCAGCAGCACGACCGCGAAGCCGCGCACCGGGCCCGACCCGAAATAGGCCATGATCCCGGCGGAGATGACGTGGGTCACGTTGGCGTCGAAAATCGCCCGGAACGCCTCGCGATAGCCGGTTTCGACCGCGTCGAGCAGCCGCCGCCCGCGCCGGATTTCCTCGCGGATTCGCTCGTTGATCAGCACATTGGCGTCGACCGCGGCGCCGATCGTCAGGATGAAGCCGGCGATCCCGGGCAGGGTCAGGGTCGCGCCGAACAGCGCCATGATGCCGAGGATCAGGAAGGCGTTCACGATCAGCGCGATCGTCGCATAGACCCCGAACCGCCCGTAGGTGATCAGCATGAACAGGATCACTCCGAGCGTCCCGATGACGCTGGCGATGACCCCCTTGTGGATCGAATCCTTGCCGAGATCCGGCCCGATCGAGCGCTCCTCGATGACGTTGAGCTTGACCGGCAGCTTGCCCGAGGCGAGCGACACCGCGAGGTCGTTGGCGCTCTGCACGGTGAAGTTGCCGGTGATCTGAGCGCGCCCGCCGAGGATCGGCTCGTTGATGTTCGGCGCCGACAGCACGCGATTGTCGAGGATGATCGCGAACGGCTTGCCGACATTCTCCTGCGTCACCCGGCCAAAGCGCTTGGCGCCGGCGGTGCTGAAGGTGATGTTGATGTCGGGCCGCCCGTCCTGGTCGAAGCCCTGCTTGGCGTCGATCAGCTGGTCGCCCGAGACCATCACTCGCCGCTTGACGGCGATAAACGGCGCTCCGCCGGGGTTGTCGGAATAGGGCAGCACTTCGCTGCCCGGGGGTGCGCGCCCCTGCATCACGTCGGACGGGTTGGCTTCGAGGTCGACGAGCTTGAATTCGAGCCGCGCCGTCTGGCCGATCAGCTTCTTCAGCTGGTCGGGATTTTCGACCCCGGGGACCTCGACCAGGATCCGGTCGGCGCCCTCGGTAACGACGGTGATCTCCTTGGTTCCGCCGGGATCGATTCGACGGCGAACGACGTCGCGCGCGACGGACATGGCGTCCTTCATCGCCTTGACCGTCCCGCTCGGCGTCGGGGTCAGAACGATGCGGGTCGAATCGACCACCTGCATGTCCCAGTCGCGGTTGCCGGTGAGGCCGATCGGCTGAATCAGCTTGGTCAGGCGTTCATGCGCCGCGTCGACCTTGGTCGGGTCGCGGACGAGGAAGGACAAGCGCCCGCCGGAAGTCGAAATGTCGCCGATCTCGATGCGCGGGTCGCGGCGAAGCTCGGTCGAGACCGAATCCTCCATCGACTGAAGCCGCTGCTTCTGGGCGTCGCGCTGGTCCGCTTCGAGCAGCAGGTGGCTGCCGCCGGCAAGGTCGAGGCCGAGGTTGATCTTGTCGTGCGGAAGCCAGGCCGGCCAGCGGTCGTGCCACGGAGTTCCGGCGAGCAGGCTCGGGATCGACAGGAACACTCCGAGCGCGACGACGAGCGTGACCAGCCAGACTTTCCAGCGCGGGAATTCGAGCATCAGTCGTTCGCGGGCTTGGCGTTGGGGCTGACGACGTGGCTCAGCGTCGACTTGATCACCCGGATCTTGACGCCCTGCGCGATCTCGACCTCGGCGTCCTCGTCGGTGACCTTGGTCACTCGGCCGCGGATGCCGCCGCCGGTGATCACTTCATCGCCCTTCTTGACCGCGTTGATCGCCGCCTGATGCTCCTTCATGCGCCGCTGCTGGGGCCGGATCATCAGCATGTAGAACACGATAAAGATCAGGATGAAGGGAAAGGTCTGGAACAGGATCGCCGCAAATCCGCCCGTCCCGGCGGAGGTGGCTTGCATCATCAGGGTGGGTGAAGCGGACATCGGCGATTGGAAACCTTCTTGTGACGGGATGGTCGGGGCGACTGGATTCGAACCAGCGACCTCCACACCCCCAGTGTGATGCGCTACCAGGCTGCGCTACGCCCCGACTGCGGCGCATCTAGGCAGGGCCACCAGTCAAGGCAAGGGGAGGCTCAGTGGCTCGGCGAGGGCGAAAAGGCAAAGCAGGCAAGTGGGTTGGCCGAGCCCTATCGGCGCTGCTCGCGGTTCCGGCGCTGTACCTCATCGCCGCCTTAATCGGGTCGCTGGTCCCCGTGAACCGCGGCTGGACCGAGCCGGCGCAAGGCACGACCATCTATATCGCCGACAACGGCATCCACGCCGACATCGTCATGCCGCTCACGGCCCGGGGGCTCGACTGGACGCCGTTTGTGCCCAAAAGTGATTTTGCCGGCCCTGACCCGGGCGCGCGCTGGGTCGCGTTCGGCTCGGGCGAGGAACGGGTCTATCTCAACACCCCGACCTGGTGGGACATCACCCCGCGGACGATCTGGGCGGCGCTGACCGGCGGCAAGCGGGTGATGCACGTCGAATATGTCGGCGACCCGCGCTTTGCGGCGCGCGAAATCCGCCTGAGGCCCGAGGAATATCGCCGGCTGTGGGCCGCGATCCGCGCCGATTTCGCGCTCGACTCAAGCGGACGGCCGCAGCAGATGGACCACCCGGGCTACGGCTGCTGCGACGCTTTCTACCGCGCCGTCGGCAAGGAAAGCGCGGTCCGCACGTGCAACAGCTGGGTCGCGCGCTGGCTGCGGCTCGCGGGGGTCAAGACGAGCTCCTGGCCACCGTTCGTCCCCGGGCTGGTCTGGCGGTATCGGCGAACCGGTCAGGCCTGATCCTGCCATTCGCCAACGGCCCGGTGTCCTTTCTCCCAATCGCTGACCGTATTTTCAATCGCTTTGCATTCTGCCTCGGGCGGCGTTTCGAAGGAATCGACGAGCCACTGGATGAACGGCCAGAGGAAAGCAGCTGCCGCACCGGCCACGCCGACCGCGAGCCACCAGAATTGTCCTCGCGACATTTGCGCCAGTCCGTAGGCCGCGGCACTGGTGTTGAACGCCATCGGGCAGGCGTAAAAGAAGGAGTGATGCCGCCCCACGCCGTGGGCCTTCGCGCTGAGCCACATCTTCGAGCGGATTGGCGGGAATGTCGGATTGGACCTCTCCAGCAGCAGGCCGACTCGAAACGCCGAACCGAGGAGACGCTGGTTGACCAGTTGATCGAGGAGCCACAGGCTGAGCAAGCCGATGTTGCCGCCAAGGCCGATGACAACGAGCAGCGAACCGCTGTCCAGCAACGTATTTTTCGCCGAGAGATCTCCGCGCACGATGAAGGCAATCGCGGCAAAGCTCGCAAGCATCCAGGCGGATGCCAGCTTCTTCACCTCCACCTGCGTGCGGTTAAAATGCTCTTCATACTCTCGCAGCGACTTGTAGACCTCAAAGTCGCGCGAGTCCGCCGCTGCTAACGGTGGGTTCCGCTGGGCCATGGGCTTCTCCCCTGCATGTCCGAGCGACCGCAGGGTCCGGCAAATCGCCGAAAGCGTCAAGCTGGTCGGTTACAACACGTAACGGCTGAGGTCGGCGTTCCTGGCGATGCTGCTGAGCTGCTGCTCGACGAAGGCGGCGTCGACCACCAGCGTTTCGCCGCGGCGGTCCTCGGCCTCGAAGCTGACGTCCTCGAGCAGCTTCTCCATCACCGTCTGCAGGCGCCGCGCGCCGATATTTTCGACCGATTCGTTCACTTCCGCGGCGATTCTGGCCAGCGCGGCGATGCCGTCGTCGGCGAAGCCGATCGTGACCCCCTCGGTGCCGAGCAGCGCCTGGTATTGCTCGGTCAGGCTGGCGCGGGTCTGCGACAGGATGCGGACGAAGTCGTCCTGGGTCAGCGCCTTGAGCTCGACCCGGATGGGCAGGCGACCCTGCAATTCGGGTAGCAGATCGGCAGGCTTGGCGAGGTGGAACGCGCCCGAGGCGATGAACAGGATGTGGTCGGTCTTGAGCGGCCCGTACTTGGTCGCGACCGTGGTCCCCTCGATCAGCGGCAGCAGGTCGCGCTGGACGCCTTCGCGGCTGATCGAACCGCCGCGCACGTCGCTGACCGCGATCTTGTCGATCTCGTCGAGGAACACGATGCCGTTGGCCTCGGCGTCGGCGAGCGCGGCGCGGTTGATGTCGTCGGGGTCGATGCGCCGATCGGCTTCCTCGTCGGTCAGCCGCGCGAGTGCGTCGGGCACCTTGAGCTTGCGCCGCTGCCGCGGCGTCTGGCCGGCCAGCTTGCCCATCATCGATCGAAGATCGAAGACCTGCGCCCCCATGCCGGGGATCTCGAACGGCATCGACGGCGCCTCGTCGACCTCGATCTCGACCTCGGCCTTGTCGAGACTGCCGTCGGCGAGCCGCTCACGGAAGCTCTGCCGGGTCGCTTCGCTCGAGCCCTTGCCGGTCAGCGCGTCGAGCAATTTGTCCATCGCCGCTTCCTCGGCCGCGGCGCGAACCTTGGCCCGGCGGCGCTCGCGCTCGAGCCGCACCGCTTCCTCGACGAGGTCGCGGGCGATCTGCTCGACGTCGCGGCCGACATAGCCGACCTCGGTGAACTTAGTCGCCTCGACCTTGACGAACGGAGCGTCGGCGAGCTTCGCCAGCCGCCGGCTGATCTCGGTCTTGCCGCACCCGGTCGGGCCGATCATCAGGATGTTCTTGGGCGTCACTTCGTCGCGCAGCTCCGGGCCGAGCTGCTGGCGGCGCCAGCGGTTGCGGAGCGCGACCGCGACCGCTCTCTTCGCGTCGTCCTGGCCGACGATATGGGCATTCAGCGCGGCGACGATCGCCTTGGGTGTGAGCTTGTCTTTCAGCACTTCGGCTTGCTCCCCGCCGCTCTGGGGAATGGGGGATTGGTAATTCATTTCGACGGGTATGTCGGAAGGCTCGGCAGGCACTTCAAGCGCTACAGCGGAAGCCCGAGAAGAAGCGCTTGTGGCGTTCGACGATGCGGACGATCGCTTCGGGCTGCGGAGTCGCGTCCCACACGTCGCGCTCGAACGTGCCGCCGAGGAGGATTCCGTCGCCGCGCGGGAACATGTAGCCGAACTGCCCCTGCGCCGCGTAGCGCACCTCCGGCTGCGGCTCGAGGATCGCGAGCTGCCCGCGGATCGGATGGAGCTCCTGGTCGCCGAACAGATCGCGCGAGCCGAGCCCGGTGCAGTTGAATACCAGCTTTTCCGACAGGCCGGCGATGTTGGCTGGGTCGGCAAAGCGGCGGACCTCGACCTTTCCACCGGCGACCTGGAGGTCGCGGATCATCTGGCGAAGATAGCGGCCGGTTTCGACGTACATCGTGTCGTAGCGCAAGGCGCTCGACCAGGGAAACGGATGCTCGGCCTGGCTGAGCAGCCGGTTGAGCGGCGGGAAATTGGCGACGACCTGGGCTTCGGGGGTGTCGGTTTCGGCATAGGTCGGAAGCCAGCGGATCCCGTAATCGTCGCCGACCATGATCTGGAACCGTCGCCAGCTGTAATCGAGCGCGCGGCGGAACTGAGTCATGAACTCCGGTGTGACCTGGCCTTCGCGGAACACCGCGAATGGGTGGAACTGGCCGCCGGCGATGTTCGACGTCGTGTCCGGCGGGAGTGCGGCGGTGTAGATCGTTACGGGAAAGCCGGCTTCCTGGACCAGTCGCGCGGTCGACAGGCCCATCACTCCGGCGCCGATCACGGCGACCGGGCCGCTGTGGCCCGCGAGGCCGAGCTCGGTCGCGAGCTTCGAGCTGCCCCAGCTCAAGGTAATTCCGCCGCCGCCGTGCCCGTAATTGTGGACCAGCGCCTTGTCGCCGAGCGCCTCGCGGCGGACGACAAAGCCCGAAGCGCGATACGGCCGAAGCCCGGCGACGGTGCGGATCACTCGGCTGGCGTCGACATTGACCGGGACCAGCGGCGAGCAATTGGCGAAGGTGCGCGGCCCGGCGCCGACCGTCGCGCATGCGGAAAGCGCCAGGCCGCCTGCTGCCGAGCTCGAAGCGAGGAAACGGCGACGGTCGAGAGCAGTCAACACCATTGCCCCGTAGCCGGACCTAGGCGGCGGCTTCAACCAGGCAGCCTGTACTTTGCTCTTCCTGTTGCGGCTTACTCTTCCGGAATCGCCGGCAGCGTGAAGCTGCCATCGCTGGAATTTCCGTCAAGCTGGTTGCTCGCGTAAGTATTGATGCTCGCGCCGGCCGTTGCCGACACGCCGATACCGTTCCCGGTGATCGAGGAGCCGCCGACGCGGATCCTGGCCAGAGGCCCGGTCGCCGAAAGGCCGGCCGCGCTGTTATTTGCGACTACCGAGTCTGTCACCATCACGGTGGCTGTCGTCGTGGCGGCCAGCGCGCTCAACGCGATGCCGCTGGAATTTCCGGTGAAGCTGCTCTTGTCGACGGCAATGATGATCGCGGCTGGCGCGGTGTTCCCGCTGGTGTCGATGTTGAGACCATTCGCGGAGTTGTTCTGCGCCCGGACATTACGAAGCACGGCGCGCACCGATCCGCCGGCGCCCGTGGGCCGGAAATGAATTCCGGTCGACCCGTCAGTGACAGTCACATTCTCTGCGTAGAACTCTGCCGCTCCACCCGGCGTGATCGCAATGCCCGTCTGGCCCGCCTCGTTCTGGATGAAGACGTCCTCGACCACCAGCGACCGGCCGGCGATGAGGCGGATGCCGTTGAGGCCCGCCGTCGTTCCCGCCCCGTCGATCGACAGACCGCGCAGGAGCACTTCAATCGTGTTCGGCGCCGCGGTGAGTGAGTCGTTGACGACGATTCCGTTGATGCCGCCGGAATTGAGGGTGCTGCCAAAGGTGCCCGTGCAATCGATCGTAAGCGATTTGGTGATCGTCACGGTGCCAAAGCCGCCCGGATCGAGGCAATTGATCTCGCCCCCTGCAGCAGTCTTGCTGATCGCTCCGGCGAAGGTCTTGCATGGCGCCGTACGGCTGCACGGGTTGACGTCGTCGCCGACGCCCGAGACCCAGGTCCTGGTCGCCTGGGCGGACGCAGGCCAAGCGCCTGCGAGCAAGGCTGCGCCGAGAAGAAATTTGAACGCGCTCATGGTACCCCCTTTTCCGGCGCCGAATGCGGCGTCGTCATCACCCGAGCATTGCTCCATGTTAAGTCAATCGCCGCGCGGGGGCAACGGCGGCTGGTTAATCAGCCGCCTACCGTTTCGATCGTCAGCCGGTCGTTGGTGAAGACGCAAACCTCGGAGGCGATCTGCATCGCCCGGCGGGCGAGCACTTCGGGATCCTGCTCATAGTCCGACAGCGCCCGGGCGGCTGCCAGCGCGTAATTGCCGCCCGAGCCGATCGCGGCGATCCCGCCCTCGGGCTCGAGCACGTCACCGTTGCCGGTGAGGATCAGCAGCTCGTCCGTGTCAGCGACGATCATCATCGCTTCGAGGTTGCGGAGATATTTGTCGGTGCGCCAGTCCTTGGCGAGCTCGACCGCGGCGCGGAGCAGCTGGCCGTTATATTGCTCGAGCTTCTTCTCGAGCCGCTCGAACAGGGTGAAGGCGTCGGCGGTCGCTCCGGCGAAGCCGCCGATGACCTTGCCGTCCGCGCCGAGACGGCGGACTTTCTTTGCATTGGGTTTGATGACCGTGTTGCCGAGCGACACCTGGCCGTCGCCGGCAATGACCGTCCTGCCGCCCTTCTTCACCCCGAGGATGGTGGTTCCGTGATAGCTTTCCATGGCCGCGATGTGGGAAGGCGCGGGAAGCGCTGCAACTAGCTTGGCTTGGCGAACCGCCGGTCGGGGACCAGCCAGACGATGGCGATCGCGACGTAGCCAGCGATCGCGATGAACGGCGAGACGAACGCGAGCGGCAGCGCGGCGGCATAGACGGCGAAGCTCAGCCATTCCTTCCCACCGCGGCCGAGCGCCGCCTTCATGCCCGATCCCTCACCCTCCGCGGCGATCAGCGCGCGCTCGAGCAGCAGGTAGCAGGCCGAGGCGCCGAGCAGCACAAGGCCGAACGACGCGACCGGCAAGGCCGTCACTCCGGCCTCGTCGATCCACCGGATCATCAGCGGGAACAGGGTCAGCCAGAACAGCAGCGCATGGTTGGCCCACAGCACCGCTCCGGTGACCCGGTGCGCCGATTGCATCATGTGATGATGGTTGTTCCAGTAGATCGCGACATAGATGAAGGCGAGCAAATAGGCCCCGAGGTAGGGCAGCACTTCTACCACCGCGCCGAGCGTCGGGCTGGCCGGGAACCGCAGCTCCAACACCATGATCGTCAGCACGATCGCGACGACCCCGTCGGTCAGCGCGTTGAGGCGGCTCGGACTCATCTCGAATAGGCCGCGAGCAAGTCGCGGCGGCGCGTGCCGATCAGCGAAGCAGGCCCTTTTTTTGCGCGTTCCAGGCGTACCACAGGAGGAATGCGGCGACGAGGATGATGACGATCGGCATGCCGGTGGCCATGAACCCCTCGAGCCCGGGCATTGGGCTGGCCAGCTGATAGCCGAGGCCGAGGATTGCGCCGATCAGCGACAGGCCGAACGCCCATACGGCATGGCGGCTGCGGATCAGCAGCAGGATCGATCCGGCAAGCCCGAGCCACACGCCCAGCCCCCACCCGAACGACGCCCAGAGCGGGAAGCCGTCGATGTAATTGAGCATCGCTTGGGGATCGACGTCCGGCATCATCGACTTGAAATAGTCGGTGTTGCGCATCCGGCTCATCACATAATCATATGCCCCGAAGCAGTTCCACAGCAGCGACAAAACCCCGACGATCCACAGATGCGCGGGCGCCCGCGCCGATACCGCTTGTTGCATTGTAATGCCCCTCCGTCGCGCCGGGCCGCCCCGGCCGTTGACGCAGTGGGACGTTTCGCGCGCGCAATGTCAAGCGTGATGCGGGCGATCAATTCACTTGGACGGTCTGTCTCAGCACCTTTTCGAGGGCGGTTGCGAGCGACGTCATTTCGTACGGTTTCTGCAGCACCTCGAAGCCGTGCGTCCCGCCGACCTGTTCGCTGTAGCCGGTGGTCAGCAGCACCGGCAGCTCGGGAAAGCGGTCGCGCACTTTGCGGGCGAGCTCGAGGCCGCTGATTCCGCCCGGCATGATGATGTCGGTGAAGATCAGCCGCGGCCGTTCGCCGTTGGTCAGCCGGTCGAGCGCTTCCTTGGCGCTGTGGACGACGGTCGGCTCGAATCCGAGCTCGTCGAGCATTCCCGCGGCGAGGTCCGCGACCAGTTCGTCGTCCTCCACCACGAGCACCGCGCCGGACGTAGCTTGTTCGCGGTTGGACCGACTTTCCTCACGCACTCCGCCATGGCGGGCGGGGAGGTAGATCGAAAAGGTCGATCCCTTGCCGATTTCGGACTCGACGGTGACGGTCCCCCCGATCTGCCGGGCGAAGCCGAACACCTGGCTGAGACCGAGCCCGGTGCCCTCGCCGAATCCCTTCGTGGTGAAGAACGGCTCGAAGATCCGCTCCATGGTTTCGGCGGACATCCCGCTGCCGGTGTCGGACACGCGAAGCACGACATATTCGCCGCGCAGGCCCTCGGGCTGACCCTCGAGGATCGCGTTGGTCGCGCTGACCCGCAGCTTGCCCGACCGTTTCATGGCGTCGCGCGCGTTGAACGCGAGATTGAGGATCGACAGCTCGAGCGCCCCGGCGTCGGCTTCGACATTCCACAGCTGGTCGGAGATCTCAAGGATGACCTCGATGTCCGAACGCAGGGACGGGCGCAGCAGGGTGCTGACGTCGCTGAGGAAATGCTTGAGGTCGATATTCTTCAGCTCGAGCGGCTGCGCGCGCGCGAACGCCAGCAGCTGCTTGGTCAGGCTGGCGCCGCGCTGGGCCGAGTTGCGGATCCCGTCGAGCATCCGCTGCGCCTTGGTCACGTCGGTGATGTTGCGCAGGGCGAGGTCGGCAGCGCCGAGGATCGCGGTCAGCAAATTGTTGAAATCGTGTGCCAGCCCGCCGGTCAGCTGGCCGAGCGCTTCCATCTTTTGCGAGCGGAACAATTGGTCGCGCGATTCCTGGAGCCGAAGCTGGGTCTCGCGTTTCTCGGTCATGTCGCGAGTGACCTTGGCGAAGCCGATCAGCTCGCCGTCCGGGTCGCGGACTGCGTCGATCACCACGCTCGCCCAGAAGCGCTCGCCATTCTTGCGGACGCGCCAGCCTTCGGCTTCGTAGCGCCCGGTCTCGCGCGCCGTTTCCAGAGCTCGTTTCGGAACCCCGACGTCGAGGTCCTCCGGCGTGTAGAAGCGGCTGAAATGCTCGCCGATGATTTCGCTCGGTGCATAGCCCTTGATACGCTGCGCGCCGGTGTTCCAGTTGGTCACCCGGCCCTCCGGGTCGAGCATGTAGATGGCGTAATCGGTGACACCCTGAACGAGGATCCGGAAGCGCCGCTCGGCCTCGAGCAAGGCTTCCTCCGCCGCTCGCTTCTCGGTCATGTCGCGGGTGATCTTGGCGAAGCCGATCAGCTTGCCTTTGTCGTCGTTGATCCGGTCGACCACGACGCTCGCCCAGAAGCGCGTACCGTCCTTGCGCACGCGCCAGCCTTCGCCTTCGAACTTGCCCTCGCGGCGAGCGGTCTCGAGCACCTTCTCCGGCAATCCCGCGGCGCGGTCTTCTTCGGTGTAGAATCGCGAGAAATGCTGACCGATGATCTCGTCGGCGGTGAAGCCCTTGATCCGCTCCGCACCGACGTTCCAGCTGGTCACGCAGCCGTCCGGGTCGAGCATGTAGATGGCATAATCGACGATCGACTGGATCAGCAGCTTGAAGGGATCGTTGCTAACCGGCTTCTCCAGCAAATCGAACGCCCCCTTCAACGCGGTACACTCCCATCCGTGCGCCAGGCACAATGAGGCGCGTGACGTTAACCCGCGAAAGGCGCTGCGGTTTCACTGCTGTTGCTTCGATGAGCGGTTGGCGGAGCGCGTCAAACGGCGATCAACGCCGCTCCCTGGCGAGGCGCGACATGAGAATTGCGGCGCGCTTGGCCTGCTTGAAGATCGACGGAATGTCGACCGTCTCGCCGGGCGCATGGCTGCCGCGGCTGTCGGGGCCGAGGCCGGCCAGGCTGTCGACGTCCTTGGCGACGAAGCTGATGTCGCCGGCGCCGCGCTTGTCCGGATCGAGCTCGCCCATTTCGGCGAGGCCCATGTCGCGATTGACGGCGTTGAGCCACGTCAGAAGCGCGCGATTGCCTTCGGTCGGTGCCATCGGCGGGTAGCCGCCTTCGTCGAATTCGATCTGGGCCTTGGTGCCTGGAAGCGACTGCGCGACGATCGCCTGCATCTTGCTCTTGGTACGCTCGATCTGCTCGGGCGTGAGGGCGCGAAGATCGCCGCGAGCGACCGCCGACGGAGCGATGATGTTGGTCTTGCCGGTCGCCGCCGCCTTGATCTTGTCGCTGCTAAGCTCGAGCGTTTCGCCGCCGGCGACCAGGCCGACATTGTAGGTGAGCTTGGCCTCGGGAAGCTCGCGCCGGAACGAATCGATGATCCGCGCCAGCTCGTAGACCGCGCCGTAGCCGGCGTCGGGCTTAAAGATCCCGCTGGAATGGCCGCTTCGCGCGGTCACCTTGAGGGTCCAGCTGTCGGAGCTTCGCCGCGCCGTCGAGCCCATCTCGCGTCCGTTGTCCACCGCGAGGCCTTCGAAATCGAGCGCCACGTCGGCCCATTTGCCGGCTTCGATCAACGGGCCGCGAGTAACTTCGATCGGGCTTGCCGCATCCTCTTCGTCGCCGGTCATGACGACCTTGATGTCGGCGTTCTTGAGCGTGCCCGCGGACTGCATCGCGCGCAGCGCCGCGACGATCACCGCGATCCCGCCTTTGTCGTCGCCTGCTCCCGGGCCTTCCGCCTCGTTGCCGCGGCGGACCCAGCGCTGGAACGGCGAGTTGGGTTCGAACACCGTGTCGAGATGGGCGATGAGCAGCATGCGCTTGCCGCGGCCATTGCCCTTGTGCGTGGCGATGAGGTGGCCCGCCCGGCCGATCCGGGTCATGTCGAGCCAGTCGACCTTGAAGCCGAGCGCTTCGAACTGGGGCCGAACCATCCGGCCGACCGCATCGACTCCGGCGATGTTGAGCGAGCCGCTGTTCTGATTCACCCATTTTTCGAGCAGCTCGACCGTCCGCTGCTGCTCGGCATCGATCGTTCGCACCATCCTCTGCTCGGCGGGATTGAGGGCGGCTCCCGCCGGAACAGAAATAAAGGCGACGAGAGCCGCGAACGCGAACACGAATCGTGACGTCATGGCGGCAACCTAGCGCCCTGCGGATTTTGCGTCACGCGTCGATCCCGGCACAAATAACTTTCCTACAACACACCTATTTGGTTATTCACTCGCGACTCGGGAGGATAAGTAACGTGAGCGACTGCATCGACATCGAACGCCTCATCGACGGCTTGATTGACCGTGAGGGCGACTATGTGAACCATCCCGCCGATCGCGGCGGGCCGACCTGTTTCGGAATCACCGAGGCGGTTGCCCGCGCCCATGGTTATGCCGGCGCCATGCGCCGATTGCCGCGCGAGGAAGCGGCGCGGATCTACCAGCGGCTCTACTGGCTTCGGCCGCGGTTCGACGAGGTAGCGAAGCGCAGCGAGCGGATCGCCGCTGAACTGTTCGACACGGGTGTGAACATGGGTCCGGCGGTCGCCGCGACCTTCCTCCAGCGCGCGCTGACGGCCCTCAATCGCAACGCCGCCGACTATCCCGACCTCGTCCCCGACGGACGAATCGGCACCCAGACGCTCGCTGCGCTCGATACTTTTCTCGCCAAGCGCGGCCAGGACAGCGGCGAGTGCGTCCTGCTGCGCGCGCTCGAGGCGCTCCAGGGCGAACGCTATCTCCGGCTGGCCGAGCGCCGGCCGGCCAACGAAGCGTTCCTCTACGGCTGGCTCGCTAACCGGATTGGTGAGCCATGACTCGCGTGCGCGCGCGTATGTTCGCTGCATTTGCTGCGTTTCGAACGGAGATCGAACAATGAAATCACTTCCCCCGCCCGGCACCTTCGCCGAGGGCCAGCGCCTGATCTACGGGCTGCTCGCCGCATCCGCCGGAATGTTTTGCGGCGCCTGCGCCGTCGCCATGGTGGCTTTGCTGATGTGGGGCGGCTGGTCGGCGAGCGAGGAGCATACGATCGTCACCATCTTCGGCTGGTCGCTGGGCGGCTTCATCGCGGCGATGATCGCGGTCATCGTCGGCCTCCTCGCCGGCGGCCCGGTCGGGCGTTTCAAGTTCAGCGCCGGCCGCGACGGCGCCGCGATCGAGGCGGACGAAACGGAGTCCGGACAATGAGCGCGCTGCGCCTGCTGAACCCGCAAGGCATCGCCGGCCTCGCCGGAGCCTTGTGCCTCGGCCTGCTCCTCCTCGTTCAGTCTACCCAGACCCGGCACTGGAAGAAAGCGAGCGCCCGGTTCGAGCAGCTGTATCGCGCCGAGCAGACCGCTTCCGCCCAAACCGTCGCCAATTACCGGGCGGCGGCCGATGCCGCCCGAGCTGCCGACCGGGCGGCGAGCGACCGCGCTCGCGCCGAACAAAATGCCATCAGCGAAAGGACGATGCATGACTATGAAACGCGTCTGGCCGATGCTCGTGATCGCGCTCGCCGGCTGCAGCCCGCCACCGCCGCGGCCGCAGCCGATCCCTGCCGTGGCGGAGCAGCGCCAATGTCCCGCCTATCCCCTGCCCCCTGCGGCGCTGATCAAGCCGCCGGCCAAGGCCGACTTCCTGACGCCGACGCCCTGATCGCGACCGAGCAGGCGATCCAGCTCGACGAGCTCATCCGCTGGGTAAGGCGGCAGGCGGAGGTCGATCCGAACGCCACGGCGCCAGCTCACCGATGACTCGTGTGCGAAACAAGCGTAATTGCGCGGCGGGCGGGGTCAGAACTGCGAATGATGCGTTGGGGGCCGGACAAGGAGCTATTCCAATGAGCGCATTCGACCAGATCCGCGAGCATATGAAGGTGATCGGCGCCGACGGCGCCCCGATCGGCACCGTCGACCAAGTCGAGGAAAACCGCATCAAGCTGATCCGCGCCGACAGCGGTGTCGCGCATCACGACCATCACCATTACATCCCCCGCGGCCTCGTCGCGGAGGTCGAAGGCGATACGGTTCGCCTGACCGCTCGCGGCGACGTCGTCGCCGACCTGTTCGAGCAGGAAGAGAGCGGCCAGCCGATCGGCTGACTTGACGCCGGGCGCAGTTCCCCGACAGGTTCCTCGCCGGGACCAAGGGGGAACTGCATATGCGTCGATCGATCGTCTTGCCGGCTCTGCTTGCCGGTCTTGCCGGCTGCAACCAGGCTGCGGAACCGCCGGCCGCGAATACGGCCGAGAACAAGGTCGCCGCGCCGGCCAGGAAGCACCCAACCTACTGCTTCTTCAAGGATGCCGACACCAAGGGCTGGTCGGCGTCGCGCGATTCAAGGGGCAATGTCGCGGTCAGAGGCCAGGCGCACCTGGCGGACCGCCGGTACCGGGGCGCGCTCGACGAGTCCGAGGTGAGCGGAAACCGCGCGCGGCTGTGGCTGACCATGGCGCCCAACACCACCGGATCCGGAGTCGCGGACGATTGGTGGGACGTCGCTGCCGCGGTCCCGGACAGCGCCACGGTGACCAAGGTCACCGTGCTGTGCGGCAAGAAGACGGTCGCTGAGCTGCAGGTCAAAAAAGGCTAGGCCTGCGCCCGCACGGCTTGCGTCGAACGCGTTCGAGGCGCACTCTAAGTACGTGACGGACAAGGATGATTTCGCGCCGGTCAAGGACCGCAGCTGGACTCGGGTCGACGACTATTTCGAGACGATGGCGCGGCGTCGGACGGCGCGGCGGGCCCGCGAGTTCCGGCCGCGAACGCAGCCGGAAGCCTCGCACTTCAGCCTCAGCACCTTGCCGTTCCTGATCCTGTTCGGCGGGCTTGCGGTCCTCGCCGTCGGAATCGCGATCTCCGCCTGGCCCGGAAGCCAGCCGCCACCCAAGGCGCAGGCGGCCGCGCAGCACGAGCGCGGGATCGCGCCCAAAGGCTGGTTCCAGGAGGCGCAGAAGGAATTTCGCCGCAAGAGCTAGCGCAGCTGCGGCGACTGAAGTCAGCCTAGCAGCGCCAGCCGCCGCCCGACCACCACATACGCTCGCAATTCTGGTTGTGCTGCATCCAGCGCGGGAAGCTCCGGTCCGGCCGGTCGTGCCACCAGTCATTGTAGCTGTCGGAGTCCCACGTCCGGTTGTTGTAATAGGCCCAGTCGCCGTCGCTCCAGCCCCAGCCGCCGATGACGTCGCCGCGGTCGCGGCGGCCGCGGCGATCGCCGTGATGGCGGCGATGGTGCCGGTCGCGGTCCCCGGATGCCGCCCAGTTGCCACCGAGGCGGACGAGCGGTCCCGAGGGCATTCCGCCGGGACTGAAGGCCATCTGGTCCTGGGCGGCCGCGGGAGTCGCAAGTGGGCCCGACGCGGCGATTGCCCCTGCAAAACCAAGCAACGCACTCTTCATGCCGCTGCTCCTTTCCAAGTGTCCGTTCGGACATGGAGCAAACGCCGCTCCGACAGCATTGTTGCTTCGGCCATTCATTGCCTGGAAAGCCCAGCGGCGACAGGGTGCGGCATGCCCGCCGGCCTTCCTGCCGTTCTCGCCCTGCTGGCCCAGGCGGCGAGCGCTGGGTCGGCCCCGGCGCCGCCCGCTCAGGAGCACCCGACGCTTTCCCCCAAGTCCGCTGCCGAAAGCTGCCGGCCCGGTCAGCGCGGCGCCAATCCCAACGAAATCGTCATCTGCGCCGAGCGCAGCGACGGCTACCGGCTCAACCGCGACGTGATGGAGGCGCGCCGCGAGATTCGCAGCGGCGGACGGCCCACTCGTCCCGGTCCCGGCGGGATGAAGGACGGGACCTGCGCGGTCGGGCCGATGGGCTGCGGACCGCCGGCTGGAATCAACCTCATCGGCGCGGCGCTGACCGCGGCGGAAATGGCGAAGCGCGTCGCCGACGGCAAGGAAATCGGCAGCATGTTCGAAACCGATCCGCATCCGAGCGAATACCAGCTCTACCGCGCCGCCAAGTTGCGGCGCGAGGCCGAGGAAGCGGAGAAAGCGGCCAGGGCGAAGGCGAAGGCTGCGGTCGCGGCCGAAGCGAAGGCGGCGGCTGAGTAGCACCAGCTCAGCGACTTTTCGGCGCCTGATGCGATAACCGGAAAGTAATCGTCTTGGCTTAATCGTCGCCGCCATGCCGCACGGTTCGATCGCCAGATATCTCACGCCCTGGAAGTTCAGGCGCCAGCTCGAGGCCGAGCGGCTGCGCGCGCTCAGGAGCCGCGACGGCGAGGCGTGCGCGCGGTGCCGCCGGCCGATGCGCTTCGACCTGCCCGACGGCCATGACCAAGGCGCTCGAATCGAGGAGCTGGTTCCGGGCAGCGAAGCGCTCGGCGACCTCCGCCTGACCCACCGCCGCTGCAACACCGCCGGGCTCGATCACACCGCGGAAGTGACCGAACGCATCCGCCGCAAGGCCGAGGCCGAGCTGTTCACCAGGTCGCGCAAGCGCAAGCGCAAGGCGGCTTGAACCGCGCGCGTGACGCTAACCGAATGGTTACCAACGCGGGGCTAGGAATCGCGTCGTGAGCAAGGCGACGAACAAGAAACCCGTGGAGATGAAGCCAGTCGCGCGGCCGTCGCGGATCCGGCGCGAGCCGGCGCCGGCCGACAATGCGCTCGGCCGCAAGCTCGACCGCATCGACTGGGGCTCGCCCGAATGGGAGGTCCGCTTCGCCATCGCCGGGATCGTCTTCTTCGCGCTCGCGATCGTCGCCCTGGTGTTCGATATCGGACATTTCCTGAGCTACTGACCGACGCGCTTTCGCGCGGTGAAACAAGGTGTCAGCGGCTGCGAATGGGCTCGCAGGCAATGCCGTCGCCGTCACCGTCCATTTCGATGCGATAACCGGGGTCGCCCGAGTAAAGCGGCGCCTTGCCCGCGGCGCGAACCGAGTTGCATCCCGGATAATAGACATTGCTGCCATTCGAACCGGCAACCGTCGCGGTCGCGGGCGCTGGGCTGTCCGAAGCGTGCGTGCTCCACTCCTCATCGAGCTCTTCAGGCGCTTCCTCGGGCGATGCGGGAAGCCCCATCATCTCTGACTTGGGCGGTTTCGGCGTCGCCGGCTTGGAGCCGATCGACGACCAGGCGTAGCCGCCGACCAGGCCGAACGTCACCGCCGCAACGAGGATCAACACGGCTCGCATCGGAGTGTTTTCTCACGTCATGGTTGCGGAGCGGTAAATCGCTGGCGTTAAGTTCCGTCAGCGCCACAGCTGGAGGGATTTGACCGCGCCTGGGATCTTCGGATTGTCCTCGATCCGCGAGACCGAGCGATGGGCGAGGCGCCACCCGCCGATGCGGCGCTTCCGCCACAAATCGGTGAGCCACAAAGTCCCCGACCAGTCCGCGCCGTCGAGGGTCGACTTCAACTCGACCTGGGTGGCGAAGGCGGCGAATGCGCCGATGCGGCGGACATGGATGTCGCCGAAGCGGTAGGACGAGCAGTCCCAGCGCGACCCCGCCGCGGCGAGCCAGCTGGGCTGGTCGAGCAGCATCGCCGGGCGGGTTCCGACGATCAGGGTGAAGCTGCGCGCGGTCAGCGCCTTCAGCTCTTTAAAGTCGCGCCCGACCCACGCCCGCATGTAGCGGTTCTCCAGAGTCTCGATCACGGGCGACAGCTCGGCCATATGCGCGCTCCCTAAAGCCGCGACGCCAACGCGCAAGGGCCGAGGAACGCCGCGAACCGCGGGAAATCCGACTACTTTCTACGTGAATGCGGGCGGTGCTGAGTCCGCTGGGTCCCCGTCGGGGGGGACGCGGCTTTAGCGGTCGCCGCGGTCGCCGTCGCCTTTCTTCGAGCGGGTTTTGGCGTGCTGGCGGCGGTCGGTGGCGAGACTTCGGCCGACGTCGTCGCTTTCCTTGAATTGACCCTGGCGGTCGCGGCGGACGAACCGCTTGTCGGTGCCGGTGTCGATCAGTTCGCGAGGCATGACTTCACTCCGGATGCTGGTTCGGACATCAAAACGCCGCGCCGCGTTTGAGGGTCCATGAGTGCGCGACGCGCCGCCGCGGATGCCGGGTGGACGCCCGAGCCGAGCTTCGCCAAGCCCGACATCAGCGTCCGGGCGACGACGCTCTATTACGAGATCGCCGCGCCGCTGATGCTGCCGTTCATTGAGAGCCGGCTGCTCAACCTGCTGCGCTGCCGCCAGGACGAATGTTTCTTCCAGCGCAGCCGCGCCCACCCGCCGTCCGGCGGCGAGTTCAAACCGCCGGTGAGGTTCGAGCCGGTCGTGCAGAAGAACGGCCGCACCGAGGATTATCTCTACGTCACCGACGCCGCCGGGATCGCCGCCTGCGCCAGGGCGCAGACGGTCGAGTTCCACGGCTGGGGCAGCCGCGCCGGGGCGGTCGAGACCCCCGACCGGCTGGTGATCGACCTCGACCCCGATCCCGAGCTCGGGTTCGCGGCGGTGACAGCCGCGGCGCTGCAGCTGCGGCGCTCGTTCGCGGCGCTCGGGCTCGACAGCTTCGCGTTGCTGTCGGGCGGCAAGGGCGTGCACGTCGTCGTCCCGCTGCTGCCCGACGCGGGCTGGGCCGAGGTGCGCGAATTCGCCAAGGCGTTCTCCAGCGCGCTGGCCGAGGCCGACCCCAAGCGGTTCACGGTCGCCCTGCGCAAGGCGCAGCGGAGCGGCCGGATCTTCCTCGATTTCCTCCGCAACCAGCGCACCGCGACCGCGATCCTGCCTTATTCGGCGCGCGCCCGCGACGGCGCCCCGGTCGCGGCCCCGGTGGCATGGGACGAGCTCGAGGCGATCGAGCGGGCCGACGCCTTCACCATCGGCGATGTCGAGACGCTGCTGGAGCGGGCGGCGAGCCCGGAGCTCAGGGGTTGGGGCGTGGCGGAGCAGCGGTTGCCGCTCATCGGCTGAGCGCGCGAAGCGCAGCGAGAATTGCTTCGCGCAAGGAGCGCAGAGAACGCCGAGAAATTAATGCGCCGGCGCGTGCGAGTAGCTGAGCGCGCGCGACATTTTCCAGCCGTCGGCGTCGAGCCGCCAGACGATGGCGAAGCGGGCTCGTCCGGCGAGCTTCTCCGGGCCGTCGCCCTGGCGTTCGTAAAACAGATGCTCGCCGGTCTCGATCGCTCCGAAACCGGGCACGGGGTCGACGGCGAGGCTCGAGCGCACGAGCGCGCGCCGCGAGCGCCACGCGCCGGGCGCCTTCTTCGCCTCGCAGTCCTTGAGGTAATCGGCGACGAACCCGTTGGCGTCGTGCGCGATCACCCCGCCTTTGTCGTGATAGAATTCGACGTCCTTCGTCACCATCGCCCGCATCCGCGCCGCGTCGCAGCCGGCGAAATAGAGCGTGAACAATTCGGAATCGGCGCGGGCGATCTGCTCGGTCAGCTGCGGCTGCGGCGGGACGGTCACGGGCGCGGCCGCGGCGGCAAGGAGCAGGAGCGGCGACATGGTGTGTTATGAGTATAGCACACGTGTTGGCTGGTCAATTGCGCCGGTACTTTCGTGAGAACCTAGCTAAAGTCGCAATGACGTGGGGAAGATCATTAAATTTCGAAGGCGCAGTTGGACGAAGGCGCGGCATTATGGCGTGCCGGAGAAGCTGCGTTTCTGGCCGGAGGACCGGAACCGGGTCACGGCGCGCGGGCTGGTGCGGGACACGTGGCGGTGGCTGCGCGTGCTGCGGCCGTTCATCCTGCTCGGTATCCTGATCAGCGCCTACATCGGCGCCGGCGACCCGGCGCTGGTCGAGCCGCCCGGCTTCCTCCAGGCGAAGCCCGAGCCGGTGTCGGCGGCGTTCACGCGCTGCGGGCTCGGGCGCGCTCACGCGTGCGTGATCGACGGCGACACGTTCAAGCTCGGCGAGCGCAAGGTGCGTATCATCGGCATCGACGCGCCCGAGACCCACCCGCCGCGCTGCGCCGAGGAAGCGCGGCTCGGGGAGGCGGCGACGAGGAAGCTGCAGCAGCTGTTGAACGAACGCCCGTTCGAGCTGGTCGCGCCGCTCTATCGCGACCACGACCGCTACGGCCGCGACCTGCGCGTGGTGCGGCGCAAGCTAGCGGACGGGAGTTATCAAAACATGGCCGACGAGATGCGCAGGAGCGGGTTGGCGCGGCGGTATCTGGGTGGATTCAGGTCGGGGTG
The DNA here is from genome assembly GCA_045811385.1 of Sphingomicrobium sp. Lineage (GTDB taxonomy): Bacteria > Pseudomonadota > Alphaproteobacteria > Sphingomonadales > Sphingomonadaceae > Sphingomicrobium. Next base: position 4,243 of record JBJMUB010000027.1, on the reverse strand, counting down.
GTGCTGAGCGCATTTCGCGAACCGGCGGTCGTGCGATAGTCTGCCCGCTGCAAAGCAGGGGAGAGAGGCGATGCGCCGTTCACGAATGTGGCTGTGGGGAGCGCTGATCGCGCTGGCGGCGTGCGCGCCGGGCGGACAGCGGTCGGCGGCGGTGGATACCAAAGCGGAAGAAGCGAGGCTGATGGAAACCAGCCGCGTATGGTCGGCGCTCGCCTCGGCCGGCAAGGACCCGCAGGCGGTCGCGGCCTACTGGGCCGACGATGCGGTGCTGATGCAGGAGAACATCCCGACGATCCGCGGCCGCGACGAGGCTCGCAAATTCGTCGAGGGCGCCTTCAAGATTCCGGGCTTCAGGATCGAATGGGAGCCGATCGAGGCGCATGTCTCGACGTCCGGGGACATGGGCTACATCATCGAGCGCAGCCGCGTCACCGAGCCCGGTGCCGACGGCAAGCCGGCGTCGAACGAGGCGCGCGCCCTGACGGTGTGGCGCAAGGACGCGAGCGGCAACTGGCGGAACGTCGTCGACATGTCGAATGCGGAGGTGAAGAGGCGGTAGCGGCGCGAGTCGATCGGCGGGCGATGCGCGAGCGCGGGCTGGCGCGGCGGTATCTGGGTGGGTTCAGGTCGGGGTGGTGCTGACGGGTTTCGGGCAAAGTGGTACTTTGCCCGAGGAGGCAGGCCATGGCTTATTACGTCTACGAAAGCCGACGAAACGATCGCGTTCGAGTCCATCGCGGCGAGTGTTCGCATTGCAATGAAGGTCGCGGCACTCAACGAGGTGCGTCGGACGACAATGGTTGGGTGGCACAAACCGCTAGCCACAAGTGAGGAAGCGTTCCGGCTTGCCACATCGCTCAGGCGCGCCGACACGAAAGGCTGCCGCCACTGCAATCCATAATCGCTACTTGATTGCCGGCGCAAGCTCGACCTCGACGATTGACGTCTCACAGTCGCACTTATGGCAGTGCGCGTAGTCGAACACCGCGCCGAGCACCCATTCCTGCGTCTTCGTGTCCCAGTCGGCCCAGGCGTCGCGGCTGACTTCGTCGGAGCCGCAGACGTTGCAGACCATTGCGTAGCGCTTGCTGTCGTCGGCCATGGAGCTAGTCTGCCAGCGAGGCGGAGGAGATCCAACGGTTGGCGGATACGACTTGGTCCGAAGCGGTGATTTCTGCGGTCCGGCGCCATGTCCAGCGAACCGGATCGACGATCTTCAGCCGCCAAGGACTGATCGACGGCGAGATGGACACAATTGTCGCCGCGACCGGGTCGACCGGGGCGACGCCGTGGCAGACGTTAAGCCGAGAGCTCCAGGAGCTACGAGACCGAGGACTTCTCGAGTTCGTCGGTGCGGGTGTGTATCGCTATGCGGGCTTACCGGTCGCCGATGCACCGCTTGGTGCAACAAAAGGCGTGTTCGTCACGGGTTCGCATTCCATCTACGGCGATCTGCCGAAAGACTTCTATCGCTTTCCAGCCAACTATCTCCCTGCAGCACGTCGGATGGTCGGCCAATGGATTGTATATCTAGAGCCGAGGCGCGCTGGCGGCCGAGGCTATTTCGCTGTCGCGCAGGTCGCGAAAATCGAACCTGATCCGGCCACACCGGGCATGCACTTGGCCCTCATCGCGCGCGGCAGTTATTTGGATTTCGGTACTGCGGTGCCGTTCAGCATCGACAAGTTACCCATGGAGCGCGGGCTGCTCAACGACGACGGCAGCATCAAGGGCAGCAAACAACTGGCGGTCAGGCCTTTGTCGAATGCGGATTTCAATCGCATAGTCGAAGTAGGGTTGATGGATGCCGAGCCGGAACTCCCGCGCATTGGCAAAATCGATCCCATGCCGGCGATACTTGGCGAAATGGCACAGGAGCCGTTCGAGGGTCCGGTCGACCGAGCGACGATGCTGGTTAGCCGCAAGGTCCGGGACGTCAAATTCCGCCGTGCAGTGCTGTTTGTTTACGAGGGTCGCTGCGCGCTCACTGGCATGAGGCTGGTCAACGGCGGCGGCCGGTTGGAGACCGAAGCGGCGCATATCATGAGCGTTGGTGACGGCGGACCGGACGCGATCAACAATGGGATTGCACTCTCGGGCACCGTGCACTGGATGTTCGACCGGGGGTTAATCGGCCTGAGCGACGCCGGTGACATCCTGCTCAGCAGCAAGATCAACGATCGTGAAGGCGTCGAGAAGATGGTCCACTCGGACCGGCGAGCGCGGTGGCCCTCCGCACCCTCGTATCGTCCGCATCCCCGCTACTTAGCCTGGCACCGCGAACGATTTGGATTCCAAGCCCAGACTTAGTGCATTGTAACCCGAATCCCGGCAATTCGTCGCGATTTGCACCTGTATTATGCAGCCCACCGATCAGTGTAATCCATGATCAACTCGCAACAAGACTTAGATGAACTCGCAATAACCGTCGTTCCCCGAGTCTGCTTCAGTGACTCTCGAATGCGGTTCTGGGCTGTTTCCCACCGAGGCTCCGGCATCCCGACTGTCGTTGCATAAACATCCCGATGCGAGCTCTTCTCAAAATCCAAAAGTTTCATGTTCTGGATGTGGAATGAGAACCCGAGGAATATCACCTTCGTGCAGTCGCGCGTTGCCGCGGTAATTTTCTCAACACGCCGGTCCTCCTCAACCGATTCCGAATACGTCAAGATATTTGAGTGCATCGCAAAAAGATCATCTGAGTCTACATCACCTCCAAACGGCACGGCTCGGTTGGACCCGTTTGGAAGGGAGCCCAAACTCCCATATGGGTGAATTACCTCGATGAAGCTGAGAACTTCCCACGCTTTGACTTCGACCAGTGCATACACATGTCGGAGCCACAAGAAGGCAAACCACTCAAAGCACCGGTCATAGTTGAAATTGATGACCTTCAAATTGCTGAAAACGTCGGAGAGTTCTTTCTCCGTACGGCAGCCTTTTGTGATGCCCTGCAGGAAGCGGCTTAGCCAGTGATGAGAGTATTTGCCGATCTCTGGAATCTTTATCTTAGTGGGGTCTTGCCGTAGAGGGCTGCTTCGTTCGGCTGCCGCGATGCACTCCGCAATGGCTAACTTGCCGGCAGTGCTATACAGATTGTTGGCTGAGTGACGCTCCAATAAGTCGTCGATTGATTCACAGCCCGGAAGGGCCTGAGCGATGCTCTGGCCCGCAGCTATTAAGTTCCCTACCTTGACTGACTCGTCTGTGGCAGCCTGTGAGACCATTCGGTACGCCGCCAAGATTGACCTACTGCCGCGGCGCACTTCGCGGCCAAAATCGTCCACTTGGATGTCGAGGCACTTCGCAATCTTCAGGCGAAGGTCGTCGCCAAGCGGAAACGGAGACGTGTCATTTGCTCCGAAGTCTCGGCTTGATCCGGCGCCAAGAACGAGTGCTATCGGCGAATTAAGCATTACTCCGCCGCGACCCCCGCCGCCTCGAACATGTCCGGCCCGTCACCCGCGCCCGCGCCGTCATTCGCCGCGGCATCGGCCTTCGCTTTCTGCCTCCGGTCGAAATTGTCCCAGACGCTGTTCCAGTCGCCCCGCGTCGCGGCCTTCGAATATTCGGTCGCTCGGGTCTCGAAGAAGTTGGCGTGCTCGACTCCGTTGAGCAAAGGCGCGAGCCACGGGAGCGGGTGCTCGTCGACCATGTAGATGGGCGCAAACCCCAATTGTCCCAGGCGCCAGTCGGCGATGTAGCGGATGTACTTCTTGATCTCCTTGGGGCTCATGCCGTTGACCGGCCCCATCTCGAACGCGAGGTCGATGAACGCGTCCTCGAGCCGCACCGTCTTCTGGCAGGTGTCGATGATCGATTCCTTGACCGCCGGGGTCAGGCAGTTGCGCTCCTTCACGAAGGCGTGGAACAGCTTGATGATGCCTTCGCAGTGGAGGCTCTCGTCGCGGACCGACCAGCTGACGATCTGGCCCATGCCCTTCATCTTGTTGAAGCGCGGGAAGTTCATCAGCATCGCGAAGCTTGCGAACAGCTGAAGCCCCTCGGTGAAGCCGCCGAACATGGCCAGCGTCTTGGCGATGTCCTCGTCGGTGTCGACGCCGAACGTTCTGAGGTAATCGTGCTTGTCCTTCCTCTCCTTGTACTGGAGGAAGGCGCTGTACTCGCTCTCGGGCATGCCGATCGTGTCCAAGAGGTGCGAGTAAGCTGCGATATGGACCGTCTCCATGTTGGAGAAGGCGGTCAGCATCATCTTGATCTCGACCGGCTTGAACACCCGGCC
>JBJMUB010000026.1:0-15179 GCA_045811385.1 Sphingomicrobium sp. | reverse complement strand
ATCTGCGCCGACATGGGCGAGTTCGCCGAGATGGCAGCCGACTGGCATGACCCGGACCTGGTCCGCTTCAAAAGCGGCGAGGAAGCGCATCGCGAATGGCTCGAATGGAGCGAGCCGCAGCAGAGGGAAGGCGTGAAACTCGACCTCGGCCCATGCGTCGCGGCGATGCGCGACCGGCTCCTGGACAACACCATCGTCTGCAACGGCGCCGGCAATTTCTCGGGCTGGTGGCACCGCTACTGGCGCTACGGGCCGATGCCGACCCAGCTGGCTCCGACCAGCGGAACGATGGGTTACGGCCTCCCCGCCGCGGTCGCCGCCGCGCTCCGCTTCAGGGACCGGCCGGTGGTGTGCGTCGCCGGCGACGGCGACTTCCTGATGAACGGCCAGGAGCTGGCGACCGCCGCCCAATATGCCGCGGACCTGCTGGTCATCGTCGCCGACAACGGCAGCTACGGCACCATCCGGATGCATCAGGAGCGCGACTATCCCAAGCGGATCAGCGCGACCGACCTCAAGAACCCCGACTTCGCCGCCCTCGCCCGAGCCTTCGGCGGCTGGGCCGAGACGGTCGAGACGACCGAGGCCTTCGCGCCCGCGCTCGACGAGGCGCTGAAGCGCAAAGGCGTCCGACTGCTCCACTGCAAAACCGACGTCGAGCAGATCACCAACGCCACGACCATCTCGAAACTCCGCGCGAAGACGAAGTAAAACTCCGCGTAACCCCCGGCGGTTGAACGAAATAAGCGAGCAATAACTTATACTTATACTGCTATCGTAACGGCGGGCCGTGGTCCTCGGAGGACCAGTTTACCAACCATCCGGGCCGCGAACCGTTTTTCGCGCAGCGGGTCGGTTCGATGCGTGTCGGTCGAACCCGCCCGTTCAGTGAGAGGAGTGTAAGATGCCCAACAAAGGACGTGGATTTGCCGGAATGAGCGACCGCAAGCAGCGCCAGATCGCCAGCAAGGGCGGCTCGGCCAGCGGCGGCAATTTCAAGAACGATCCGCAACGCGCGTCCGAAGCCGGACGCAAGGGCGGCCAGCACTAGCGCCAGACTCGCGCAAGAAGATCGGCCGGGTGAGCCTCGAAAGCTCGCCCGGCCTTTCGCTTGTGCGCCGGGCAAAAAAAGCGGCCCGGCCGATACTCGGGCCGGGCCGCCCTCAGGTGTACAAGCGCGGGGGAACCTGTCGCGCTTAGCCAATAAAACCCGCTCGCCCGGGCCTCGGTTCCTACGGCTGCTTGCGCTTTAGCTCACCAAATTGGCATCGCGGAACAGCCGCCAGCGGCCGTCCGGACCTTTCTTCAGGATCGACAGCGTGTAGCCCGAGCGCCGCGTCGCGTCCCCGCCCGGCGGCTTCATGCTGACCTCGATATGGTTGCGGATCCACGCCCGCTCTCCGAGCACTTCGATCTCGCGCACCTCCGCCCGGCCGTCCATCGCGATCCCCTTCATCGCTTCGGAGTTCGCGCGGAACTCTTCCTTCCCGAACGGCTCTCGGCCAGGCGTGACGAACAATACGTCGTCGGCCATCAGCTCGAGCACGGTCGCCAGATCCCCCGCCTTGCTCGCCTCCATCCACGTCTCGACCAGCTCGCGGATCGCGCGTTCGTCGTCGGTCATGCCTGCTCCTACAGCCCGAACGGATAGGTCTCGTCCTCTCCCGGTCGCTGCTCGCCGGGCAGCGCAGTTACCGCGTTCGTCTCGTCGAACCACACCCAGGCGTCGAACTGCCTGGGCAGGATCGCCTCGCTGTAATGGCTCCAGCGCTCGGTCTCGGGCCGGTAGATCACGCCGATGAACCGCTCGAGCCGCGGTTCCATCAGCTCCGCCGCGAGCCGTTCGTCGCGTTGGCCTTCGCGAAGGTCGAGCAGGAAGCTCGGAATTTCGGCGTCGTGGCTGACCCGCTCATAGCTCTCGGGGAGCGACGGCCGAACGCGCTTGATCTTCATCGGCTCGTCCCAATCGTCCGCGGCAGCGACCGTGCCGGTGTGAGTGCCGAAGCCGATCAGCCGTGCTTCGTGTCCGAACTTGTCCTTCGCCAGCTGGCCGATGTTCAGCTCCTCGCGGTGCATGCCCATGTCGGTGAAGGCGGCATTGCCGATATGGCTGTTGTGCGCCCACACGATCGCCTTCGACTCCGGTCCCTTGGCGTCGAGAATCATGTTGAGCGTCTCGAACATGTGCGTGTCGCGCAGGTTCCAGCTCTCGGCCGAGCCGTGGTACATCACTCGGTAGTAAGCCTCGGCATTCTTGACGAGCTGAGCGTTGGCTGCCGCGTCGAGCCACTCGTCGCACTCCTCGGCGAAGCAATCGACCTGCTTCTGAAGCAGGTCTTTCAGCATCTGGACGACTCCGACCTCGCACCGGGCGTAGCCTTCGATCAAGGCGTTGCGGCCGTAGAGCTGCGGCTGTTCGGCCCACGGGTCGAGGCAGCCGTATCGGCGCTGCGCAAGCCGCGCCAGCTCCGGGTCCTCGCGGTCGAGGAAGTCGATCACCGCCTGCATCGACCCGGAAAGGTTGTACAGGTCGAGCCCGTAGAAGCCGCACATCCGCTCGTAGGGGTGCCGCTCATTGTATTGCCGCATCCAGCAGATGAAGCGATCGACCTCGCGGTTGCGCCACATCCACGTCGGAAAACGCTCGAATGCCTTGAGCTCGCCTCGGCGCCAGGGTCGGTGCCGGGCGTAGCGGTCGATCGTCGCCGCGTCCGGCCAGTCCGCTTCCACCGCGACGATGTTGAAACCGTGGCGCTCGATCAGCCGCCGCGAGATGGCCGCCCGCGCGCGGTAGAATTCGCTCGTTCCGTGGCTCGCCTCGCCGAGCAGAACCACCCGCGCGTCGCCGAAACGGTCGAAGAATTCAGCGAAAGTGCGATCGTCGATGTCGGGCAGAGGTTCGGCGGTATCGGCGATCAGCCGCGGCAGGAGGTCGAGTTCCGCGTCAAGCATCCCAGCCCTCCTCGCCGATCAGCGGGACGAACCGGACTCCGCCGAGATTCTCCTGCTTCAAGATGCCGTCCTCTTGCTTGGTCACCTTGATCAGTTCCTGCGCCCCTCGCGGGTCGCCGACCGGCATCACGATCCGCCCGCCCGGCGCGAGCTGTTCGATCAGCGGACGCGGAACGTGGCTGCCGCTCGCCGCGGCGAGGATCGCATCGTACGGCGCCGCCTCCGGCCAGCCCCGGGTTCCGTCGCCCTCGACGATCTCGATATTGTCGTAGCCGAGCCGGCGCAGGCGCGCGGCCGCGACTTCGACCAGATCATGCTGCCGTTCGATGGCGATTACCTTGGCCGCGACACGGCTGATCACCGCCGCCGCGTAGCCCGAGCCGGCGCCGACCTCGAGCACCGTATCGCCAGGCGCGATTCCCGCCGCTTCGATCATCAGCGCGACGATGTACGGCTGGGAGATCGTTTGGTTCGCCTCGATCGGCAGCGGATGGTCGCCATAGGCCAGATGCGCATATTCCTCGCTGACGAACGCCTCGCGCGGTACGGCCAGGAAAGCGTCGAGGATGTGCCGCTCGCGGATCCCGCGGCGCCGCAGCTGCCGCTCGACCATCGCCTCGCGCTCGCGAGCGAAGTCTGTCATGGTCAGAGCCATGGTCCCACCTCGGGTTGTCAAACCCGTAAGCGCAGGAGCCCGTTCCAATGGCTTCGGTCGACGTCAGGTTTTCCGGGTCGGTTCCCGCCAATTACGAGCGATACATGGTGCCCCTGCTGTTTCGGCCCTATGCCGAGCTGCTTGCGGCGAGGGCGAAGGCGCTCCGGCCGCGACAGATTCTCGAAACCGCAGCCGGAACCGGCGTGGTCACGACCGCCCTGGCCGAAACTCTTCCTGACGCAGAGATCGTCGCCACCGACCTTAACCAGCCGATGCTCGACATTGCGGAAACACGAGTGAACTCGCCCAACGTCGTCTTTCGCCAGGCCGACGCGCTCGCGCTTCCCTTCGACGACGGCAGTTTCGACCTGGTTGTGTGCCAGTTCGGAGTGATGTTCTATCCCGACAAGGTGAAGGGCAATGCCGAGGCGCGTCGGGTGCTCCGCGATGGTGGCCGTTATCTCGTCGCGATCTGGGACCGGATCGAGCGCAACGCCCTGAGCGACCTCGCCAACAAGACCATGCGGCGGCAGTTTCCGGACAACCCGCCGATGTTCATGACGCGCGGCCCGTTCAGCTATCACGACCCGGAGTCGATCGAACGCGACCTCCGGGACGCCGGATTTGGTAACGTCGAGATCGAGACGGTTGAATTGCGCAGCCGCAGCGCGTCCGCCGAAGACGCCGCGCGGGGTCTCACCTACGGCTCACCGATGGGTGTCGAGCTCGCCGATTATGGGGCCGATGCGCTCGACCGGGTGTTCGCCGAATTCTCTCGCGCTGCACTGAAATTCGAAGGGCCGGATGGATTCGACGCACCGATGGCGGCGCACATCGTGACCGCGACTAAATAAGGCCCGCCAGCGGGCTCGACGGATCGGCGTAACGGCGCTTCTGCATCCGGCCGGCGAGATAGGCCAGCCGCCCGGCCTCGACCGCGGCCTTCATTGCCCGAGCCATCAGCACCGGGTCCTTGGCCTCGGCGATCGCGGTGTTCATCAGCACCCCGTCGCAGCCCAGCTCCATCGCTTCCGCGGCGTCGCTGGCCGTCCCGACTCCGGCGTCGACCAGCACCGGAACGCCGGCCCCCTCGACGATCAGCCGGATCGTCACCCGGTTCTGGATTCCGAGCCCCGAGCCGATCGGCGCGCCCAACGGCATGATCGCGACCGCTCCGGCTTCCTCGAGCTGTTTCGCGGCGATCGGGTCGTCGACGCAATAGACCATTGGCTCGAAGCCCTCTTTTACGAGGGTGTCGGTCGCCCGCAGCGTCTCGCGCATGTCGGGGTAAAGCGTCTTCGCCTCGCCCAGCACCTCGAGCTTGACGAGGTTCCAGCCGCCCGCTTCGCGCGCCAGCCGAAGCGTCCGGATCGCCTCCTCGGCGGTGAAGCAGCCCGCGGTGTTGGGCAGGTAGGTGACCTTGTCCGGGTCGATGAAATCGGTCAGCCGCGGCTGGTTGGGATCCGAGATGTTGACCCGGCGCACCGCGACCGTGACGATCTCGGCCCCCGACGCCTCGACCGCCGCGGCATTTTCCTCGAGGCTCTTATACTTGCCTGTGCCGACGATCAGCCGCGAACTGAACGTCCGCTCGGCGACGGTCCAGCTGTCGGACGATACGGACCGGGGAGCGTTCACCTCAACCTCCGCCGACGAAGTGGACGATCTCGTAAGCATCGCCCTCCGCCACTCGCACCTCGCCGAACGTCGCGCGCGGCACGATCTCGAGGTTGCGTTCGACCGCCACCTTGCGCGGGTCGAGTCCGAGCTCGCCGAGCATCTCCGCGATCGTCACTCCGACGGTCACCCGGCGGAGATCGCCGTTGAGATGGATGGCGATGCTTTCCTTCAGGTCCATGGCTTGCGAAATAGGAGCGTGCCGGAGGGAGCGCAAATCCCTATGCGAAGGTTGAGGGTGGACGCCACGGCCATGGTCTGCAACAGGGCTCCCCCGAGTTTTCACGGGAATCAACCATGGCCGAAAAGAAGAGTGGAGCCGGCTTGCCGGACGACGGCGCGATGCGCATCGACGCCGCGCTGGTCCAGGAGCTCGCCGAGCTGCTCTCCGCCAATGCGCTGACCGAGATCGAGGTCGAGGACGGCGATCGGAAGATCCGCGTCGCTCGCCAGGCGGCCGCGGGCTCCGCACCGATCGTTGCGGCACCGGCCCAGGCACCGCCGTCTGCGCCGCAAGCGGCAACCGCACCGATCCCGTCCGAGGAAATCTCCGGCGAGACGGTCAAGTCGCCGATGGTCGGCACCGCCTTTCTCTCGCCCGAGCCAGGCGGCAAGCCGTTCGCCGAGGTCGGCGACATGGTGAAGACCGGCGACACGTTGCTGATCGTCGAGGCGATGAAGGTGATGAACCCGATCACCGCCCCGTCGAGCGGGGTCGTCAAGAAAATCATGGTCAGCGACGGCCAGCCGGTCGAGTTCGATCAACCGCTCGTCGTCATCGGCTGAAGGCCGTCATGAAGATCAACAAGCTGCTGATCGCCAACCGCGGCGAGATCGCGCTGCGCATCCACCGCGCCTGCCACGAAATGGGGATCAAGACGGTCGCGGTCCATTCGACCGCCGATGCCGACGCGATGCACGTCCGCCTCGCCGACGAGACCGTATGCATCGGGCCGCCGCCGGCGTCGGAATCCTACCTCAGCATTCCGAACATCATTTCGGCCGCCGAGATCGTCCACGCCGACGCCATCCATCCCGGCTACGGCTTCCTGTCGGAGAATGCGCAATTCGCTGAGATCGTGGAATCGCACAACATCATCTGGGTTGGGCCCAAGCCCGAGCATATCCGGACGATGGGCGACAAGATCGAGGCGAAGCGCACCGCGGCCAGGCTCGGCCTGCCGCTCGTGCCAGGCTCCGACGGCCCGATCGTCACCGTCAAGCAGGCGCACAAGCTGGCCGCCGAGATCGGCTATCCGGTGCTGATCAAGGCCGCGTCGGGCGGCGGCGGGCGCGGTATGAAGGTGGTTCCCGACGAGGACCAGCTCGAAAGCCTGATGAGCCAGGCCGCGGCGGAAGCCCGTTCGGCCTTCGGCGACGACACCGTTTACATGGAGAAATATCTCGCCGACCCGCGCCACATCGAATTCCAGGTGTTCGGCGACGGCAACGGCAACGCGATCCACCTCGGCGAGCGCGACTGCTCGCTCCAGCGGCGCCACCAGAAAGTGCTCGAGGAAGCGCCCTCGCCGATCATCACCAAGAAAGAGCGCCATCGGATGGGCGAGGTGGTGCGCAAGGCGATGAGCGACATGGGCTATCGCGGCGCCGGCACGATCGAGTTCCTCTACGAGAACGGCGAATTCTTCTTTATCGAAATGAACACCCGGCTGCAGGTCGAGCATCCGGTGACCGAAATGATCAGCGACATCGACCTGGTGCGCGAGCAGATCCGGATCGCCGCGGGCGAGGGCCTGTCGTGCACGCAGGAGCAGGTCCACCTCCACGGCCACGCGATCGAGTGCCGGATCAACGCCGAGGACCCCGAAACTTTCGCCCCGTCGCCGGGCCTGGTGAAGAATTACGTCGCCCCCGGCGGAATGCACGTGCGCGTCGATAGCGGCCTCTACACCGGCTATAAGGTGCCGCCTTATTACGACAGCATGATCGGCAAGCTGATCGTCTACGGAGTGACGCGCGAGGATTGCATCATGCGCCTGCGCCGAGCGCTCGAGGAATATGTCGTCGAGGGCATGAAGACGACGGTTCCGCTCCACCAGAAGCTCGTCCGCGACCCCGATTTCCTAGCCGGCGACTATACCATCAAATGGCTTGAGCAATGGCTCGAGCGGACTCGCGGCGAGGCCGCCTGACGGCATTGGCGGCTGCTGTCCCGCCGCGGCGACCGGCCTAACCATCCCGTTTCACGATCCTTCCACGACGCGGCCTGAGCGCCCAGGCAAACTTTCATCGCCGCGTGCGTTTCGTTTCGGCTGGGACAAAGATGTCGAGCTACACCGGAACCGCTGACCGGCCGGACCAGGCCAAGGCCATTGCCGCCGTGGTCGCCGTCCATATCGCGCTCGCCGCGGCGATCCTCACCGGGCTCAATGTCCGCATGGTCACCCACGTCGTCGAGCAACTGAAGACCTTCGACATCCGCGAGCCGCCCCCGCCCCCTCCCCAACCGCCGCCGCCGCCGCAGCCCAGGCCGAAGCCGGCGAAGCTGGAGGAAGGCGCCGCGGGCAGGAAGGCCAATCCGACCCCGGTCGTCGCGCCAAAGCCGCGGATCCCGGTTCGTTCGCCGATCGCAGCGGCGCCAGTCGCCGGGACCGGCAGCGCATCGTCCGCCGGAGCGGCGAATTACGGCAACGGCCCCGGCGCCGGCGGCTCCGGGACCGGCCGCGGCGGCGGCGGCGATGGCGGGTTCACGCCCGCCCAGAAGATCACCAAGATCCCGGATCGCGAATATCGGCGCCTGGTTTCGGCCAGCGGCATGGATCGCGGCAGCGTCGGCGTGGCAGTCAGGGTCACTCCGGACGGCTCTGCCACCAATTGCCGAGTGGTCCGCTCGAGCGGCAATCCGACCGCCGACGCGCTGATGTGCCAGCTCACCGAGCGCTATGTCCGCTTCCGTCCCGCACTTGATCCGCGCGGGCGGCCCGTCACTCAGGACCTCACCTGGTATCCCAATTGGTGGAGGCCCTAGCGGGCCGCGGCCGCTCCCGGCTCCGCTCCGCCGCCGAGCGACGCCATCTTCGCCTTGTCGCGCCCGTAGACGTCGTCGAAATAAGCGATCGTCGATCCGCTCGGCATCGCCGTCAGGTAAGTGATGTAGACCGGCACCGGCGGGCTCAGCGGTACCGGTTCCTCGGTGCCCGCGCCTTCCCACGTCAGCTCGCGGTGGAACAGCCACTGGCTCAGCCGCCACGCATCCTCGAGCCGGACGCAGCCGCCGCTGTACAGCCGCGCCGCCTGCTCGAACAATTCGCGCTCCGGGTTGTCGTGGAGGTACACGCCGGCGTCGTTGGGGAACATGAACTTGATCCGCCCCATCGAATTGTGCGGCCCCGGCTTCTGCCGGATCATCACTTCGACCGTTCCAGCGGCGACGCCCTTCCAGTCGACGGTCTTGGGATCGACGATCGACGCGGACTTGGTCCAGTCGGACATCACTTCGTAGCCGAGCTCGTCGAGATATTTGAGGCCCTGCTTGAGCACCTTCGGAGCGATCCGTTCGGCGGCGAGGTCGGGCGGAACGTACCAATAAGGGTTGAGCGCCGCGAACCGGATATAGGCTGCCATCAGCGGCGTCGGATTCTTGGGCTTGCCGACCACCACCCGCATGGAATCGATCGGCTGGCGGTTGTCCCACATATAGAGGCGCTGCTCGGCGGCGTTGACCAGGACGAACCGGCCTTTGCCCGCCGGAAGCGCGCGGGCGCGCTCGATGTTGAGCTCGAGCAGCTCGCGCTCATGGTCGTTGGCGTAGCGATGATCGACCACCGCCTGGCGCAGCTGGCCGTAGATCGGGTTCATCCACCCCATGGTGCGGACGTAAGCGTCGAGCGACGGTGCCGCCGCCGCCTGCTCGAGGATCGCGCGCGACGTCGGCAGCGCCGGTCGCAGCTGGCCGTCGACGTAGATGATCCCCAGGTTGGGCTGCTGCTTGAGGTCGATGACATAGGCAGCGAAGGCCTGGCTGAACATCGCGTCGGCGCGCGCGATCGCCTTGCGCTTCCCGCTGAACGTTTCCGCGCGGGCCGCTTCGAGCGCCGCGACGCCGTAGCGGTCCGGTGCGAGGTCGTCGGCGTCGGCGCTCTTCAGCAGGTCGATCAGCGCGCCCGCGGCATTCCCCGAGCTGGGCGCGAACCACAAGGGCGCACCCTTCCGGGCATTGTAGAAATCGGTGACCGCCATGCCTCCGGCCGGCGCAATCTGCGGCGCGGCGGCGGCGAGGGCCGGAGTCGCGGCGAGCGGAGCCGCGGCGAGCGTCAGTCCCGCAGCGATCCCGCGCATCCGGTGAAAAAAGTGCGCCGGCCGAGGGCCGGCGCACGGGTTACGCAAACTGATCACAAAGTCTCCGATAATGTTAGCCGCGCTCGCCGCTCCGCATCGGGGGAGGAGGAGCCGCATAGGCCGGAGCAGTCGTCGATGGTGCACCGGCATAGTATTGGCCGTTCTGGACATAGCCGTCCACCCGTCCGTCATTGTCACGGTCGGCCCAGATTGCGCCGGCGAGACCGCCGACCGCAGCGCCGATTACCGCGCCTTCGAGGACGCTGACGCCCGGAATCAGCGCACCGCCGACCGCGCCGAGGGCCGCACCGCCAAGGGCGCCGGTGGCAACCCGGCGAAGCGTCGGGTCATAGCCGGTTGGCGTACCCGGATAATATTGGCCGTTCTGGACATAGCCGTCGACATAGCCGTCGTTGTTCTGATCGGACCAGACGGCTCCCGCGAGTCCGCCGATCGCCGCGCCGACCGCGGCGCCTTCGATCACGCTCACGCCCGGAACCACGGCACCGACGGCAGCGCCGCCGAGCCCGCCGATTGCCGCATCCTGGGCAACCCGCGGATTGCTGGCGCACGCGCTGAGCGCGACCGTGCTCGCGGCCGCGAGGGCTAGGAATGATTTACGCATTGTCTTTCTCCCGTTCTATTGAGCTTGCCGGAACATGCTCCCGGGATCGAACGCCCCCTTTGACAGAGCATGCCACGACGCAGGAACGACGATGAGGCATCATCGTTCCGCCACCGGGACAATGCTTTCGGCCGAATGTGCTTACTGCTGATTAAACATTGATTTAACTGGCTGATTCCAAGCCGCGAAATGGAGCGACATGAAAGCGACAATTTATCACAATCCGATGTGCGGAACGTCGCGAAAGACGCTCGAAATCCTCCGCGATTCGGGTGCCGACGTGTGGATTCACGAATATCTCAAAACCCCGCCGACCCGCGACGAACTGGCGCGACTGTATGCGCGCGCCGGTATTTCGCCGCGCCAGGGTCTGCGCGCCAAGGAACCGCTGGCCGCCGAGCTCGGCCTGACTCGGCCCGATGTCACCGACGACGAAATCCTCGATGCGATGGCCGAACACCCGATCCTGATCGAACGGCCGATCGTCGAAACCGACAAAGGCGTCCGCCTGTGCCGCCCCCAGGACGCGGTGCGCGAGATACTGTGATCAGCGAGCCTGCATCCGGTCCTGGATCAGGCGAAGCTGCGTGATGACGTCATGGCCCGCGCTGTATAGCTCAGAGAATTCGTCCGTTCCGACGGTCAGGCCCTTTTCCGGCCTGGTGACGCCAAACGTGCCGTCCGTGGTGAGCACATAGAAATTGACGTCGCCTGGACCTGGGCGCGGCTGCTCGATTGCCCTCGACAGCCTCGGCAGATAGGCCTCGCTCAGCCGAACCAAACGCTTCGCCGCGGCGGCCGAACTTTCATGCTGTCCGCCGCCAATGGTCCCTCCGCCGAACGAAAAATAGATGCTGCAGTCACCGTTGCCGAATGCAGCCAGCGTCGCGGTGTCGCCGTCGACATCGAATTCCATCACGACGCCATAAGGGCGGCCCGGCTCGAGGTCGGGAAGTCCAATCCCGGCGGGCGTCATTGCCAACGCCATGTTGCGAAGACGTTCGTAAGGCACGCGCGTCCATCTCCCACCCGGCGGATGCTGACAAGCCCGGCGGCGCAGCCCATAGTTTCCGCCGATGAGTCGCCTCGATCCACGCCTGTTGCTCCAGGGCTATGCGTCGGGCATTTTCCCGATGGCCGACAGCCGCGACGCGGACGAATTGTTCTGGGTCGAGCCGCGCGCCCGAGCGATTATCCCGCTCGACCGCTTTCACGTTTCGCGGTCCCTCCGCCGGGTCATTCGGTCGGGGCGCTTCGCCGTGACCCACGACCGCGACTTCGCCGCGGTGATCGCGGCGTGCGCCGAGCGCGACGAGACCTGGATCAACGCCGAGCTCGAGCGCGCGATGCTCGCCCTGCACGGCTCCGGCCATGCCCATTCCATCGAAGTGTGGAGCGATCAGGGGCAACAGCGCCGGCTCGTGGGTGGGCTTTACGGGGTGAAGCTCGGTCGCGCCTTCTTCGGCGAAAGCATGTTCAGCCGCGCGACCGACGCGTCGAAGGTCGCGCTGGCGTGGCTCGTCGCCCGGCTCAAGGTCGGCAATTTCACCCTGCTCGACTGCCAGTTCATGACCGAGCATCTCGCCTCGCTCGGTGCGGTCAGCGTCCCGCGCGAGGCTTATGTCGCGTTGTTGGCGACCGCGCTCGGCGGAGGGGCCGGCCCGGCGGCGGGCCCGGCGGGGGTTCCGGCAGGAGCGTCCGATGCGCCGCCCGACTTCCTCGCGCTCGACAGGTTGCTCGAAGTGACCGGGGCGGCAGGCGCAGGAGGGCCCGCTGGGTACGTCATCTCGCAGCTCTTGGGCCAGACGTCGTAGACCGGGTGCTCGACCACGTTGAGCGACGGCGATTCCTTATAAAGCCAACCGGAGAACACCCGGCCCCAGCGCTTGTCCGGCTGCTGGACGTCGACCTGGACGAACGCGCCGGTCAGTTTCTCTTCCTCCCATGGCGCGGTCGCTTCGCACGCGCGCAGGCGCACGATCACGCCCTTCCAGCGGACCGACTGGCCGGGGTGGAGCGAGACCGTCTGGACGATTCCGTTGCGCTTGTTGAGGATGCCCAGAGTCGCGACCCGCTGGCCCATGGGCGTCACGCCCGGCTGGCTGACGCTCGGCGGGACCGCCGAGTTGCTGATCACCGGCTTCGACGGATTTTCCTCATCCCCCTTGCTGCAGGCGACGAGCGCAAGCGGCGCGAGGACCAATATAGCGAGCGGGCGCACGTTTACTCGGGTATCCAGGGCTCGTAATCGCCCGTCGACGCCGGGCGAATTCGGCCCGACCCGAGCGCTCCGTCGGGCCGGAAGGCCTCCATCGTGCCGGTCAGGTTCGGCGTCGGCCGAGTCTGGAACTTGCGCACCGGCGGAAGCGATTTTTCGGGCAGGTCGTCGATTGTGCCGCGCAGCCAGGATTGCCAGGCGGGGGGCACTCGGCTGCCGTCGTTGTCGCCGGCATAGATCACCCAGCGGCGGTCAGGGCGCTTCCGGTCCTCGAAATAGATGTTCCCGGAATCGTCGCGACCGACCTCCTTGCCGTGGCGGCGCGTGACGATGCTCGTGCCCCATGTGGCGCCGTTCCACCAGGTGAATGCGTTGGCCAGCCATCCCATGGGTGCCGGGCATTGCCTCGTCATTGCGAGGAGCGCAAGCTTCGCTGCGCGCGCGCTGACGACGGTCAGCGCGTCCAGTCGACGCGGTCGCCTTCGCGGATTCCGAGCTCGGCCGATCGGCCGCCACGGATCTCGAGCACGGCGGCGATCGGCTGGCCCGACGGGACCGGATCGAGCGATTGCGGGACGGCGTTCGCCGCGATCCGGCCGATGCGGCCGTCGGCGCGGATGAAGATCATGTCGAGCGGGATCAGCGTGTTCTTCATCCAGAAGCTCGCCTGGCGCGGCGCATCGAACGGGAAGATCATGCCGCGGTCGGGCGCCAGCGCGGAGCGGTTCATCAGCCCCATCTGCTGCTGCTCGGGGGTGGCGGCCACCTCAACCGTGAACCGATGTTTGGAACGTCCGGATTCGATCGTCAGAGGCACCTGTTCAAGGCCCGCCGGCGAGCGGCCGAGCTCCACCGCGTTGGAAGCCGACGGCTGACAGGCGACAAGCGAAGCGACCAGCCCCAGCGCCACGGCGCGAGCGATCAAAATTCGCGCAGCTCGACCGCAGTGAGCCCCTTGCGGCCTTCCGCGATCCGCGCCTCGATCTGCTGGCCGGGCTGAAGGTCGGCGATCTCCGACTGCCGGACCGTCTCCATGTGCACGAAGATGTCCTCGCCATCCTCGCCCTCGCCGGGGCGATTGAGGAAGCCGTAGCCCTTGACGCGATTGAACCATTTGACCTCCACCACCTCATACTCGCCCGCGGCGTCGGCCAGGGCCTGGCGGTCCGCGCGCTCGGCGGAAGATTGCACCGGCCGGGCCGGCATCGGCTAGGCCGTGCTGAGATCGATCGACAAAATCTTGCGAGCCTGGAAGCCGCGATCCTGGTGTGCGGCGATGCATTCGATCGTCGCGCCCTCCGGCAATGAGCGCCGGCCATGCTCCTTGAGCACGCTGAAATGGATCAGGATGTCGCCTTCGCAGTCGTCGGAGATCAGGAATCCGAAACCGCGCGTCGCGTCGAACCATTTGACCCGACCCGAGCAATGCTGACCTTCAGGAAGAGCCTCATCAGCCGCGGACATGGCTTCCTCGGGGAATTCCTCCTGAGTCGTTTCGGCACTCAAACGCTGCACCGATAATCCTTACCACGCTCGCCAGTGTCGGGGAACCGACATACGCTCCATTAATCACCGTTAACAGCGAAATTACAGCAAGTCCCGTAGCGATTCCAAATCCGGCGTTTCCCCGGGCGCCATGTCGACGATCGCGCGAGCGATTGCAAAGCGGTGTCCGGCGCGGATCATCGATGCCAGCACGCGCTCCCGCTGCTTCGGGTCGGGGCGCTCGCCCGCATAGGGCCCAATCGAGCGGCGCCGGGCAAAGCGCAACGCCGCCTCCGCCGCCTCCGCCCCGGCCAGCTCCAGTGCCGGCGCGCCTTCCTCTTCGCTTATTCCGGCGACGGTCAGTGCCTGGCGCACCCGCCTCTCGCCATAGCCCCGCCCGGTCAGCGACCTCGCCTTGGCGACGGCGAAGGCGCCATCGTCGACATAGCCCAGGCCAGCCAGCCGTTCGGCCAGCGCGTCAGGCGCGGGATCGTTCGTGCCATCCCATCCCCGCTCGCGCAGCTTGCGCCGCAAATAGCTGGTCAATTTGGCCCGACTGGTGGCGAACCGCCCGACGTAAGAAAGCGCCATTTCCTCCAGTTTTGCCGGGTTCAGCGGGCGTGGGCTGCGGGGCTGTCTGGCGGCCATGGCCATGTTTGTGCCACACTCCCCCACCATCACGCAAAAAGGCCCGCGCCGCTGCGAGCTCGCTGGGCGTCCGCGTGCCGGCAAAGTGGGACCAACGAACTGGATTTGCTGCGTGCTCGACCGCAACACCACGATCGACATGAATCTGGCGCCCGACGGCTATACGCCGACCCGCGACGGCCTTCCCCGCAGGATCGCGGATTTCGCCACGCTCGGCGATGCGCTCAATTATGCAGCAAGCGGCCGGCGCGGCATGAATTTCCACGATGCCCGCGGCACCCTGCTCCGTTCTTATCCCTATTCCGAGCTGCGCGAGGACGCGCTGGCCCATGCTCGCCGCTTCGTCGCGCTTGGCCTCAAGAAGGACGACCGCCTGGCGCTGGTCGCCGAGACCGGGCCCGAGTTCGCGGCCTGCTTCTTCGGCGCGATCTACGCCGGGCTGTGGCCGGTGCCGCTGCCGTTGCCGACCAGCTTCGGCGGGCGGGAAGCCTATGTCGAACAGCTGGTGGTGATGCTGACCAGCAGCGACCCGCAACTGTTCCTCTATCCGCCCGAGCTGGCCGAGTTCGCTACCGCCGCCGCCGACAAGCGCGGCATTCCGGCGCGCGACTGGGACAGCT
>JBJMUB010000025.1:0-15241 GCA_045811385.1 Sphingomicrobium sp. | reverse complement strand
AGATGTCGAAGCGATTGAGATCCTTGGCCCGCATACTTTCCCCGCTCTACGAGCTTGGTCTTCCCGTTATCTTAAAGCCCAAGCCGAAAAGCCCCGCCTCGACGGACCGAAGCGGGGCTTCCCCTTTTAACCTTGGCGCCTGGCTTAGTGCGCCGCGCCGCCCGCCAGCGCGGCGAGCAACAGCAGAGCGACGATGTTGGTGATCTTGATCATCGGGTTGACGGCAGGGCCGGCAGTGTCCTTGTACGGATCGCCGACCGTGTCACCGGTGACCGCGGCCTTGTGCGCTTCCGAGCCCTTGCCGCCGTAATTGCCGTCCTCGATATACTTCTTGGCATTGTCCCACGCACCGCCGCCCGAGGTCATCGAGATGGCGACGAACAGGCCCGAGACGATGACACCGAGCAGCAGAGCGCCGAGCGCCGCGAAGCCCGAAGCCTGGCCGGCCACCAAGGTGATCAGATAATAGACCGCGATTGGGGCCAGCACCGGAAGCAGCGACGGGATGATCATCTCGCGGATCGCGGCCTTGGTGACGAGGTCGACGGTGCGGCCGTAATTGGGCCGAGTAGTGCCTTCCATAATCCCCGGATTGTCGCGGAACTGCGCTCGGACATCCTCGACGACCGAGCCGGCGGCGCGGCCAACGGCGGTCATTCCGAACGCGCCGAAGCTGTAGGGCAGGAGCGCGCCGAGCAGCAGGCCGACGATGACGTACGGGTTGGAGAGGGAGAAATCGACCGTCACGTTCGGGAAGAATTGCCGAAGGTCGGTCGTGTAGGCCCCGAACAGCACGAGCGCGGCGAGCGCGGCGGAGCCGATCGCATAGCCCTTGGTTACCGCTTTGGTCGTGTTGCCGACCGCATCAAGGGCGTCGGTGCGGGTGCGCACGTCGTCTTCGAGCCCGGCCATCTCCGCGATGCCTCCGGCGTTGTCGGTCACGGGACCGTAAGCGTCGAGCGCGACGACCATGCCGGCCATGGCGAGCATCGAGGTGGCGCCGAAGGCGACTCCGATGACTCCGGCAAGCTGGTAAGCGGCGATGACCGCGATCACGATCGCGATCGTCGGCAGCGCGGTCGATTCGAGACTGATCGCCAAGCCCTGGATGACGTTGGTGCCGTGGCCGGTCTGCGACGCTTTGGCGATGCTCTGGACCGGGCGGTAGTTGGTGCCGGTGTAATATTCGGTGATCCACACCAAGAGGCCGGTGAGGCCGAGGCCGATCAGCATGCAATAGAACAGCTTCATCCCGGTCAGCTGGATTTCGGCATCGCCGACGCCCGGGATCGTCGCGACCACGGCGTTCATGTCGCCCAGCACATACTGGGTGACCGGGTAAGCGAGGATCGCGCCGAGCACCGCCGAGGTCCAGAATCCCTTGTACAGCGCGCCCATGATCGAGCCCTTGCCGAGCCGCACCATGTAGGTGCCGATCACCGACGTGATGATGCACAGGCCGCCAATGATCAGCGGCAGGCTCATCAGCTTCAGCAGCATGTCGCTGGCGCCGCCGGTGACGGTCAACGCGATCGACACCATCGTGACGCCGAGCGTCACGACATAGGTCTCGAACAGGTCGGCGGCCATGCCGGCGCAGTCGCCGACATTGTCGCCGACGTTGTCGGCGATGGTCGCGGGATTGCGCGGATCGTCTTCGGGGATTCCAGCCTCGACCTTGCCGACCAGATCGGCGCCGACGTCGGCGGCCTTGGTAAAGATTCCGCCGCCGAGACGAGCGAAGATCGAAATCAGCGATGCGCCGAATGCCAGGGCGACGAGCGAGTCGACGACAATACGGTCATTGGGCGCGTGGCCGGCGACCGCGGTCAGGTAATAAAAGAAGACCGAGATGGCGAGCAGACCGAGGCCGGCGACGAGCATGCCGGTGATCGCCCCCGAGCGGAATGCCATGGTCAGCCCGCCCTGCAGCGACGTGCGGGCCGCCTCGGCGGTGCGGACATTGGCCTTCACCGACACGTTCATGCCGACAAAGCCGGTCACGCCCGACAGCAAAGCGCCGATCAGGAAGCCGATCGCGGAAACCGGGCCGAGGAAATAGAAGACCAGGGCCACGACCACCATGCCGACGATGGCGATGGTGCGATACTGGCGGGCGAGGTAGGCCCGCGCGCCTTCCTGGACGGCGCTGGCGATGTCCTGCATCCGCTCGTTGCCGGCGGGCGCTTTCAGCACCTGCATGATGGTGATGATTCCGTAAAGGACGGCGATCACGCCACAGGCAATGGCGATCAGTAGCAAGTTCATTGGTTTCCCCGTTTGGCGGCAAACAGAAAGGCGGGCGCGCGGGTGCGCGCCCGATTGTGGCGCCCCTTTATGAGGCGCGGGCGGAGCTTGCAACTATCGGGGATTAATGGATGAGCAGGGCCGCGGCAGCGCCCGACAGCAGTCCGCTAAGGGCGATCAGCCACTGGCGGAGCGGAACGGCTGCGATGTTCATGACCAAGGAACTCCGGCAATTCGACCGGCCGTCCGCCGCTGGTCAGCCGGATCGCCGGCCGGCCCGAAGCGAGGACTCCGATGCGGCTAATGGTGGTCTTGGGTGGTAAAGAAAGGCTTAACGGGTCGAAATCTGCCGGGAGGGCGGCGAGCAAGGCGTAATCGTCGCCGCCGGTCGCCGCAAACAGTCGGGCCTCGGTAGCGTTGCCGAAGGCGCGAACGAAGGCGTCCGACAGGGGCGCCAGCGTGAGATCGATCTCGGCAACGCAGCCGCTCGCTTGAGCCAGGCGCAGCGTGTCGAGCAGCAAGCCGTCGGAAATGTCCATCATCGCCTTGGCATGCGGGGCCAATGCCTGGCCAGCCGCGAGCTGCGGCACCGGACGACGATAGATATCCACCAGCGGCCCGGTGGCCCGGGCGTCGGCCTGCAGCTGCGCGAGCCCGGCGCCGGAATCGCCGACCGTCCCGACTAGCCACAGAGCATCGCCGGGCTCGCCGCTCGAGCGGTCGGGAATCCGCTCCCCGGCGCGGCCGATTGCGGTCAATCCCAAGACTCGAGGCGCGCCGTCGGGCAGGGCGATCGTGTCGCCGCCGATGATCGGCAGGCCGTAGCTCTCGCAGGCAGCCTCCACTCCGGTCAGGAAGTGCGCGTCCCACTCCCCATCGCCGCTGATGGTCAGCGACAGCAAGGCGCCGGCCGGACTCGCGCCCTTTCCCGCGAGATCGGACAGGTTCACTGCGACTAGCTTCCAGCCAACGCTCGATGGCGGATCGAACGGCAGGAAGTGAATGCCTTCGGCGATCGTGTCATGGGTGATGACCAGGCCGTCGAGTACGGCGGCGTCGTCGAGCAGCCCGCGTGCCGCCGGATCGGTCGCGAACTTCCGCAGCCGGGCGATGACCTCGCTTTCGCGCATCATTCGGCCCGGGCGGGGCGGGCCTCTTTCGCGATGGCGTCGAGGAGACCGTTCACGAACCCGCTCTCGCGCTTGTCGTAGAAGGCGTGCGCGACGTCGACATATTCGGAGATGACCGAGGCGACCGGAACGTCGGGCCGGGCGATCAGCTCATAGGCGCCGGCGCGAAGGATCGCGCGCATCGGCCGGTCGAGCCGCTCAAGCGTCCAGCCTTCGGCCAGGCGTCCGCTGATCAACCCGTCGATGTCGCTGCGCCGGGCATCGGCGCCCGTCACGAGGTCGTCGAAGAAATCGCGCTCGGCCTCGTGATATTGCTCGTCCTCGATCGTCGCTCCGAGGCGGTGCTCGTGGAATTCGTGCAGCAGCCGCGGCAGCGGCGTGCCTTCCATCTCATGCTGGTAGAGCGCCTGGACGGCGGCGAGCCGGGCCGCGGACCGGGAACGGGATCGAATGGGACTCATGCCGGCGGGGCGATAGCGGCCGCGTCCTCGGCAAGGAAGGGCTCGAGCGCCGCTGCGACCTGATCGGGCGCTTCCCACGGCGCGAAATGACCGGCGTCGGGAAGGCGCACGATTGTGACGTCGTCGATCACCTGGTCGAGCCCTTCGAGCTGGACCGGCAGCAGGGCTGAGTCCCTCATCCCCCAGATGACGAGAGTCGGCATCTCGATCTTGGGAAAGGCCTTCAGCAGCCAGTCCGGCAGCGGCAGAGTCACTCCAGGCGGCGGAACGATCAGCTTCGAGGCGCGGTACCAGTTGAGCATCGCGGCAAACGCGCCGGGCTGCGACCATTCGGCGAGATATTGCTGCTTCTCGGTTTCCGGGATCGCCGTCAGGTCGACATGTCGCTCGAAGGTCTTTCGGAAGAAGGCGTCATAGCCCATCGCCTCGACCGCCTGCTCGAAGCCAGGCGTCCGGAAGGCGTTGACATATTGCGAAGCGGCCCGCTGGTCCTGGTCCTCGATCAAGCTCTTCTGAAAGATCCATGGGTGGGGCGCGTTGATGATCGCCAGGCGCGTCAGTCGTTCGGCCCGCTTCAGCGCCGCGGTCCAGGCGATCGCTCCGCCCCAGTCGTGGCCGACGAGGGCGAAGGTTTCGAGCCCGAGCGCGTCGGCGACTTCGAACACATCCTCGATCAGCCGGTCGGTGCGGTAGGCCTTCTCGTCCTTCGGCCGGTCCGACCCGGCAAAGCCCAGCTGATCGGGCACGACGAGGTAGAAGCGATCCGCAAGCTTCGGCGCGAGGGCGCGCCAGGTACGGTGCGATTCGGGGAAGCCGTGGAGCATAACCACGGCGGGCGAGCGGGGATCGCCGGCGAGGGCGACATTGAGATGGACGCCGTCGCGAACCCGGATCCGGCGGAATTCGGTCATGGATAGCTGACCGTGAGCGGAACCTCGGGCAGCGGGATGAACTCCTCGTCGTCGCCCGGAATGGTGGCGAAGCGCATTGCCTTCCAGTCGGCCTTGGCCTGGTTGATCCGGTCGCGCGACGAGGAGACGAAGTTCCAGAAGACGTGGCGCGGGGTCGAGAACGCCTGGCCGCCGAGCAGCATCGCTCGGCCGCCTCCGGCGCTCGACAGGCGGGCGGCGTACCCCGGCTTGAGAATATAGAGCGCGAACAGGTCGAGGCGCTGACCGCCGAGCTCGGTTTCGCCGCCGACGAGCATGATTGCCCGCTCCTCGGCGTCGGCGTCGATCGGGATCGATCCGCCCGCCTCGAGCTCAATGTCCGCATATATGGTCGACGAATGCTGGGGGGTCGCCGCCGCTACGCCCCACAGCTCGCCCATCAGGACGCGGGCGCGGACTCCCTGGTCCTCGACGACCGGCAGCATGTCCGCCGGGACATGGTCGAAGGCCGGATCGATTTCCTCGCGTCCATCGGGCAGGGCGAGCCAGGTCTGCATCCCGTAAAGGCTCGGGCCGGACGCCCGAATGTCCTGCGGGCTGCGCTCCGAATGGACGATTCCGCTGCCGGCGGTCATCAGGTTGATCGCTCCCGGCTCGATCACCGCGCGGCTGCCGATGCTGTCGCGATGCTCGATCGCCCCTTCGAACAGATATGTGACGGTGGCGAGGTTGATATGCGGATGCGGCCGCACGTCCATGCCTCTGCCGGCAGGCAGTCGCGCCGGGCCGAACTCGTCGACGAAGATGAACGGGCCGACCATGGTCCGCGGCCGGCTGGGAAGGGTGCGGTTCACCTTGAAGTCGCCCAAGTCGTGGGTGACCGGCGTGACGACCTGCTCGAACGCAGTATCGATTGCCGTCATCACTGTTCTCCCGGTGCGGTAGCGCGGATCGATAAAGCGTGGACCCGCTCCTCCATCAGCTCGTCGAGGGCCGCATAGATCATGCGCTGCCGCTCGACGCGAGTCTTGCCGGCGAACGCCGGGCTTTCGATGCGCAGAGTGAAGTGACTTTCGCCCGCCGGATTGTAGCCGCCGTGGCCGCGATGCTGTTCGCTGTCGTCGATCAGCTCGATGCGCGTCGGGGCCAGCGCCGACTTCAGCCGTCGAAGCATTTCGGTTGCGACCGGGCCGGTTCTTTCGGCGTTCATTGCCTCTATATAGAGGACTTCCATGGCGTCGAAACAAGCCAAGCTGCACGGGCGGGTCGAAGGGGCGAGGGCACATTGCGCCGTCCCCGGCTGCGGTTCGCCCGGCGAGTTCAAGGCGCCGCTGCAGCCGGCCAATTTCGATGGGCCGGGGGCCTGGCGGTTCCTGTGCCTCGACCATGTCCGCGAGCACAATGCCAAGTATAATTTCTTCGATGGGATGAGTCCTGAGCAGATCCAGGAGGCCCAGTCGCCGCTCGCCGGATGGGACCGGCCGAGCCGCCCGTTCGCCGCCAATGGCGCGGATCCGCCGCCGGCGTGGAGCGATTTCGTCGATCCGCTCGACGCGATCGCGACGCGATTCGGCCGACCGAATGAGGCGGCGAAGCCGTCGCGCTTCAGCAACGCCGAGCGGCGCGCGCTGGGCGTGCTCGGGCTCGCCGAGGACTCCGACCGCCACACCTTGCGCAAACGCTATTCGAACCTCGTCCGCCGCTTTCACCCCGACAAGAACGGCGGCGACCGCGGGCACGAAGGCCGGCTCGGCGAAGTGATCGAAGCCTACCAGCTGCTGCGCAAATCGCCCGCCTTCGCTTAATCCCGGTCCGGCGCGCCGAGCGGGAAGTAGCTGCGATACGGCCGTCCCTCGTCGACGGCCCGGGCGACGATCGGATGCTCGAGCAACCGCTCGCGATACGCCTTAAGCCTCGGCCGCGACGGGCCGATTTCTTCGACCCAGTCGGCATAGAATAATGAAGGCGCCGCGGCGCAGTCGGCCAGCGTGAACTGCTGCCCCACGGCCCACGGCCCATCGCCGAGATTCGCTTCGAGCCAGTCGTAAGCGGTGTGCAAACGAGCACGGGCTCGCTCGACCCCGAACGCATCCTGGGTGCCCTCGGACCGTAGCCTGTCGCCTACCGGCACCTGCATGTTGCTCATCACGTGCAGGTCGAAGAAACGATCGAGGAAGCGGGCCCGCCGCCCCGGCTCACCGTCGGGGATCCACGTGTTCGGCCCGGGATGATGTGCCTGCAGATGCTCGATGATGCAGGTCGTCTCGAACAGCGCCGTGCCGTCCTCCTCGATGATCAGCGGGAACTGGCCGAACGGCGAATGCTGCTTCAGCGTCGCCATATTGTCCGGGTCCTCGATCATTCGATAGTCGAACGGAGTCGCATCGGCCCAGAGCGCGATGAGCACCTTCTGCGTGTAGCTGCTGAACGGATGACCGAAGAATTGAAGGCTCACCAGCTGCCCTCGGCCATCTCCGACTGGCGGATCTTCTCGCGTTCGCTGGGCTGCTCGGTGACATAGCTGCCGATCTCGACGGGACCCGCCGGTCGGAACGTCGCGACGATATTGCCGCCGTCCGACACGTAGTGCTCGGTCATCTTGAGCGTGCGCGGCGGGGTGCCGTCACCGAACAGCCGCTTGCCCTGGCCGAGGACGACGGGAGAGATCATCAGTGTGAGCTCGTCGAGCAGTCCGGCGTCGAGCAATTGCGGATAGAGCGTGCTGCTGCCTTGAATGACCAGGTCGGGCCCGTCACCCCGCTTGATCTCCCGCAATTCGTCGAGCGTGCCCACCCGCTCGCTGTTTTCCCACTCCAGGGGCTGGTCGCGATGAGTGACGACATATTTGGTGCAGGCGTTGAAGGGATCGCGGATGCTCGCCATCGAGTCGCTGGCGTAGGGCCAATAAGCTGCGAAGATCTCGTAGGTGCGGCGGCCGAGCAGCAGGTCGAACGGGCGCCCGAACAGCTCTCCCACCTTGCGGTCGATTGCTTCGTCGCCGACCGGCGGAAGCCAGCCGCTGAACTTGAACCCGCCGGTGGGATCTTCGCTTGGTCCGCCGGGTCCCTGCATCACTCCGTCGAGCGAGACGAACGCTGCGCCGACGATTCTACGCATCCGCGGTCTCGCCGTTATAGGCGGCTTCGATCTTGGCGATGTCGATCTTCTGCATCTTCAGCATCGCGTCCATGGCCCGCTTCGCGGCCGCCCGGTCGCTGCTCGTCGTCCGCTCGAGCAGGACTCGCGGCGTGATCTGCCATGAGAAGCCCCATTTGTCCTTGCACCAGCCGCAGTGGCTTTCCTGGCCGCCGTTATCGACGATCGCGTTCCAGTAGCGGTCGGTCTCCTCCTGGCTTTCGGTGAGCACCATGAAGCTGACCGCTTCATTCGGCTTGAACAAAGGTCCGCCGTTGAGGCCGACGAAGCTCTGGCCCAGCACGGTGAACTCGACCGTGATCTCCTGGCCGGCGGGCCCCGACGGTGTGTCGGT
This sequence comes from Sphingomicrobium sp., assembly GCA_045811385.1. GTDB lineage: Bacteria > Pseudomonadota > Alphaproteobacteria > Sphingomonadales > Sphingomonadaceae > Sphingomicrobium. The sequence goes on along the minus strand of JBJMUB010000025.1, from coordinate 7,023 downwards.
CGCCGACGCATGGGCCGGGCCGACGCGGCTGTCGGGGAAGGTGCGGGCATAGAATTCGGCGGCGTTGCGCGCCTCGTTATTGTCAAACCACAGGCAGGTGGTCAGCTTGTTGGTCATGATTTCCTCCTTGAAGCGAATGGCGTCGGCAGAACGAGCGTTGCGCCCGGGCCGTGGACTGCCGCGAAGAGCAACCCTGCGACGAACGTGAAGTGATCGACGAAAAAGCCGAACTCCATCGGGTTTTTGGCAAACTTGTCGGGTCCGTGGAACGAGAAAGCGAGGAACAGCACATAGACGATGGTCACGACCGCGACCTCGCGGAAATAAAGGCCTGTGAGGAAGCCGATCGCGAGCGCCACTTCGAAGAAGGCGGCAATCCAGGCGAGGGCCACCGGAAACGGAAAGCCCGCCCCGGCGATTTCCGCTGCCGTTGCGTCGATCCCGACGAATGCGAACTTGAACGCCGCAGCCATCAGGAAGACGCCCGCGAAGATCAGCCTCGCAACGAGGATTGCGGCGGTCTTCACGTCAGATCCCGCCGACCAGCGCGAACTCGGCGCCCTGCGGATCGCTGCCGATGACGATATAGTCGCCGGTCGGGACCTGCATCGGGCCCATCCGGACCGTTCCGCCGCGCGCTTCGATCACATCCTTGGCCTTGGTGGTCGACGGCACACGGAAATAGAAACGCCAAGCAGGATGGCCGCCGGCTGTCACTCGGCACAGCGCGCCGAGCCGGGACCCGCGATGGTCGATGAAGCGGTATTCGCCCATCTCGCCCATATCCATGAACTCGTCCGTGTCCCAGCCGAACTGGTCGACGTAGAACTTCCGGCCGGCGGCGGGGTCGTTGGTGTTGAGCTCGTTCCACCCGACCCGCTCCTGCGCGGTCGGCGAGAAGACGTCGCTCTTAGCGTTCGAGTCATTCGCGGGCGGCGTCGGCTTCATCACATAGAAGGGCGCGCCCTGCGGGTCGGCGACCATCGCAATCCGACCGACATTCGGAATGTCCGTTGCCGGCAGAAGCGTCTTTCCGCCCGCATCCTCGATCGACTTGGCCGCCGCGTCGACGTCCGCGACGTGGATATAGCCAAGCCACATTGGGCGAGCGCCATGATGCTGCATCTCGGCGGTCAGCGGCAGCACGCCGCCGGCGAAGCCGCCATCGCTGCGACCGATCATCCGGTAGCCGTTGTAGGCCGGCTCGGCGTCGCCGATCGTCCAGCCGACGACCGCATCGTAGAAGGCCTTCGATCCCTCGGGATCGGGGCTCATCAGCTCGTACCAGATGAAGTCGCCGTTCGATCCGGCGTGGTTTTCGTTCGCGCTCGCGGGCGCGTCTCGAACGTCAGTCATGGGTTCGATCTCCTCGTTCTGAATTAAACCGGGACGGTCAGGCGGTGACGGGCGCCTTGGCGTCGGCGGTGTCGACGATCTTCTCGAATCCGCCCCAGAACATGCGCTGGCCGGCGAACGGCATCTCGCCTTCGGGCTTGAGACTTTCGTCGGACATGATCTTCTGCCAGGCTTCGTCGCGCGTCGCCTTGTCGGGCCACTCGATGAAACTGAACACCACCGTTTCACCGTCCTCGGCCTTCACCGCGCGGTAGAAGTCGGTGACTTCGCCATGCTTCACGTCGTCGGCGATCGCTTCGATCACCCGGTTCGCGCCGTGCTGGCGGAACACCTTGGCCATCCTGGCCGCGAGCGCCTGGTAGGCGTCGCGTTTTGCTTCGGGCACCGGGACGACGAAACCATCGGTATAGCTTCCGCCGGCGGCGGAGCCTTCCTCGACGATCGCATCGAAGCCGCCCATGATCATGCGCTTACCGTCGAACGGCATGTCCTTGCCCATCTCCTGCATCCGCGGGTCGCTCATGAATTTCTCGTTGGCGGAGTCGCGATCCTGGCGTGACGCATATTCGAACCACGAGAAGACGATCTTCTCGTCCGGCTTGGCGTCGACCGCCTTGCGGAAGTCGGTGACCTTGCCCTCAGGAACGTCGCTGTCCCACGATTCGACCATGCGGCGAACGCCGACGTCCTGGACCAACGGCGCGAAGTCGGTGGCGTGCTTGCGATAGGCGTCGCGGTTCGCCTCTGGCACCGGGACGATGAAACCCTCGAAATAAGTCATGCTGCTGCTCCTTCCGGTTCGGGTTCGGGTTGGTTTTCGGCATAGACCGCGAGCTGGTCGGCGAGGGCGCGCTGGAATGCGGGCCGGGCTTCGCCGCGTTGCTGGTACGCCGCGAGGTTGGGGAATTGGGCGACGAGGTCGGTGTGCCGCAGGAAACGCAGCTCGGTGGTCATCAGCAAGTCGCCGATGGTGAACCGGTCGCCCTCGAGCCATGGCTTGTCGCCGAGCCAGTCGGAGACTCGCTTGAGCTTCTGTTTGACGAAGTCCGCGGCGCCGGGGCGGCGCAGCGTCGCCCACTCCTCGCCCTGGTAGAAGATGTCGATCAGCAGCAGCTGGACGACCGCCGGCTCGACGCTGTTGAGCGCGGCATAGGTCCACTGGATCGCGCGATATTTGCCCTGCGCATCGCGCGGCAGCAGCACTTCGCTCTGCTCGCCGAGATATTGGACGATCGCTCCGGTCTCGAAGATCCGCACCTTGCCGTCGGTGAAGCACGGCACCTGGTCGAACGGCTGCTCGAGCAGATATTCGGGCGGCCGTTCCTGGCCGACCAGGCGGACCCTATAATCGAGGCCGGCTTCCTCCAGCGCCCACCGCACCCGAAGGTCGCGGACGAGGCCCTGGGCGAACTCCGGCACCCAGCGAAAGGCGGTGATCTCGATCGCCGCGTTCGAATCGACTGGCATTGTTCCCTCCTAAGCTTCGATTGTTTACGCGGCGGTGGCCTCATCGACCGGATGGGCGCCTTTTTCGGCGAAGTCCGGGTCCATCCACATCGGCGCCCATTGATGACCGTCGGGATCCTCAAAGTCGCGGCCATACATCGGCCCGCCCTTGGTCTGGTCGGTCTGCGAGACGTCGACTTTGCCGCCCGCTCCAGCGGCGGCGTCGGTGATCCGGTCGACCTCGGCGGGACTGTCGCACGAAATGCACAGCAGCACCTGACTGCTGTTGTGCGAGTCGGCAATCGGCTTGCGGGTGAACGTTGCATAAAAGGGATGAGTGAGGAGCATCACCGAGATGGTGTCCGACAGCACCATCATGGCCGCCGCCTCGTTGCTGAACTTGGGCTCGTTGCGGAAGCCGATCGCTTCGTAAAAGGCCTTCGAGCGGTCGAGGTCGGCGACCGGCAGGTTAACGAAAATCATTCGCGACATCGGGTCTCTCCTGGTGAATGGTTGGGTCAGCCGCGCAGCGGCAGAAGCGCGCGAAGCCGGGGCTCGCGCAGGTACAGTCCGCCCCACACGACGAGCCCGAGATAGACTCCGAACAGGGTGAAGCTGAGCAGCGGGCTGCCGATCCGCAGGTGGCTGGCGACGGCGCCGCCGAGATAGCCGGTGAGCAGGACGGCGCCGAGCACGGCAGTGCGCGGGTAGGCATAAAGCGCGGTGCACACCGCCAGGATCGCTCCGAGCAGGCGATAGAAAGCCGGGTCGGCCGGAATTCCGAGCGGCGGGCTGTTGGCGATCATCAGGTCCGGAGCGATGAGCTTGCCGGCGGCATCGGCGAGCAGGAACAAAGTCGCCAGTCCGGTGAGTCCCCAGCCAACTCTTGCCCCGGTGTTCGTCGCCGAACGGGCATGGGCTTCGTCGATGGTTGCGGTCGTCATGGTTTTTCCTCCTGCTTGTTCTGCTCAGTTCGCCAATCCGCCGACGGGCGCCGCACTGTTGGTGCGGGCGGACGCAACCAGCCTGCTGGCGAACGTCGTTTCGGTGCGGTTGATCGGCATTTTTCCTTCCTGGCGACTCGATTCGCTTGCCTTTTGCCGGCATAAGTTATAAATTGCAACTGTGAAGTTAGAAAAAGTAACTAAACATCGGCAAAGTGACGAAAAGCGGCGGTTCGACGACGCCTGCGGCTTGGCCCACGCGATGGAGCTGCTCGGTGAGCGCTGGGCGATGCTGGTGCTGCGCGAGCTGGCCTACGGGCCGCGCCGTTTCTCGGAGCTCAAGAGCGACCTGCAGGGCATCAGCGCCAACGTTCTGACTCAGCGCCTGACCGAGCTCGAGGCGCGCGGCTTGGTGCGCAAGGCGAAGCTTCCGCCGCCCGCTTCGGTGCAGGTCTACGAGGCCACGGAATGGGGGCTAGAGGTGATCCCGGTGATCGCTTCGCTCGGCCGCTGGGCGGCCCGAAGCCCGCTGCACAATCCGGCGCTGCGGATGAGCCACGTGTCGGTGATGATGTCGCTCCAGACGCTGATCTCGGCCGAACGCGCCGCCGGCCTCGACGCGCGGATCTGCTTCCGCTTCGGCGGTACGAATTACGTGGCGACGGTCCGTGACGGGAAGCTCGACATCGAGCGCGGGGACGGCGTCGGTTGCGACGCGACGTTCATCGGCGCGGCGAGCGACGTCGCCGCAGTCATTCACGGCGGAGCGCCGTTCGAGACGATCCGGGTCGAGGGCGACCTGGCGCTCGCCAACCGCTTTCGAACGCTGTTCCCGCTTCCCGAGAAAGTCGCGATTGGTTGAGGCGCGCGCAGCCTTCCCGTAAGGGCCCTTCCAATGACCGACCTGCCCAACGTTCAGCCCGAATCGCGCGCCGAGACACTGATGGCGTCGCCCGACCGGATCGTGAAGGTGCGCGAGGCCTTCGGCGTCGATTCCGACATGGAAGTCCCCGCCTTCAGCGAGGCCGACGAGCGAGTTCCCGACCTCGACCCAACCTACGTGTTCGATCCCGACACGACGATGGCGATCTGCGCCGGTTTCGCGAAGAACCGGCGGGTCATGGTCCAGGGCTATCATGGCACCGGCAAGTCGACCCACATCGAGCAGGTCGCGGCGCGATTGAACTGGCCGATGATCCGAATCAACCTCGACGCGCATATCAGCCGAATCGACCTCGTCGGCCGCGACGCGATCGTGCTTCGCGACGGCCAGCAGGTGACCGAGTTCCGCGAGGGGCTGCTGCCGTGGGCGCTGCAGCATCCGGTCGCTTTGGTGTTCGACGAATATGACGCCGGCCGCCCCGACGTGATGTTCGTCATCCAGCGCGTGCTCGAGGCCGAGGGCAAGCTCACCCTGCTCGACCAAAACCGCGTGATCCGGCCCAACCCCTGGTTCCGCCTCTTCGCGACGACCAACACGGTCGGCCTCGGCGATACCACCGGCCTCTATCACGGCACCCAGGCGATCAACCAGGGCCAGATGGACCGCTGGAACATCGTCACCACCCTCAATTATCTGCCGGCCGCCGTCGAGGCCCAGATCGTCCTCGCTAAGTCGGGCGAATATGACGAGCCCGGCGGCAAGGAGATCGTCGAAAAGATGATCAAGGTCGCCGACCTCAGCCGGCAGGGCTTCATCAACGGCGACATCTCGACCGTGATGAGTCCGCGCACGGTGATCAGCTGGGCCCAGAACGCGCACATCTTCAACGACGTCGGCTATGCGTTCCGGGTCAGTTTCCTCAACAAGTGCGACGAAGCCGAGCGCCCGCTGATCGCAGAATATTACCAGCGCGTGTTCGGCGAGGATCTTCCCGAAAGCGTCGTCGGCAAGGCCTGATGGCCGAGCGCATCGACCTGTTCCGCCGTGCGCTCGCCGGTGCGGCGCGAGCGATCGCCAAGGATCCCGAGGTCGATGTGGTGTTCGCTTCGGAAGCGTCGCCGGCATCGGGCAAGACCGCTCGCGTGCCCTCGCCCGGCCCGGCACTCGAGCGGCGGCTGGTCGCCGAAGCGCGCGGCGCCGCGGATTCGGTGGCTCTGCGCCTGCGACACCATGACGCCAGGCTTCACGCTCGCCTCGCACCGGCCGACGCCGACGCCCGCGCGGTGTTCGATGCGCTCGAAACCGCCCGGGTCGAGGCGCTCGGAGCCAAGGCGATGGGCGGCGTCCGGGAGAATCTCTCGCGGCTGACCGAGGCTCGGGTCCGCGGCGACGCCATCGTCCGGGCGCGGACCGCGGAGGAGGTGCCGCTGTCGACGGCCGTCGGACTGCTCGCGAGGGAACGTCTGTCGGGCGAGGCGCCACCTCAGGCGGCCCTGTCCGGGTTGAAGCTGATCACCCCGTGGATCGAGGACAAGGCCGGCGCCGAGCTCGATTCGCTCGCGCTGACGCTCGACGACCAGGCGGCCTTCGCCAAGCTGTCGCGCCGGCTGCTCGAGGATCTCGACCTCGCCGCGGCCGAAGACCTCAGCGAGGAGCAGCCTGAGGACGGCGGCGACGACGCCGAAGGCGAGCAGGGCGGGGGCGACGACGCCGACCAGGAGAGCGACGATTCTACTCCCGCCGGCGGCGACGTCGAGATGCGCGGCGAGAATGCCGACGACGGCGAGGCCGACCAGGACAGTTCCGAGGAGATGGAGCTCGGCGAGGAGGATTCGGCCGCCGGCGACGACATCAGCGACAGCGTCTTCGCCCACGCCGGGCGGCGCAACTGGGAGCTCGCCCCGGAGACCGACTACAAAGTTTACACGAGCCGCTTCGACGAGGTCGTGGAGGCCGACGAACTCTGCGACGAAGAGGAGCTTGGGCGGCTTCGCGCCTATCTCGACCAGCAGATGGCGGGCCTCTCGAACGTCGTCACGCGGCTCGCCAACCGGCTCCAGCGGCGGCTGCTGGCGCAGCAGGCGCGCAGCTGGGACTTCGACCAGGAAGAAGGATTGCTCGATGCGGCTCGGCTTGCCCGGGTGATCGTCAACCCGCGCCATGCCCTGTCGTTCAAGATCGAACGCGACACCGAATTCCGCGACACCGTCGTCTCGCTGCTGATCGACAATTCGGGGTCGATGCGTGGGCGTCCGATCGCCATCGCCGCGATTTGCGCGGACATCCTCGCCCGAACGCTGGAACGTTGCGGCGTATCGACCGAAGTGCTGGGCTTCACCACGCGCGGCTGGAAGGGTGGGCAAAGCCGCGAGGCATGGCTCTCCGCCGGACGTC
>JBJMUB010000024.1:0-9871 GCA_045811385.1 Sphingomicrobium sp. | reverse complement strand
CTGCCAGCTCCGCCACGGCTGCGGCTTGCGCTGCGCGATGACGGGATCGTTGGTGGTGTCGACCAGCGGGCGCCAGCTCCGGCCCGGCGTGCCGGGACCGTAAGTCGCTGCTGTGGCCGCAATGGCGTCGAGCGTGTCCTGCTTCGACAGCATCCCCGAACGCGCCCCGAGCACATAACCCCAGAACTGGGTCTGCCCTTCGTAGACCCACAGCAATTCGTCCTGCATCGGAGTGCGGTAATCGGGCGTCCACAGGTTCGCGCCGCGGCGGTATTTGCCGTTCCAGCTGTGGACATATTCGTGCGGCAGCAGGTTGCGCTCGCGCAGCACGTTGTCCCAGTCGGTGAAATAGCCGCGCTTGACCCCGTCTTCCGAACTCCGGTGATGCTCGAGCCCATTGCCGCCGAGATTGTCGGAGATGGTCAGCAGGAAGTCGTAATGGTCGTAATGCTGTGCCCCGAACAGCCGCACCGCCTGGTCGACCAGCCGCTTGTGTGCGGCGATCTGCTCGGGCTTGGCGGCGAGCTCCTCGTCATTGTCGGCGATGACGTCGAGGGCGACGTCGGGGCTGAGCTCGATCCGGCGGTAATGCGCGCCGGCGATCAGCGGCGAATCCATCAGGATTTCATAGCTCGTGACCGGATAATCGATGCGCGTCGCCGATGTCGCCGCCGGGCGCAGGGCGGTCGCGACCTTCCATCCGGCCGGCACGACGACCGAGGCCTGGATCGGAATCTGGCGAACGAAATAGCCCGCCGGATACATCGAGTTGGACAGCCACTGGATGCTCGCCATGTCCGGCGTGGCGACGATTCGGCCCTGGTTGGTGTCCGTGGGAGTGACATATTGATAGTCGAGGTCGACCGCCGCCACTCCCGGGGGAACGTCGATGTGGAACGCCGTGACGTCGAGATCGTCGCGCACCCAGCCGAGCGGCCGTCCGCTGGCGCTCGCGCGAAACCCGGTGATGTTCTTGATGTCGCCACGCGGCGTGTGCCCGCCGGGAATCCACTTGGGATAGAGCATGACCAGATCGCCGGCGGCGGTGACCGGCACCGTTTCGTGGATCCTGAAAATCCCGCGGGTCACGTCCGACGCGTCAACCGTCAGCCGGAGCGTGCCGGGGTAAGGCATGTCGCGCGGCATCGGGATGGTGTCGATCTTGGCGATGGCCGCCGGACGGCTGTTCTGCGGCGGGACGATCTGGGCCGAGGCCGCAGTGGCTGCGGACGTCAGGAGCAGGCAAACCAGCGCGACTGTGCGCATCGACGCAAATCCTTGATTTGAGACTGTGGCGGGAGAGTTCCGCACTACCGGTTTTGTTCCCGCGTACGCAATCCGCCCGCCCGGCCCGTTGGTCGGCTGCAGTCGGCACCTTGTCGAAGTTCAGGGCGTTGTCATCGCTCGTTCAGTCGGCGCGGGTAGGCGGCACGCATGACATCACCCTTTTCCAGGAGCGCCCTGTTGCTTGGCGCTGCATTCCTCTGGCCCGTTGCGGCGTCCGCGCAGCCGCAGGACACCCAAAGCGCTACGCCGCCGCCGGCTCGGCAGCCGACTGCCACGACTAGCGAGACGGTTCCGCCCGCTGACGAGTTCGGCGACGAAGAAGAAGCGATCGTCATCACCGGCCAGAAGCCCCCGGGATCGGTGATCGGCGACATCCCGCCGGAGAAGACCCTGACTCCCGCCGACGTTCGCGCCACCGGAGCAACCAGCATCGACGAATTGCTCGACGCGCTGGCCCCCGAGATTGGCAGCGCGCGCGGCCGTGGCGGCGGCCGGCCGGTGCTGCTGCTCAACGGCCAGCGCATTTCGAGCTTCCGCGAGATGCGCGACATCCCCACCGAAGCCATCCTTCGGGTCGAGATCCTGCCCGAGGAGGTCGCGCTGAAATACGGCTATCGCGCCGACCAGCGCGTAGTGAACATTGTTCTTCGCCAGCGCTTCCGCTCGACCGTCGCCCAGCTCGGCGCCCTAGTCCCGACCGAAGGGGGTCAGGTCAGCGGCAACGCCGACGTCACCCGGCTGATGATCCAGCGCAACGGCCGCACCCAGTTCAACGTGCACGCCGAAGGCAACAGCATGCTGACCGAGGCGGAACGCGACATCCGCCTCGAATCCCTGCCCCCCGGCGCGACCGAGCAGCAGGCGCTCGCGGCCCGATCGCTGATCGGCACCCGCCGCGACGTCCGCGGCTCGGCGATCTTCAATCGCCGGATCCTCGGCGACGTTTCGGCGACTCTCAACACCGAGCTCGAGCATAGCGAAGGCCGGTCGCTGATCGGCCTCGGCGACACGCTCGAGGCGCTCGACCGCAACACGTCGACCGACAGCGCGCATGCCGGCGGCACGCTCAACTGGGACAAGAAGCAGTGGCGCTACAATGTCACCGGCAATGCCGATTGGGACCGAAGCGTCACCGGCACTGACCGCGACGATCCGGCGTTCCCCCACGACCGCGCTCGCCAAACGACAACCTCGGCGGACATCAACGGAACCGCGAACGGCAATTTGTTCAAGCTCCCGGCCGGCAATGCCTCAGCGACTTTCAAGCTCGGCGCGAGCACTGTCGACCTCGACAGCGAAAGCCGCCGGCAGGGGATCGTGAACGAAGGCTCGCTCGGGCGGACCACCGGCACGGGGTCGGTCAACGTCGACCTCCCGATCTCGCGCCGCAACCGCGAGTTCAGCGCGCTCGGCAACCTGACCCTCAACGCCAACGCCGAAGTCGACCGGCTGTCGGATTTCGGCACGCTGACGACGATCGGTGCCGGCGCGAACTGGTCGCCGGTCGACCGGCTCAACCTCATCACCAGCTGGACCCGCGAGGAGGGAGCGCCGACCATCAACCAGCTCGGCGACCCGCTGCTGATCACCGAAGGCACGCGGATCTTCGATTTCACGCGAGGCGAGACGGCGATCGTCACTGCGACCACCGGCGGCAATCGCGACCTCGATTCCGACCGCCGCAACGTGTTCAAACTGGGCGCCAACTGGCAGCCGTCGGAGAAGCTCGATCTGCGGCTTCGCGCCGATTACGTGCATCAGCGGATCGAGAATCCGATTTCGAGCATCAGCGCGACTCCGGCGATCATCCAAGCCTTCCCCGAGCGGTTCGTGTGCAATACGCCGAGCGGCGTTTGCGACGGCACGGGCGAGCTCGTCAGCGTCGACCTGCGCCCCGTGAATTTCGATCACAGCCAGCGCGACCAGCTCCGGCTCGGCTTCGATTTCTCCAAGCCCCTGAAGTCCCGGCGGCCGTCGCAGGCGGTGATCGACCAGATGCGCGCGCAGTTCGGCTTCGGCCAGCGCGGCCGCGGGCCAGGCGGAGCCCCCGCCGGCGGTCCCACGGTGGCGCCGGAAGGTCGACAGGGCGCTGGTCCGCCGCCTGAAGGTTCTCCGACCGAAGGCAGGCGCGGCGGCGGCCGCGGGTTCGGCGGCGGCCGGGGCGGCGGTGGTTTCGGCGGGTTCGGCGGCGGCAATCGCGGGCGGATCACCTTCTCGCTGACCGACACTATCACCTTCGTCGACAAGGTGACGATCGCCCCCGGGCTCGACCTCGATTATCTCCACGGCGACGCCGCGGGGTCGGCCGGCGGCACTCCGCGCCACCTGGTCGAAGCCCGCGCCGGCTATTTCAACAACGGGCTCGGCGCCCGGCTCAGCGGCAACTACCGCAGCGGCACCCGGGTCGACAGCCTGACCGGCGACGACCTCCGCTTCTCGCCGCTCGCGACCTTCGACCTTCGCCTGTTCGCCAACCCCGGCGACATTCCCGAGCTGGTCGTCAAGCATCCGTGGCTGCGCGGGACGCAGGTGCAGCTCAACATCGACAATATCTTCGATGCCAAGCCCAAGGTGCGCAACGCGGCCGGAGAATTGCCGCTGACCTTTCAGCCCGACCTGCTCGACCCGCTCGGCCGGACCATCGGCATCACCATCCGCAAATTGTTCCTGCCGCCGCCGAGCTTCTTCCGCCGCCAGTTCCAGGAACGGCAGCAGCAGCGGGCGGGCACCACGACAACCGGCTGATTCCGCATTTCGAAGAAATGTGCTTAAGCGCGGCGCAATGACGCCGGTTCAGCCCGTCAGGGGCACGCAAAGCCTGCTCGGAGAAGACGCCGACCGCCTCGCCGCGGTGGTCGCCGCGTTCGACAGAGTGCGCCGATTGTTCGGCTTCCGGCGCGTCGAAGTGCCGACGATCGAGCCGACCCAGGTGTTCGCCCGCACCATCGGCGAGACCACCGACGTCGTCTCCAAGGAGATGTATTCGTTCGAGGATCGCGGGGGGGAGTCGATCACGCTCCGGCCGGAGTTCACCGCCGGCATCTGCCGCGCGTATTTGAGCGAAGGCTGGCAGCAGCACGCCCCGCTGAAGGTCGCCACGCACGGCTCGGCGTTCCGCTACGAGCGCCCGCAGAAGGGCCGCTTTCGCGAATTCCACCAGCTCGACGCCGAAATCATCGGCGCCGCCGAGCCGCAGGCCGACGTCGAGATCTTGAGCCTCGGCTACCAGCTGCTGCAGGAGCTCGGCATCGCCGACGGAGTGACGCTCGAGCTCAACACGCTCGGCGACCCCGACACGCGCGAAGCCTGGCGCGGCGCGCTGGTCGACTATTTTCGCTCGCACCAAGATCGACTGTCGGAGGACAGCGTCGCCCGCCTCGAGCGCAACCCGCTGCGCATCCTCGACAGCAAGGATCCGCGCGACCGCGAGATTTGCGCCGAGGCGCCGAATGTCGACGACCATCTGACCAGCGAGGCGTCGGATTTCTTCGCGGCCGTGACCGCCGGAATCGACGCGGCCGGCGTGCCGTGGGAACGCAATCCGCGCCTGGTCCGCGGCCTGGATTATTACCGTCACACGGCGTTCGAGTTCGTCACCGACCGCCTCGGCGCGCAAGGCACGGTGATCGCCGGCGGACGCTATGACGGCCTGATCGAAGCCCTCGGCGGCCCGCACACGCCGGCCGTCGGCTGGGCCGCCGGCATCGAGCGGCTGGCGATAATGATCGATGCTCCGAGGACCGACCGGCCCGCGGTCGTCATCGTACCGCTTGGGGACCGCGCGAACAGTGAATCGCAAAAGATCATTGCAGGCCTCCGCCGCGAGGGGATCGCCGCCGACATGGCCTTTCGCGGCAACATGAAGAAGCGGCTGAGTCGAGCGAACGAATCCCGGGCGGCCTACGCCTTGATCGTCGGCGACGACGAGCTCGATCGCGGCGAGGCGCAGCTCAAGAATCTCGAGACCGGTGAGCAGCGCTCGGTTTCGCTCGACCTGATTGGGGAGGCAATCGGGCGTTGACACGCATTTCGTCGGAACGGATCGCCTCGATCGAGGCGAGGAAGCACGAGCTTGCCGAGGCGATGAACGCGTCCGAGCTCGCGCCCGACGAGTTCGTGCGGCTCAGCAAGGAATATGCGCAGATCGAGCCGGTCGCCGCGGCGGCGCGCGAGGTTCGGCGGCTGCGCGCCGAGCTCGACGTGCTCAACGGGCTGGTCGCCGATCCTTCGGCCGAGCCCGAGCTCAAGGAAATGGCGGCGGCAGAAGCCGAGGACATCCGCCATCGCTTGCCGGAGGCCGAGCGCGCGCTTGCGGTCAAGCTGCTGCCGCGTGACTCGGCCGACGACCGAGCGGCAATGCTCGAGGTGCGCGCCGGCACCGGCGGCGACGAAGCGGCACTGTTCGCCGGGGATCTGCTCCGCATGTACCAGCGCTACGCCGACGAGCAGGGCTGGCGGTTCGAACTGATTTCAGCCTCGGCCGCGGAGCTCGGCGGCTACAAGGAAGCGATCGCCTCGATCAACGGCCGCGGGGTATTCGCGCGCCTGAAATTCGAGAGCGGGGTCCACCGCGTCCAGCGGGTGCCGGTGACCGAGAGCGGCGGGCGGATCCACACGTCCGCGGCGACGGTCGCGGTGCTGCCCGAAGCCGAGGACGTCGATGTCCAGATCGACGATAAAGACCTGCGCATCGACGTCTACCGCTCCTCCGGGCCCGGCGGCCAGTCGGTCAACACCACCGACAGCGCGGTGCGCATCACCCACCTGCCGACCGGCCTGGTCGTGATCCAGCAGGACGAGAAGTCGCAGCACAAGAACAAGGCCAAGGCGCTGAAGGTGCTGCGGACCCGGTTGTTCGAGCTGGAGCGCGAGCGGCTCGCGTCGGAGCGTGCCGGCGCGCGCAAGTCGATGGTCGGCTCCGGCGACCGCTCGGAGCGCATCCGCACCTACAATTTCCCGCAAGGGCGGGTGACCGATCACCGGATCAATCTGACCCGCCACAATCTCGACGAGATACTCGAGGGTCCCGGACTAACCGAAATCATAGACGCACTGATCGCTGAGGACGAAGCGGAGCGCTTGGCGGGCCTGGAGGACGCGTGAAGCCGATCGCCCGCGCGCTGGCCGATGCCGCGCGCAAGTTGAGTCAAGCGAGCGACACGGCGCGCCTGGATTCCGAGCTGCTGATGGCCGAATCGCTGCACATCGACCGCGACCGCCTGATCCTCTCGCCGCCGGAGCGGAAGGTGCCGGACCGTTTCTGGGCGATGGTCGAGCGGCGCAAGGCGGGCGAGCCGGTCGCCTACATCACCGGCCGCCGCGCCTTCTGGAACATCGAGCTTCACGTCGGCCCGGGAGTGCTCGTGCCGCGCCCGGATTCGGAGGTGCTCATCGCCTCGGCGATCGAACATTTCGACGGCAGCGGCGGCCCGCGGCGGATCCTCGATTTGGGAACCGGGCCGGGAACCTTGCTGCTCGCGGCGCTCGATGTCTGGCCCGAGGCGAGCGGGCTCGGAATCGATCTTTCCCGCCAGGCGTTGGCTTATGCATCGGCCAATGCCCGCAGGCTCGGCTTCGAAGGCCGGCTGAAGTGGGTCCAGGGCGACTGGGCCGCCGGCCTGGTCGAACGGTTCGACCTGATCCTGTGCAATCCGCCCTACGTTCCCGACCATGCCGAAGTCGGCCCCGGAGTTCGCGAATTTGAGCCCGATGAGGCCCTGTTCGCTGGTAAGGAGGGCCTCGACGCGTATCGCGCGCTCGCGCCGCAGCTTCCGCGGTTGCTCGAGCGCGGCGGCTTGGCGGCGATCGAGATCGGCCACGACCAGGCCAGGGCGGTGACCAAACTGCTGGCCCGCGACGGATTGCGGGCGAAGGTCGCTTCCGACCTCGCCGGACGCGACCGGGCGCTGCTCTTAACCTGGGTTTGAACGAAAATCGCTTGGCTTTCGTGCCCACGCACACTACATCGGCGGCAGGGCCGGTCCCGCTCCACCACGAAAGCTGTAGAGCGCGTCCCGCCCACCCCCGACGCAATCGGCCGATTCCCAAAGCGCAGCGCGCAAGGATCGGAACGAGAGGGTCAGGAGCCGGCGCCAACGCGCCGACCCTGCTACCTCATGGCCAAGGGGTCACAAGACCTAGAGTAAGGACTTGAGGGTTTGATCAACAATCGACAGGGTGGCCGCCGGCGCGGCCGCGGCGGGCAGCGGCCCCAGGGCATGGGCGGGCAGCCGGGCAACCGCCAGGACAATCGCCAGCGCGGCAACGCCGCCCAGTTGCTCGAAAAGTACAAGAGCCTGGCGCGCGACGCCCAGCTCGCCGGCGACCGCGTGCAGACTGAATATTATCTGCAATATGCCGACCATTATTTCCGCGTGCTCGGTGAGAATCGCGCGCGCTTCGAGGATCAGCGCCGCCAGCGCGGTGACGATTCCGACGAGGATGAGGGCGAGGAGTTCGAGGCGGCCGAAGCCGAGGCTGCGGACGAGGAGCGCCCGGAGCGCGGCGGCCGCGGTGATCGCTTCAACCGCGACCGCCAGCCGCGGGGCCGCGATCGCGACCGGCCCCGCTACCGGGACGAGCGCAGCGCCGAGCAATCGGACGAGGACGAAGCGGCTGCCGCGCGAGTGAACGGCGCGGACGACGACAGCCTGCCGCTCGACGTGCTCCCGCCGGCGATCGGCGCCGACGCTCCGACCAGCGTGGCGATCGACACCGACGACGAGGAGCCGGCGCCCAAGCCGCGCCGCCGGGCCCGCGCGCCGCGCCCTGCCGACGGCGACGACGAGGTCGCGCCAGCGGCCTAGGCTTGGTCGATCGGTCGCGGCCGGTGCTCGGCATCGAGCGCGACGAACGTGAACAGTCCCTCGGTGACTTTGACCTCGGTGGCCCCGAAGTCGCGCGCGGCGACGACTTCGATGCGCACGCCCATCGACGTCCGGCCGACCCGCTCCACCTCGGCGTAGACGGCGATCAGGTCGCGCAGATGGATCGGAGCGATGAATTCCATCGCCTCGATCGCCACCGTCGCGACCGGCCCCTTCGAGCGGCGTGAGGCGACGATGCCCGCCGCGATGTCCATCTGGCTCAGCACCCAGCCGCCGAAGATATGACCATTGGCGTTGATGTCGGCCGGACCGGGAATGACCCTCAGAATCGGCTCGCGGCGGCGATCGCTCATTCGTCGTCAGGCTCCTTGTGGAGATGCGGAGTAGCGGCGTCGTCATGGCCGCTGTTGGCGCTCAGGAACACCAACGCCATCAGCGCGGTGCCGAGCAGCACGGTGAGTCCGGCGCCCAATGCCGTTGCGAGCATCAGATGGATGCTTGGCGATTGTTCGCCCCAGGTCACGAGGACCACCGCGAGCGCCGCGATGACGACCGACAGCAGCGCCAGCAGGCGGAAAATTCGCCAGAAGCGGCGCATCAGCGCGTGGCGCGGGCTGGGCAGGGGATCCGGACGAGGCACCTTTGCCCTTTGACGGCGGCGCTTAGGAGTATCAAGAAGCATATCAGCGAGTCAGGAGGCGGCCATGACCATCGCAGCAGTGCTCGGGGCGAAGGGCAGCCAGGTCGAGACGATCACCGCCGAGGCGCGCGTCGCCGACGCGGTGGCCCGGCTCGGCGAACGGCGAATCGGCGCTTTGCCGGTGGTGGAGGGCAATGAGATCGTCGGCATCATGTCGGAGCGCGACGTGATCTATTGCCTGCGCGAGCACGGCGCCGAAGCGCTCGACTGGCCGGTCAGCCGGGCGATGAGCTCGCCGGCGATTACCGCGTCGCCCGACACCGACGTGCTCGCGGCCTTGGCCTTGATGACCCAGCGCCGAATCCGGCATCTTCCGGTCGTCGACGGGGGCGAGCTCCGCGGCATCGTGTCGATCGGCGACCTCGTCAAGCACCGCATGGAGCGCATCGAGGCCGAGGCGGAAGCGATGCGCGCTTATATTCAGACCGCCTGATAAGTTTTACGTTTCAATAGCTTGCCGGCCTTGAAAGCCGCGCTCCAAAGCCTATTTTGAGTACAAGTCGCCGGGGCCGGAAACGGTGCGGCGAGCCAGTCAGCCGATAAACTGCAGTCAAATCGCAAAAACCCGGTTGACGCATTCGGGGGCCCCACATATATGGCGCCTTCAGCAAGCGGACGCGGCCTGGCAACGGGTCTCGCGTTCGTTTCGCGCCTCTTCTTAGTCGGTACAACCGATGCCCGGAACCAATCGAACCGGGCGGAGAAGCGCGTCGGCTCTTTGACATTGTCGGTTTAGATGAAGGGACATGTGGGCGGCGGCCCGGTCTCCGATAGCCTCTGGGTATCGGTTGGTCGGTCAAATTTATGCCGTTCCTTATGGATCTCGTCGAAGCTTCGGTTTCGGCGCGAGCTCATATGTCTCAAAAACGCAAACACACCAGATTGTGATTTTTGTGCAGGAACGGCTCCCGGAGATTCCGGTCTTGCTCTCGCTTATTCCAGCGGGGGTTCGATCGTACATCAACTTGAGAGTTTGATTCTGGCTCAGAACGAACGCTGGCGGCATGCCTAACACATGCAAGTCGAACGAGACCTTCGGGTCTAGTGGCGCACGGGT
>JBJMUB010000023.1:0-13282 GCA_045811385.1 Sphingomicrobium sp. | reverse complement strand
AGATCGAGCGAAGTCGAATCCCTGGGGTCGAAGCCGGCCCTCGCCTCGAGCAGGATCGCGCAATCACGCACCGCCCTGGCCATCGGCCCAGCCAGGTCGAGCGAGGAAGCGAAGGCGACGATGCCCCAGCGCGAGCAGCGGCCATACGTGGGCTTGATGCCGCAGATTCCGGCGAACGCGGCGGGCTGGCGGATCGAGCCGCCGGTGTCGGTGCCGGTGGCGCCAGGTGCGATCCCGGCCGCGACCGCCGCCGCCGATCCGCCCGACGAACCGCCCGGCGTCAGGCCGACATTGCTTCCCTTCCGGCGCCACGGGCTGATCACCGGCCCCCAGGCGCTGGTTTCGTTCGACGAACCCATCGCGAACTCGTCCATGTTGAGCTTGCCGAGCATGCCCGCGCCGGCCTTGCGCAAATTCGCGGTGACACTGCTTTCGTAGGTCGGCTTGAAGCCCTTGAGGATATGGCTTCCAGCGGTCGAATCCACGCCCTTCGTGGCGAACAGATCCTTGATCCCGAGCGGAATCCCCGCGAGCGGCCCCGTCGCCTTGCCCGAATCCGCCGCTTCGGCCGCGGCCAGCGCGTCGTCCGGCGTCGTCACGGTATAAGCATTGAGCAGCCGCGCCGCCGCCACCGCCGCATTGTAACTTTCCGCGACTTCGCGCGCAGTAAACTCGCGCGAGCGGATCCCGTCGCGCAACTCGGCGATTGTCTTGGAGACAAGCTCGGACATCAAAACCCGTTCGGGCTGAGCTTGTCGAAGCCCTGCCCTTTCTTCTTGGCAGAGAAAGACAGCCCTTCGACAGGCTCAGGGCGAACGGGATTGGGCGTGACGACCGACATCACTCGATCACCTTCGGCACCGCGAAAAAGCCGTGCTGAGCCTCCGGCGCATTGGCGAGCACCTCCTCGCGGATGTCCCCGTCGGTCACGACGTCGTCCCGCAGCCGCAATTTCTGGTCGATCACCGCCGTCAACGGCTCGACGCCATCGGTGTTGACCTCGGCGAGCTGCTCGACCCAGCCGATGATCGCGTTGAGCTCGGGCCCGAGCCGCTCGAGCTCCTTTTCGTTCATCGCGATCCGCGCAAGCTCGGCGATATGGCGCACCTGGTCGGGAGACACGGACATGGCGGCGCGGATAGCGGCGGGAAGTTGCGCCTTCAAGCGCAGCCCAATAGGGCGCTGCGCCAATGTGCGCCCGGCGGTTCCTCTTTGTCGTCTTCGTCTTCACGCTCATCGTCGTGGGCGCGGCGTTCGCGCTGTTCCAATGGGGCGGCGACGTGCTGCTCAAGCAGGCCACACCCAAGGGTCATTTCGTCGCGGCGGCGGCCGGCGGCGGTCCCGACTATGCGGACCGCGGCAACTGGATCTCGCGCCCCGGAATCGCTGGCGACCCACCGCGCTGGCAGCCAGACGACGCCGGTGCAATCGCGGCGGATTTCGGTCCGCGGGCCGCGACCTTTTACATCCACCCGACGACCTATCTGCTGACCGACCGCTGGAACGCCCCGCTGGACGTGCGCGGCGAGACCGCCGGACGGACCCGGCTGCTCGTCAAGAGCCAGTCGAGCGCGTTCAGCGCCATCTCAGACGTCTGGGCTCCGAAATACCGGCAGGCGGCGTACGGTGCGTTCCTGCTCGAGAGCGACGACGCGCGGAAAGCACTCGACCTCGCTTATGCCGATGTGCGCTCGGCCTTCGACATCTTCATCGCCGCCCAGCCCAAAGATCGCCCGATCATCCTCTCCGGCCACAGCCAGGGTGCGCTTCACCTCTACCGGCTCCTGGTCGACCGCCACGACCAACTCAAGAGCCGCCTAGTCGCTGCCTATGTCGTCGGCTGGCCGATCAGTACGACCGCGGACGTGCCGGCGACGGGCTTTCCCGCCTGCCGCTCACGCGAGCAAACGGGCTGCATCCTCTCGTGGATGAGCTTCGGCGACCCCCCCGACGCCGACCTCCTTCTCGACAATTGGCGCAAGACCAAGGGCCCGACAGGATTGCCCCGGCGCATCGACGAGGTGCTCTGCGTCAACCCGCTCACCGGGACTGAGAACGGGACCGCGGCCCCCGCGGCCAACCTCGGCACGCTCGTTCCGACCGCCGACTTCAGCTCGGCGCGCCTGGCGAAAGGCCAGGTGGGCGCCGAATGCCGCAAGGGCTTGCTGATCGTGAGCGGTTCGATCCCGCCGCTTGGCCCGTTCGTGCTTCCCGGGAACAACTACCACGTCTACGATTATGCCCTGTTCTGGGGCTCGATCCGCGCCGACGCCGCGGCGAGGCTTGCCGCATGGCAGCGCTGATCACCGGCGACACGGCGGAATTCGTCACCGCCGTGCCGGACGGCAAGCTCGCGGGGCTCGACGTCGGCACCCGGACGATCGGAGTCGCCGTTTGCGATGCCGGCTGGCATTTCGCCGGCCCGCTCGAGACCATCCGCCGTACCAAATTCACCAGGGACCTCGAGCAGCTGCGCGCGATCGCCGAGCGTGAGCAAGCCGTCGGCCTGGTCGTCGGCCTGCCGCTCAGCATGGACGGGAGCGATAGCCCCCGCACCCAATCGGTTCGCGCCTTCGCCCGCAACCTTGAGCCGCTGGGGCTGCCGGTGCTGCTGTGGGACGAGCGCTGGTCGACGCAGGCGGTCGAGCGGGCGATGATTGCCGCCGACGTCAGCCGCGCCCGCCGCGCCGAGAAGGTCGACGCGCTCGCCGCCGCCCACATCCTCCAGGGCGCGATCGACGCGCTGGTCAATCTCGCGGACGGCAGTTAGGCGAACCGCTCGTGGACCTGCTCTCCATCGATTCGCTCGGCGACGCCGAGATCGCGACCATCCTCGAGCGCGCGGACCATTGGTTTGCGGAGAATCGCTCCGGCCATTCCAGCGACCGCCTCAGGGGCAAGCTGGTCTTCAACCTGTTCTACGAAAACTCGACCCGCACCGCGATGTCGTTCGCGACCGCCGCGCATCGGCTCGGTGCATCGCCGGTCACCCTTTCGGTCGACCATTCGTCGATCAAGAAAGGCGAAAGTCTCGAAGATACCGCGCGGACGCTGAATGCGATGCGGCCCGACGCCCTGGTCATCCGCCACCGCGAGAACGGCGCCCCGGCCGCCGTCGCGCTGATCATGGACTGCCCGGTGATCAATGCCGGCGACGGGACCAACGAGCATCCCACGCAAGCCCTGCTCGACGCCGCGACGATCCGCCAGCGCTTTGGTCGCGTCGCAGGCCTCAAGGTCGCGATCTGCGGCGACATCCGCCACAGTCGAGTTGCCCGCTCGAACGCCAGGCTGCTGCCGCGTCTCGGTGCGGAAGTGCGGCTCGCCGGTCCGCCCGAATTCCTGCCGGACGGCGTTGACGCGATGTCGATCGACGAGGCGATTGCCGGTGCCGACGTCGTGATGATGTTGCGGATCCAGCGCGAACGGCTGGAGGACGATCTCAACGACGCCCCGGGCGAATATCTCGCGCGCTACGGCCTCACCGCCGAGCGGCTGGCCACCGCCTCATCCGGAGCGGTCGTCATGCATCCCGGCCCGATGAACCGCGGAGTCGAGATCGAAAGCGCGATCGCCGACGACGCCGAACGCTCGCTGATCACGCGTCAGGTCGAAATGGGCGTGGCCGTGCGAATGGCCTGTTTGGAGTTGTTGCTGGGTTAGCGCGAAGCGAATTGCACCGGAGCGTCGCCCGCGATGTTGCGGACGAAGCAGCTTCCGCCACCACGGCGGACCGACGCGCACACCGCATTAGCTTCGCTAACGCTGCCGAAACCCTTGACCGACAGGCGGTAGACGGTGCCGCGGCCGCTGGCGAAGCGCGCGCTCATCGGCGTGTAGGATTTGAGCGCCCCGAATCGCTTGGCTGCGACGTTCCAGGCAGCGGCGACCCGCTCGGCATTGCCGAAGGCACCGAGCTGGACGACTGCGCCGGACTTGCCGGTGGCGCGGCGGACCGAAGCTTTGGGCAGCCTGGCGTGAACGACCCGGGCCGGTTTCGCCACGGGCGGCGGCGGCGCGGTCACTTCCGGAGTGAAGGCGGGAATGGACGGAACCTCCGCCGAAGCGACGGGGCCGATCAGCGGCTCGTCGCCCGGAGTGACCTGGACGGGCGGCAGTGGCGGCGGCGCAGCCTGAGCGACTTGCGGCGCGGGAACCCGAGCAGCCTGAGCCATCACGGGAGCGGTGTTGCCCTTGTTCAGCGCGATCAGGATCGGCTGGCCCGGATCGGTCGCCGCCGGGGTAACGCCGATCAGGCCGGCAAGCTGGTCCGACGGGCGGGCCGGAGTCGCCAGGCGCATCCACTGCTGCATCCGGGTATCGAGCTGATCGGCCGGAACGTCCTGCGCGGCAATCGCCTTGGCGTTCGTCCAGTCGCCAGAGAAGGCATAAGCGAGCGCGAGGTTCTGGCGGACTCGGGCCTCGGCGCCGTCGGCGCGAGCGATCGGCTCCAAGACGGCGATGGCATCGACCGGACGGCCGGCAAGCGCCAGTGCCAGGCCGTAGTCGGCCGGGTCGAGCATGGCTCGGCCGCTATCGAGCAACGCGACCGCCTCGGCATTCTTGCCCTGGGCGATCTCGGCCAGAGCGACCTTCAGCGCGACCTGCGGCTGGTTGGCGTTGAGCGAGAGCGAATCCTTGAACGCCGATTCGGCCGACGCGAACCGGCCGGTAGCGAAATAGGCGCTTCCGAGAAGCGTCCGGAGCGTCGCGTCGTTCGGCGTCCGCGCGACCGCCCGCTCGGCGAAACTGATCGCCGTAGCCGGATCGTTGGAGGCCAGTGCGGCAAGCGCGCGGGTGGCGAGGCCAACCTCCCCGCTTGGCTGGCTGGACGCGCTCCTCGCCGAGTGTCGCGGAGCGGCGCAGCCGCCGATCGCCGTCGCCAAAGCGACGACGGAGATTGCGGAGCCGAAGCGAATGGCCTTGGACATTGTTTACCCCCTCAGTTTGGCCTTTGCGGCCATGCCCTCGAGTTCGGGCATGTCGACGAGCAGCTGATCGAGCGCGTCGGTGACAAGCTGCTGCGCGGAACGTCCGTTGACCGCACATGCGAGTCGCAGCTTGAGATGCCGTTCAGGATCGAGACGTAGTGTGAATGCGGCCTTCGACTTGGACCCCGGCGCCGAACGCGCCTTGGGCGCTCGATACGCGACCGGGGCCGGTGTCGGCAGGATCGCGACGGGCGCCGGCTCGTCCTCGTAGGGCTCGGCCGTCGCGTCGAATTCCTCGTCACCGTCCTCGACTCCGAGACGGTCGGCGAGTTCGGCGTGCTGGCTGTGCACCGGCGAATGCACCGGCGTCAGGCCGGTTGGATGGATCCGCGGCTGATCGTCGACCTCTTCGCCGAATGCGTCGTGAGTCTCGTCGCGCGGCGCATCGGCCGGCTTGGGCGGCTCAAAGCCCATGTCGTTCCAGCCGAGGTCCTCGAGATTTCCGCCGGATCCGCCCATCTGACCGAAGCCCTGAGGCTTCATCGCCGGGCGCGCGGCGCCCTTCCGAGCGAGGAGTCCGGAAGACAGGGATGCGAAAGGCTTGGGTTCGCTACTGGCCACTTCCACCACCCCTTACTGGCCGACCACCCGGCGGCCGAAGCCGCCGACCGGACGCGGACTGGCCGCAGCGATGCCCGGCGCCTGACCGGGCGCGGAAAAGACGGTGCGGCGGAAATTCTTCTCGAGCCGGTCGGAAATATATTCCCAAAGCTCGACGATCTCGGCCGCGGAACGGCCCTGCGGATCGATTTCCATGACCGTTCGGCCGTCGATCATCGAGGCCGCGAAATCGGTGCGATGATGAACGGTCACCGGGGCGACCGTGCCGTGCTGCGACAGCGCGACCGCGGCTTCGTAGGTGATCTTGGCTTTGGGCGTCGCGGCGTTGACGACGAAGATCAGCGGCTTGCCGGCGCGGTCGCACAGATCGACCGTGGCGCCGACGGCGCGCAGGTCGTGCGGGCTCGGCCGGGTCGGGATGACGATCAGCTCGGCGACGGCAATGACGCTCTGGATCGCCATGGTGATCGCCGGAGGGGTGTCGATGACTGCCAGGCGGAATCCCTGCTGGCGGAGCACTTCGAGGTCCGAAGCCAGGCGCGCGACGGTGGTCTGGGCGAACGCCGGCATTTCGGCTTCGCGCTCGTTCCACCAGTCGGCAAGGCTGCCCTGCGGATCGATGTCGATGAGGCAGACGGGCCCTGCGCCGGCCAGCTGCGCCTGCACCGCAAGATGGCCGGACAGAGTCGTCTTGCCCGACCCGCCCTTCTGCGATGCCATAGCCAGAACGCGCATGCTTTTCCCCTCGCGTGAATGACGTCAATTCAGCGGCTGGAGTGGCACTCAAGCCTCTAAAATCTGGTTAACGAGGCCACGACGCTGTTTGCCGATCGCGCCAACTTCGCTAGACTTGGGAGAGGGTGGGATAATCCATGCGTTACAAGTGCTTGGCTGTGTCGTTCGGGATTGCCTTGCTGGCCGCGCCGCTATCGGCGCAATCTGTCGGCGCGGGCATCGAAGCGTGGCAAAAAGCCGATTACGCAACGGCGGTCTCGATCTGGCGGCCGCTCGCCGAGCAGGGCGATGCCGATGCGCAATTCAATCTCGGCCAAGCCTACCGCCTTGGTCGCGGCGTGCCGATCGATCTCGGCGCGGCGCAAATCTGGTTCGAACGCGCCGCAACCAAAGGGCATACCGACGCCCAGACCACGCTCGGCCTGCTGCTGTTCCAGAACGGCAATCACACCGGTGCGCTGCGCTGGCTCAAGGCTGCCTCCGATAAAGGCGAGCCGCGCGCGATGCTCGTCTACGGGACCGCATTATTCAACGGCGACAGCGTGGCCCAAGACCCGGTGCAGGGCTACGCCTATATCAGCCGCGCTGCCGCCCAGGGCCTTCTCGCGGCGAAAGACACGCTCGGGCAGCTCGACCGGATCCTTCCGCTCGAAGACCGCAGGAAGGGCACCGCGCTGGCGCTGGCGATGGTCAAGTCGTCGCCGGCCCCGGTGTCGACCCCGAAGCCGGCCGCCAACGCACCGGCCAAGCCCGCCGCAACCAAGCCGGCGCGCAGGGTCGCAGTCCATGTCGCCGAGCCGCCGCCCAAGGCGGTGCCGAAGCCGCCCGCTCAAACCGCAAGTCTGGCGAGCGGGAAATGGCGGATTCAGCTCGGCGCCTTCTCGCAACGATCGTCGGCCGAAGCGCTGTTCCGCAAGCTTTCCGGAAAACTCGGCGGTCGCCAGGCTTATTATGTCCCGGCCGGCCCGGTCACCCGCCTTCAGGTCGGGCCGTTCGAAAGCAAGGCCGCGGCCGCGGCCGCGTGCAGCGCCGTCGGTCAGGCGTGCTTCCCGGTCGCCGCCAAATAATCAGGCGCGGAACCAGTCGCGGCGGCGCACGCCCTGAACCCACAGTAACGCATCGAGCCCGTGATGCCTGAGCTCGGCGTCGGCGACTTCGACCAGCGCCGGCTTGGCGCGGTAGGCGATCCCCAGCCCCGCTTCCTCGATCATCAATTTGTCGTTGGCGCCGTCGCCGATCGCGAGGACATCCGCCGCCGCGAGGCCGAGCCGTTCACGCGTTTCGATCAACGCGTCGCGCTTGGCCAAGGCGTCGACGATCGGGTCGCCGACCTCGCCGCTCAATTTGCCGCCGGCGAACACCAGCCGGTTCGCTTTCACCCGATCGAACCCGACGGCCTCGGCGATCGGATTGGCGAAGGACAGGAACCCGCCCGACACCAATAGACAACTCGCACCCCCTGCCCGCATCGTCTGCACCAGCGTCTCCGCGCCCTCGGTGATCTCGACCCGCTCGTCGAGGCAGCGCCGGAGTGCGCGTTCGTCGAGCCCGGCGAGCAGACGGACGCGCTCGCGCAGCGCGCCCCGGAAATCGATCTCGCCCTGCATCGCGCGCTCGGTGATGCGCGCCACCTCGGTTTTGAGCCCCGCATAATCGGCGAGCTCGTCGATGCATTCCTGGCCGATGACGGTCGAATCCATGTCCGCGACGAGCAGGCGCTTCCACCGCAGCTCATCGGGCTGAACCACGACATCCACCCCCTCCACGGAAGAAAGCGCCCAGCGCGCGCTCTTAAGGTCGCCGCTGAACCTCAGGTCGGCCGCGTCGCCCTCGTCGATCCAGTGCGAAAAGCTGGCCTTGGAATCGACCTCGCGCAGCAGGCCAAGCGCCCGGTCGACCAGCCTGTCATCGAGCCGTCCGGCTGCTATCAAAGTCGCAATCGCCATGACCGTCCGTCCGAATCCTCCTCTCGCCCTAATCGCGGGACCGACCGCGAGCGGCAAGTCGGCTCTTGCGCTGGCCCTCGCCGAGCGTGCCGGCGGAGTCGTCGTCAATGCCGACAGCGCGCAGGTTTATCGCGACCTCCCGGTGCTGAGCGCCGCCCCGACGGCGGCGGACCGTGCGCGCGCCGAGCATCGGCTGTTCGGATTCCTCGACGGCGCCACGCCGTTTTCCGCAGCCGACTGGGCCGAGCGAGCAAAAGCGGAGGTCGCCGACATCCACGCGGCAGGGCGATTGCCGATCCTCGTCGGGGGCACCGGGCTCTATCTCCGCACCCTGCTCGACGGAATCGCCCCGGTTCCGCCGATCGATCCCGCGATCCGCAGCGAGGTGCGTCACAATCCGGTCGAAGCGAACCGCGCCCGTCTCGAAGAGCTCGATTCCGAAGCGGCACAGCGACTAAACCCCGGCGACACGGCCCGGATTGCGCGCGCGCTCGAGGTGATCTTGTCCACCGGAAAGCCGCTCGCGGAATGGCAAGGCGAACGAACCGGCGGAATCGGTAACGCGGTCGACCTTCGCCCGCTCATCCTGTTGCCGCCGCGCGGCTGGCTTTACGCCCGGTGCGATGACCGCTTCGCACGGATGATCGCGCAGGGCGCAGTCGAGGAGGTGAACGCGCTGCTCGACCGGCGGCTCGACCCGAACCTGCCTGTGATGCGCGCAATCGGAGTGCGCGAGATCGCGAGTTACGTGAAGGGCCAAGGGACGCTGGCCGAAGCGGTCGCCGCGGGGCAGCAGGCGACTCGGCAATACGCCAAGCGGCAGTACACCTGGTTCGCCCACCAGCCGCCGCCCGACTGGCCGCGCTTCACCGAACCGCTCGATGACGACAGTCTCGGCGCCGCACTGCACCTTCTCCGTTCGGGCTGAGCTTGTCGAAGCCCTGCCCTTTCTTCAAAGGGCCACGAGCGAAGGACAGCCCTTCGACAAGCTCAGGGCGAACGGTTTGTGGACATACAAGACGCCGACATCGACCCCGACCCGATCGCCCGCAAGCGGGTCGCGATCCTCGGCTACGGCAATCAGGGCCGCGCTCAGTCGCTCAATCTCAAGGACAGCGGGATCGACGTCGTTGTCGGGCTTCGCGGCGGCTCCGGAAGCGCGTCGGAAGCCGAAGCTGCCGGCCTCGAAATCGCGCTGCTCGAGGATGCGGTCCGCTCGGCCGACATCGTTATGATGCTCGCCCCGGACGAAATCCACGCCGCCCTGTACCGCGAAATCGAGCCTTATCTCCGCGAGGGCGCCGCGCTCGGCTTCAGCCATGGCCTTTCCGTACGGTTCGGCTTCATTGCCCCACGCCCGGACCTCGACGTCTTCCTCGTGGCGCCCAAGGGTCCGGGCACCGCGCTGCGTTCGCTCTATTGCGAGGGCAAGGGGATGATCGCGTTATGGGCGGTCGAGCAGGACGCGACGGGCTCGGCGGGGGCCATCGCCCTCGCCTACGGCCGGGCGATCGGCTGCGCTCGCGCCGGGCTCATCGCCTCGAGCTTCGCCGAGGAAGCCGAAGCCGATCTGTTCAATGAGCAGGCGGTCGTCTGGGGCGGAGTCCCCGAGCTGCTGATCGCCGGCTTCGAAACCCTCGTCGCGGGGGGCATCTCGCCGGAGGTCGCGCTCCTCGAATGCGTCGGCGAGCTGAAGCTGATCGCCGATCTGATCGACGAGCGGGGAATCGCCGGGATGCGCGAAGCCATCTCGAACACCGCCGAGCTCGGCGCGCTCCTCGGCGGCACTCGGATCGTCGACCAGTCCGTTCGGGAACGGATGGCGGAGATTCTCGCCGAGGTGCGCGCGGGGCGCTTCGCCGACGAACTGCGGAACGAGGAAGCGAGCGGCTATCCGCGGCTCGAACGGTCGCGAACCGAATCGCGCACAACCGCGCTCGAACAGACCTTCAAAAAACTCCGCAAATACGGCGGCTGACGCTCAGCCGATGGTCGCCTCCGGGGCCGGCTGCGGCCGCTCGCCGACGCTCGCCCGCTCGAGATAGGCGCGCTGCATGTCGCGATGGGTCTTGGCGACAGTCGGATCGCTGGCTGCTTGGGCCAGCTCTTCTTCCTCAGCGGCGCGCTGGGCGAAGTAGACGCGGTCCTGGCCGTCCATGGCGGTCTCCTTCCCTGAGCGCAGGATTTAGCACGAAATGGGACGAAAGTCGTTGCTTAACCGTCCCGAGCAGCGCTCGACCTGCCGCGCTCGATCGCGTCGACGAGCACCGTTCGGGCTTCCTCGGCATCGCCCCAATGCCCCACCCGAACCCACTTCTCCGGCTCGAGGTCTTTGTAGTGGGTGAAGAAATGCTCGATCTGCTGGAAGATGATCGAGGGCAAATCGTGCCGCTCGCCGACGTCGGTATAATAAGGAAAGGTCGAATCCACCGGCACGCAGATCAGTTTCTCGTCGCCGCCGTGCTCGTCCTCCAGGCTGAGCACGCCGATCGGCCGGGCGCGAACGACGCTTCCGGGGACGAAGGGAGTGCGCGCGATGACCAGAGCGTCGAGCGGATCGCCGTCGGGAGACAAGGTATGGGGCACGAACCCGTAATTGGCCGGATAGCGCATCGGCGTGTGCAGGATGCGATCGACGAACAGCGCTCCGGACTTTTTGTCGAACTCATATTTGACCGGCTCGCCGCCGACCGGAACCTCGATAATCACGTTGACGCTGTTGGGCGGATCGTCGCCGACCGGGATGAGGTCGATGTTCATGGCAGGTGGCCGCCGCCTCTAAACAGCGCGAGGCCGAGGAACAATGCCGCCAGACCGGCGACAACCGATCCGACCATGTAGACCGCGGCCAGCGCATAGGCGTGGCGTTCGATCAGCAGCGCACCGTCGAGCGAGAAGGCCGAAAAGGTGGTGAAGCCGCCGAGAATTCCGGTGGTCAGGAACAAGCGGACGTCCTGCGGAACTCCGGGACGAAAGGCGAAGTAGCCGGCGAGCAGGCCGATGAGGAACGAGCCGACGACGTTGACGATCAAGGTCCCGAACGGAAAGCCGTAGCCAAACAGCCTGGCGGCGCCGACATTGATGCCGTGGCGCAGCGCCCCGCCGATTCCGGCACCGAGGAAGACGATTAAATAGAGCATCGGACGCGCGCTTACCTTCGCCCGAACAGTTTTTCGATCTCGCCGTGGCCGAGCTTGACCCAGGTCGGGCGGCCGTGGTTGCACTGGCCGGAGCGCGGCGTGACCTCCATCTCGCGCAGCAGCGCGTTCATCTCGGCGACCGACAGCAGCCGTCCGGCCCGGACCGAGCCATGGCAGGCGATGGTCGCGGCGACGTGATCGAGCTTGTCGCGCAGCGACAGCGCTCCGCCGAGCTCGGCGATCTCGCCGGCGAGGTCGGCAATGAGCCCACCGACGTCGGTCTTGCCGAGCGCCGCGGGGACCGAACGGACCAGCATCGCCGACGGCCCGAACCGCTCGAGCTCGAGGCCCATTTCGCCGAGGTCGGCGACCGCGCCTTCGAGCCGGTCGCAGTCGGGCTCGTCGAGCTCGACCACCTCAGGGATCAGCAACGCTTGGCGCGCGACCGCCCCGCCCTCGCGCGCGGCGCGCATCCGCTCGAGCACGAGGCGCTCATGCGCGGCATGCTGGTCGACGATCACCAGCCCGTCCTCGGCTTCGGCGACGATGTAGGTGGCGGCGACCTGCCCGCGGGCGACCCCGAGGGGGTAGTTCGGTACGTCCGCGATGGCAGGTTCGGCGCGAGCGGCGGGTGCGGCATCGAAGAGCCTTTGGTCCTCCTTCACCAACGTCGCCCCAGCGAAGGCTGGGGCCCATGCGCCGTTTGGATCCCAGCTTTCGCTGAGATGACGATTCAGCTGTTCGTCGTAGGTCGCGCTCGATGTCCACATCACCGGCGCCGCCGCCTGCTCACGCGCCGCGCTGCGCTGGCCTTGCTCATCGAGCGCTCGCCGCAAACCGCCGACGATCAGCCCGCGCACCGCCGACGGATCGCGGAACCGGACTTCGGTCTTGGCGGGATGGACGTTGACGTCGACCTCGTCGAGCGGAACCGCGACGAACAGCGCCGCGATTGGATGCCGGTCGCGGGCGATGAGGTCGCGATACGCGGCGCGCAACGCTCCGACCAGCAGGCGGTCCTTCACCGGCCGCGAATTGACGAACAGATATTGCTGGTCGGCGACGCCGCGGTTGAAGGTCGGCAGGCTGATCACGCCGGTGAGCCGCAACCCGTCGCGAGCGCAGTCGATCCCGACTCCGTGACGGTCGAGCTCATGGGTTAGCAGCTCGGCGACCCGTGCGGGCGCCTCGGCCGGCTGGACGGTCACGATCCGGCGCCCATCGTGATCGAGCGAAAAGCCGACGTCGGGGCGGGCCATCGCCAGGCGCTTCACGGTATCGAGGCACGCCGCATACTCGGCCCGCGGCGAGCGCAGGAACTTGCGCCGCGCCGGCACCTTGTCGAACAGGCCCTCGACCGCGATTCGCGTCCCCGGCGGCAGCGCCGCGAGCCCCTCCCCGGCCGGTTCGCCATGATCGACCTCGATCCGCCAGCCGTCGCTCCCGCGGACCCGGCTTTCAATGCGCAGCCGAGCCACGCTCGCGATCGACGGCAGCGCCTCGCCGCGGAAGCCCGCCGTCGCCAGCTCCCACAGATCCTCGACGTCGCGCAGCTTCGACGTGGCATGGCGCTCGAGCGCCAGCATGGCGGACCGCGCGCTCATCCCGCAGCCGTCGTCGGTCACGCGGACCAGCCCGCGGCCGCCCGCGGTGACCTCGACCGCGACCGCGCTCGCGCCGGCGTCGATCGCGTTGTCGACCAGCTCCTTGACCACCGACGCCGGCCGCTCGATCACTTCGCCGGCGGCGATGCGGTTCACCAGCGAGGGCGAAAGCTGATGGATCGGCCGGCGCGCGGCGGACGCGGGCGCGGGCGTTGTCGGGGACGGCGAAGGCACGGCGCGATTATAGAGGTGACGGCGTGGGCGTCGCAGGTGGTCCGGCGCAACGGACGGGTCGTCAACAATCC
>JBJMUB010000022.1:0-45530 GCA_045811385.1 Sphingomicrobium sp. | reverse complement strand
AGCATCACCTCGCCCTCGTAGAAGCAGTCCACGGGGCAGACCTCGACGCAGTCCATATATTTGCATTTGATGCAGGCGTCGGTGACGACGTACGTCATTGAAAGCGGCTCCTCTTTGACAAAATCGCTAAGAGCGAGCGCCGCCGCCGTCAATTGCCAGCTCTTCATAGCAGAGCCGCGCTTCAGCTGCTGGGCCGCGCCTTTCGGGCAATTCAAGCACTCGGAGAATGCGCACCTGGCCGTGCAGCGGGAGGGCGATCACGCTCCCGACGCGGATCTCCTCGGACGATTTTTCAACCCGACGACCATCGACGCGGACATGGCCCTGCTCGATCACGCCCTGGGCGATGGTTCGGCTTTTGACGAGCCGGATGCAGTGCAGATACCGGTCGATCCGCAACCTTATCCTCGGGGCCGCTTGAGCTTGGCCAGCTCGGCGAAGGCGTGGGATCCGGCCGCCTTGCGGTCGTCGCGCTGCGGTCGGCGGCCGCGCCAGCGCCAGGAATCGGCTGCCCGGGTGAAGCCGACCTCGCTCATCAGCCGGGTGATCGCCTCGTCGTCCAGGCCGATCGAGGTCGCGAGCGGAACATCGACAGGGTCGGCACCGCCGGCGGAGCGCACCTTGCGGGCGTGGCTCGCGAGCCGGTCGGCAAGGTCGATCCGGATCCATTCGCGTCCCAGCCGGCGATAGGCGAGTGCGGCGCCTCTCGGGTCGGCCGTGGCTGGAAGCGTCGCCGCGCCGGGCGGCGGGAGCGAGGGCATTGGCGCTCCCGTGCGAACCGCGAGCAGCGCGGCCCGCCAATATTGCGCGGCGGGCTTCAATAATGGCATCTGGAACACATCGAGCGGGCCGAGGCGAACTCGAAGCCGGTGCAGCGTCTGGCGGTCGGCATGTTCGAGGTGCGAGATGGCGCCGAGCGCGGCTTTGCGCGGCAGCAGCCCGACGGAGTCGGTCAGCATCGCCGCAAGCGCCCGGACGCCGGGCGAGCTGGCGGGGTCGGTCGCCGCCGCGGCAAGCGTTTGCAGCGGACGCAGCTGCTGCGCGATCTGGGTTTCGAGCCACCGCTCGAGACGGGCGCGGAGCGCGGCCCGGCTCTGTGCCGAGAGACGGTCGAGCGCGCGGGCGGTTCGAAGCGCGGGCTCGAGCAGCGACCGGCCGGGGGCGAGACGTGCGAGCGCCTGCCTCTCCCAGCCGACGGCGAGCCCGCCGTCTTCCTCGACGATCAGGGCGAAGGCATCGTCCCCGGCGTCGACCAGCGCATTGGCGCGGCGTTCGAGCTCGTCACCGAGGCGGCGCTCGGCGGCCGCAAGCAGCAGGCGCTTGTCGGCCAGGCGGGCGGACGGATCGACGCGGAAATCGAAGCCGATCAAATGGCCGATCGGCTCGGGCCCGACGCTGACTTCACCATCGGCGGCCACCGTCACCGGGAGCGCGTCCGCTCCGCGCGCGCCGATGTCGCGGACCAGCACCGCGGTGCGCCGGTCGACGAAGCGCTGGGTGAGACGCTCGTGGAGGGCGTCGGACAGGCGAGACTCGACTTCGCGCGTGCGCTCGGCCCATTTCGCCGGCTCCTTCAGCCAGTCGGAGCGGTGCGCGATATAGGCCCAGCTGCGGATTCCGGCGAGGCGGTCGGCGAGCGCCTCTATGTCGCCGCTCATATTGTCCAGCCGGGCGACCTCAGCGGCGAACCATTCGTGCGGGATATGCCCGCCTTCCTCGATGTAGCTGAACAGCCGCCGGACCATCCGCGCGTGGTGCATCGGCCCGACCTTGCGGAAATCGGGCAGCCCGCACACCGCCCACAGCCGCTTCGCCTGGCTGCCGCGCTTGCCAACGATCGTCGGGTCCTCGGCGACCAGCTTGAGGACGGCGAGGTCGATCGCTTCGGGCGCTGGTCGAAGCAGCGGATCGTCGCTCTTCGCCTCGAGGCTGGCGATGAGCGCGCGGACGTCGGTGAAATCGAGCTCGGCGTTGCGCCAATAGACGAAGTCGAGGCGGCGGAAGCGATGCTCCTCGATCGCCTCGATCTCCTCTTCGCTGAACTCGGCGCCGGTATCGCCGATGCCGAGCGCGCCGAAGCTGCCGTCCTTCTGGTGCCGCCCGGCGCGGCCGGCGATCTGCGCCATCTCGGAAATCGTGAGCCGGCGGTCGCGGCGGCCGTCGAACTTCTCGAGCCCGGCAAAGGCAACATGGGTGACGTCCATGTTGAGGCCCATGCCGATGGCGTCGGTGGCGACGAGATAATCGACCTCGCCGCGCTGGAACATCGCTACCTGGGCGTTGCGCGTCGCCGGCGACAGCGCGCCCATCACGACCGCGGCGCCGCCCTTGAAGCGCCGCAGCATCTCGGCGAGCGCGTAGACCTGCTCGGCGGAGAAGGCGACGACCGCCGAGCGCGGCGGAAGCCGCGACAGCTTGACGCTGCCGGCGTAGCGCAGGGTCGAGAAGCGCGGGCGGCTGACGATCTCGGCCTCGGGCAACAGTTCGCGGATGATCGGCTTCAAAGTCTCGGAGCCGAGGATCAGCGTCTCCTCGCGGCCGCGCACGCGCAGCATCCGGTCGGTGAAGACGTGGCCGCGCTCAGGGTCGATGCCGAGCTGGGCCTCGTCGATCGCGGCGAAGGCGAAGTCGCGCTGCATTTGGCCGTCGTCATGAGTGTCGCCGCCCGGCACCGGCATGCTCTCGGCGGTGCACAGGAAATAACGGGCTTGGGGTGGGACGATCCGTTCTTCGCCCGTCAGCAAAGCGACCTGCTTCTCGCCCTTCATCGCGACGACCCGGTCGTAGACTTCGCGGGCGAGCAGCCGCAGCGGGAAGCCGATGACCCCGGAGGAGTGGCCGCACATCCGCTCGACGGCGAGATAGGTCTTGCCCGTATTGGTTGGGCCAAGGATCGCCCGGACGGGCGCATCGGTACGCGGCGCCATGATCATCCGAATGTGGCAACGCGCGCGCCCAACGCAAGGCTCCTTCGACGGACGGTTTAGGGGGGTTTTAACCTTGTTTGGCGATTGAGGAGCGGTGTTGACGGCTCAACCGAGGGGGGCGGTCGGCTTTGGCCGGCGGACGAACGGCGCTCGCGCGTTCGCGCTGCCGCGCGCGGGCTGGACCGGAGTCGGGCTGCTCGCTCTGCTGTGCAGCGGCGTCGGCTGGGCTTCATTGCCCAAGTCGAACGATATCCGCGCCGACGAACGGCTGCAGTGGCAGGCGCTCGGAATCGCTCCGCTGGCGAATGGCGGGACCTCGGGAGGGCGGATGGACGCAACGGCGGCGGTCGAGCCGGTCGCCGTGATTCCGCTGCGCAAGATCCAGCCGGTCCCGGTGGCGGTGCTGAAGCCGAAGCCCGCCGCCGGCGGACCGCTGCGCATCCGCGGGCGGGTCGGCGACGGGCTCTACTGGTCGCTGCGGGCGGCCGGCGCTTCGCCCCAGGCGGCGGCGCAATATCTCGCCGCTCTGGCGACCGAGATCGACGTCGGCGGCGACGTTTCGCCCGGCGACTCGTTCGACCTGGTGTTCGCCGGCGGCGGCGCGCTCGCCTACGCCGGGCTCGACCGGATCGCGGCGTCGGACCTGCAGCTGGTGCGCTGGGACTCGAACGGCCGCAGCCAATGGATCGACGCCGCCAACGCCGAGCGCCCGGCGCCGGTCTCGACGGCGCTCGCATGGCCCGTCGCCGGGCGGATCACGTCCTATTTCGGCTATCGCTATCACCCGATCCTGCATTTCTCGCGGTTCCATGCCGGGCTCGATTTCGGAGCGAGCTGGGGCAGCCCGATCGTCGCCGCCGCCGACGGCCAGGTCGTCGGAGCGGGCTGGGCCGGCGGCTACGGCCGCCAAGTGCGCGTCGCCCATGGCGGCGGAGTGCTCACCAGCTACAGCCACATGAGCCAGATCGTCGCCGAGCCGGGCAGCTTCGTCCACGCCGGCCAGTTGATCGGTTATGTCGGGTCGTCGGGGCTGTCGACGGGGCCGCACCTTCACTACGAAGTCCGGCGCGGCGGGCAGCCGGTCAACCCGCTGTCGGTGCGCTTCACCAGCGCGCCGGTGGTCGACACGCACCTCGCCGATGCGGTCAAGGCGCGGCTGAAGGCGCTGCTCGGTGTCGGAGCGAAACGCGGCTGAATCCAATTGCGAGTTATGCTATGGCGGCGCGGCCTCGCATCGCCCTTTGAGGACTGACGGCCATTCGCCGCCGAGTTGTGGTTTCCCCCGATTTCGAGCTGAGGGAGCCAGCAATGATGGTGCAAGAAGACCTTGTCCGTGCCGGCGCAGGTGCCCCGGGAATTGAAGCGATCGACGAGCCGGCCATCGCGTTGAGAGACCGGCCATGCGACGAACTCCGCGCAATCGCCAGTCGCGGAATCCACGGCGGGGATCTCTATTTCGAGGCCGCGGCGGAACTCGAACGGCGCGCCCGCAACCTCGAAGCAGCCGAAAGCGCCGAGCGCGCCAAGACCGTCGCCCTCCGACGACAGCAGATGTTTTTGCTCGCGATCCTGGCCGGCGCCTGTTGCGCGGCTTTGTATGCGCGGCTGTTCGGCCTCTGAAGGCCTAGACGTTCCTTACCGGCCGTGGCCGCGCCAGCGCTTGATCGTGCGCTGGATGATGCCTTCTTCGTCGCCGGTCTCGCACCACAGGCGGGCGAAGCTCGGGTCCGACGAGGCCGGGCGCTTCTCGGGCTCGAGATCGTCGAAGCGGACCCGGATGGGAATCGCGACACCCTCGCCGCAAACGATGCATTCGCGGTTGCGCAGCGCCGGGATCGCGTCGAGGAAGCCGCGCGCGCCTTCCGGCATCGCGGCCCGCACGCAGGCCTGGTCGCGGTCGTTGTTCAAGCGCATCGCGACGATCGTGCCGCACTGCGACAGCACGCCTTCGGCAAGATCGGACGGGCGCTGCGTGATCAGGCCGAGCGACACGCCATATTTACGGCCTTCCTTGGCGATGCGCTCGAGGATCCGGCGGACCGACTGGCCGTTCTCGGCATTCTCGTCCTTGGGCACGTAGCGGTGCGCCTCTTCGCAGACGAGCAGCAGCGGACGCTGCGCCTCCGTCCGCGACCAGATCGCATAGTCGAACACCATGCGCGCAAGCACCGACACCACCACTGAGGTGACTTCGGACGGAACGCCGGAGACGTCCACGATCGAGATCGGCTTGCCGTGGCTCGGCAGCCGGAACAGCTTTGAAATGAGGCTCGGCATCGTATCTGACACGAGCATGCCAGAGAACATGAAGGTGTAGCGCGGATCGGCGCGAAGCTCGTCGAGCTTGGTCTTGATCCGCTGGTACGGCAGCGTGTCCCCGGCGCGCTCGAGCTTGCCCATCTCGTTGACCAGGATCGTGTTGAGATCGGCGAGCAAATACGGAATCGGGCTGTCGACGGTGACCTTGCCGTACTGGCTCATATCCTTGCCCTTGGTGCGCGCGGCAAGCAGGCACTTGGCGAGGATGTCGGCGTCGCGCTGGCGCTCGGCGTCGTGGGTCGTGAGCATCACTTCGCAATGCTCTTCGAAATTCATCAGCCAGTAGGGCAACTGGAGGTTGTCGACGTTGAACAATTCGCCGCAGCCCTTGAACGCGGCGGAATATTCGCCGTGCGGGTCGATCATCACGATGTGACCCTCGGGCGAGAGCTGCGAGATCCGGTGGAGGATCAAGGCGACCGAAGTCGATTTACCGGTACCGGTCGATCCCAGCACCGCGAAATGCTTCGACAGCATCGGGTCGACGTACAGCGCGCCGCGGATGTCGTCGGTCGGGTAGACAGTGCCGATCTCGATGTGCGGCTCGTCGCTAGCGGCGAAAATCGCGCCGAGATCCTCGGTGCTCACCGGATGAACTTCGCAACCGGGCACGGGATAGCGGGTGACGCCGCGGCGGAAGTTGCTCATGTTGCCGCTCGCGTCGCGCGAGCCCTCGCCGAGGAAGTCGACGTTAGCGACGATCTCGCCGCTCTCGTCGGCCCGCATCGTGCGGACGTTGGCGATCAGCCAGTTGGTGCCGACGACCATCTTCACCTGGCTTCCGACCTGGCCCGACATGGCGACGGCGGGATCGCCGTGGGACTGTAGCTTCATGAGCTCGGCGGCGTCGATGCAGACCGCCGAGCCGGAGCCCGCGATCTCTAGCACCTTGCCGATCGGCGCGAGGGCCTCACCCGATTTCGCGGGGGCGGGCGCTCCGGCCGGCTCGTCGGCAAAGCTGTTCACCTCGTCGAGGAACTGACGCAGGTTCGGCTGATCGTTCATATACTCGCTACCCCACACTGACATGCGTGTTGGGCGTCATACCGGCGAGCGGTTAAAATTGGCTTAGGACTAGATGCGTCTACGGAATGCCGCCGCTGCCGCCCAGCCGAGCCCGAGCGAGAGGACGACAGCCGCCAAGCCGTACAATCCCTCGTGGCGCCGCGCCGCCAAGGCGACGTACCTTTCGAACCCCGACTTGTCGATTTGGATGTCGCGAGTTGCCACTGCGAGCACTCGCCCGGGCCGTTCCGGAGACGGGCGGTCGACGAGGAACGTCTCCGCGGTATAGGTCCCGACCGGCACCTGGCTCGGGATGGTGATCGTCGCCCGATAGAGGACGCGGTCGCTGATTTCGACGCCGTGCGGATTTTCGGCGTAGAGGCCCTGGCGCCGGCGAAGGTCGAGGAGGCCGGCCTCGAAGCGTCGTTCCTTGTCCGGCAGCGCGCCGCTGCCCGGCGACAGCTGCAGATTGTCCAGGCCCATCTCGTAGATGGCGGCGGTCCGGTCATCGACCAGGTCCGCGATCGGCCGGGACGAGGCCACCGAGTAAAAGGACGGCGCCGAGCGGAAACGGTTCGAATCGGCGTTCATCCAGATGTGCAGGATGCGCTGCTTTTCGCGCACCAGGATCGGCTGCACCGGGCCGCGCAGCACGACGACGATGTCCGCCGGACGGCTCGGCGGCCGGCCGCCGGGATAGACGATTGCACCGAACAGCAGCAGTTGCGCGCCGGTGAAGCTGTAGCGGATCTCGACCTTGCGTGCGGAAATGTCCGGAACCAGCGTCGGCTTGTCCGCCGCCACCAGCAGCGGCGCCACGGCGAGGAGCAGGAGCGAAATGCGGCGCCGGCTCACAAATACTCGATCGAATAGACTTCGTCCGGCCGCCAGGCGAGACCGAGCGCCATGCGCAGGGCGACGAGCAGGATGATGATCGCGAGGGCGAAGCGCAGCATGTCGGGCTTCACCCGGGTCGCGAGGACCGCGCCATATTGAGCGCCGATCACGCCGCCGACCAGGAGCAAGGCGGCGAGCACGATGTCGACCGACCGCGTGGTGAGGGCGTGGACCATGGTCGTCGCGGCGCTGACGGCGAGGATCATCACCAGGCTGGTGCCGATCACCACGCGGGCCGCCATGCCGAGCAGGTAGATCATCGCCGGGACGAGGATGAAGCCGCCGCCGATGCCGAGGAACACGGTCAGCATTCCGGCAATCACCCCGAGCGCCAGCGGGGCGAGCGGCGAGACGTAGAGCCCGGAGCTGTAAAACCGCCAGCGCAGCGGCAGCGACGCGACCCAGCGATTGTGCCGGGCAGCGGGGCGATCGGCCGGCGGCGCCGGAACATAGCCGAGGGCGACCAGGGCGTCCTTGAGCATCAGGCCGCCGATCCAGCCGAGGATCAGGACGTAGAGTGCGCCGATGACCAGATCGATCTGGCCGGTCGATTGGAGCAACCGGAACAAGGCGGCCCCGATCAGCGAGCCGAACAGGCCGCCGACGATCATCACCCCGCCCATTTTGAGGTCGACCCCGCCGCGCCGCATGTGGACCATGGCCCCCGAGACGCTGGCGCCGGTGATCTGGGTCGCGGCCGAGGCGACGGCGACGGTCGGCGGGATGCCGTAGAAGATGAGCAGCGGCGTGGTGAGGAAGCCGCCGCCGACGCCGAACATGCCCGAGAGCACGCCGACGAGAAATCCGAGCACCACCATGAACAGCGCGTTGACCGACTGGCCGGCGATCGGAAGGTAGATGTCCATGGCGTCGGCCGAAGGGACTAGCCGCAAACTGCGGTCAGGGCCAAGCGACGCTCAGAAATCTCCGGCGAGAGTCAGCACCGGCCCCGACCCGGGCTCGGCGTTCCCCGCGACCCGCTGGCGCCAGTCGAGGTGGACACGGACGTTGCGGCGGACCTTCATCGTCAGGCGCGGACCGGCGTCGACGCGGTACAGTCCCGGCTGGATTCCGCCCCACACGCCGAAACCGCCGGAGAATTGGCGGAACAGCGGCCGGCTGACCGTCGCGCCGCCGTCCGCGAACAGGTCGCGGCTGTGGAATCCGACCACTCCTGCCTGGGCATAACCGTCGAGCGTGAAGCCCCACGGCAACGGCCGGTCGTAAAGCCCGGTTTCGGCGAACAGAGCGAAGGCGTTGCGGCCGCCGCCGTAGCGGCCGAGCCGCTGGCGTCGCTCGGCCGTCACCCACACGGGAATCGAACGGAGCGGGCGGGCCCGGATTCCGGCGGCGAGCTCGCCGCCCCGACGGTTCACCTCGGAGCTCGAGCGGACGACCGCGGCGAGGTTCGGAGCGAAATTGTAGAACAGCCGCGCCCCGGCTTGGCTGCCGCCGAGCGTCCCGCTGCTCGCGAGTGACGTGGCGCCGGCCAGATCCTGGCGGCCGCGCAGCATCGCCCACATCGTCAGCTGAATGCGGTCGAGCCGCTGGGCGATGATCGCCGGAGCGGTGCTTTGCATCGGCCGGATCGGTGACGGCGCGGCCGGCACCCAGGTCCCGACCGTTCCGGACAGCGGCCATGAGTCACCCGCACTCGCCGGCGAATAGAATTGCCGTCGCGGCTCGGGCAGGTCCCATACGGCCGAGGACGCGGGCGGCCGCGAAGGCCGCGTCGGGGCGGACGGATAGGAATAATAGACGGGGATCATCAGCGGCTGCATCGGGCTCAGGCCGTACGGCATGGCTGCGGCCTGCAGCGGCGGTGGCAAGTCCGGTGCCGGCGCGATCGGCTCGATCTCGGGAAATTGGCTCGCCGCGACGACCGCCGGAGCGGCCGCCGGGCGTGGGGCGAATTGGAACAGTTCGGCGCCGGGAATCGCGCCCAAGGTCGCGGCGCGAAGGCCGGCCCAGCCGACGACCGCAATCGCGAGGAAGCGGAGCGACGGTTTCATCGTTGCGGAAGCTCCGCCGGGAACACGTGGCGCGTCTTGTCCCACCGTTTCGCCCCGCCGCCGAGGTGGAGCGAAATCGCCCGGCCGGCGGCGAGCATCGCGATGACGTTGCCGACGACCAGCCGTGGAACCGACCGCAACCCTTCGGCCAGGCCGTAGGCCGACGCGGTGAAGCCGGCGCGCATCACAACGCGCCAGGCGAGCAGCCAGGCATTGATGGTCAGCAAGGTGACCAGCATCGGATCGAGCCGAGCGCGGATCGGCGCGCCGAGCGCCTCGGCGAGCCAGATCTGCGACCACAGGAACGCGGCCGCGTAAGCACCGACAAGGAGCAGCGCGGCGAGCGGCCCGCGCCGGTCGCGCATGCGCATCCAGCGTTCGCCGAGCCCGCCGCTCCACCCCAGCCGATCCCAGCCGGTCAAAGCGATCCCGCCGAGCCAGCGCGCTTTCTGCCGCACCGCGGCGCCGAGGGTTGCGGGAAAATGGCCGCGGGTCGAGACGACGGCGCGTTCGCCCGGCCGCGCCGGGATGCGCACGAAGATCGTCCTGAGGCCGAGCGCTCCGATGCGCAGGCCGAGCTCATAATCCTCGGTCATGCTGTTTCCGACGAACGGGTGGCCGTCGGCCAAAGCGGCGAGCTGAGCGAGCGGCTTGCGGGCGACCGCGCAGCCGACTCCGGCGAGCGGGATCGCCGCGCCGACGGCCTCGCGGACCACCAATTCTTTCATGTGCGCTTCGGCGAACTCGTCGCAATAATGTCCAGAGATCCAGCGCGAGTGCGGGTCGGGCAACGGCAGGACCGGAAGCTGGACGACCGCGGCCCGGTCGATCAGACCGTCGAAGATCCTGAGCTCATAAGGGTGGACCACGTCCTCGGCGTCGTGGAGGACGACCGCCTTGGCCGAGCGCCCTAAATCGAGTTCATAGGCGACGAGCGCGTCATAGAGGTGGTTGAGGCAATCGGCTTTGGTGGTCGGGCCGTCGGCATCGACCAGCACCGGCTCGATCCGCGGATCCGCGACGCTGGCGATCGCGGCTTTGGTCGCGGGATCGTTGCGGTAATAGCCGACGAATATGCGGTAGTCGTCATAATCGAGCCGCTCGAGCGTCGCCTTCAGCATCGCTGCGATCACTGATGATTCGTCCCACGCCGGAACGAGAATCGCGACCAGGCCGGGATCCTTCTTGAACACGAAATAGCTGGCGAACGCGCGCGGGTAGCGGCTGTACACCGTTGCTCCGCGCCAGGCCCGGCGCGCAAAGTAGATCAGGTCGACGAGTACGTCGTTGACCCCGAAGAGCAGGAAACCGGCGCCCGCGAACAAGGCGAGTTCCGCCGCTATCCGGACCAGGATATCCGCGAACGTCACGCGAACCGCGCTAATCTGCTACGACGCTGCCGGCGAAGATAAGGGAATTGCTCGGGCCATTTTGCCTCCATCGGCGAATCACACAGGGTCCGAGCACGACCTCAGTGGCATAGTAGCAAGTCAACGGCAAGACTGGACGGTTAATGCACCATTTCGGACGCAATCAAGACAAGTGGTCCAAAGCGAATTTGGCGATCAGGACGGGCCCGTGAGAGTAATCATCGCGATATTGGCAATGATGTCGGCGGTCCCGGCTCTCGCCGCCGGCAAAATCCTGGTCGCGCGGGGCAGCTGGGCGGCGATCGACCGCGGCGCGACCTGCCTTGCCGCGGGACGCTCGGCGCGGGTCGCGGCCAGGGATAAGGTCCAGGCCGTCGCCGGGTTCAGCTTCACCGCCGACCGGCGGCGGTGGGGCGAGTTCCACGCGCGTTTGAGCCGCGTGCCGCGCCCCGGGTCGATCGTCATGCTGACGATCGGCGACCAGCCGTTCCTGCTGATGGGGCGCGGCGACTGGGCGTGGAGCCGGGGGCCGCGGCAGGAGCAGGCGATCATCGCCGCCGCGCGAACCGCCACGGCGATGCGGATTGAGGCGCGCGACGGCGCCGGCCGGCGGTTCGTCGATCCTTACCTGCTCGACGGGGCGCCGACCGCGATCGACGCCGCCGCCGCGGCCTGCGCTGGCAAAACGCAGCGCGGGTAACTAGATAGCGCGCTTCCGATGAGTGCCGATACGACCCTGATGCCGATTCCCGGCCCAATCGACCCTGTGCCGGTGCCGCGGGCCGCGACCGCGCGCGCCGACGGGCGGGTCGAGCTGGTCGGGCGGTCGAAGGACTCGATTCGCGCCGAACTCGAAGCGGCGGGGCTCGACCCGAAGCCGGCCAAGCTCCGCGCCAAGCAAATCTGGCACTGGATCTACAATCGCGGAGTCAGCGACTTCTTGGGCATGAGCGACATCGCCAAGCCGCAGCGCGGCTGGTTCGCCGAGCGGTTCGTCATCTCGCGGCCCGAGGTGGTGGAGGCGCAGGTGTCGTCCGACGGGACTCGCAAGTGGCTGCTCAGGACCCACGACGGCCACGACTTTGAGATGGTGTTCATCCCCGACGCCGACCGCGGCACCTTGTGCGTGTCGAGCCAGGTGGGGTGCACACTCAATTGCCGCTTCTGCCACACCGGCACGATGCAGCTGGTCAGGAACCTCGAGCCGGCGGAGATCGTCGGCCAGGTGATGCTGGCGCGCGACGCGCTCGGCGAATGGCCGAGCCAGCCTGAGGGGCGGATGCTAACCAACATCGTGATGATGGGCATGGGCGAGCCGCTGTACAATTTCGACCATGTCCGCGACGCTCTGAAGATCGTCATGGACGGCGACGGGCTCGGCCTGTCGCGGCGGCGGATCACGCTCTCGACCTCCGGCGTGGTGCCGATGATGGCCCGCGCCGGCGAGGAGATCGGAGTCAATCTCGCCGTCAGCCTGCACGCGGTGACCAAGGCGGTGCGCGACGAGATCGTGCCGCTCAACCGCAAGTACGGGATCGAGCAATTGCTCGAGGCGTGCGCGGCCTATCCCGGCGCCAACAATGCGCGGCGAATCACGTTCGAATATGTGATGCTCAAGGGCAAGAACGACAGCGATGAGGACGCGCGCGAGCTGGTCCGGCTGATCCGCAAGTACAAGCTGCCGGCCAAGGTCAACCTGATTCCGTTCAACCCGTGGCCCGGTGCGCCCTACGAATGTTCGAGCGACGAACGGATCCGCTCGTTCAGCAACATCGTGTTCGAGGCCGGGATCTCGGCGCCGGTGCGGACTCCGCGCGGGCGCGACATCGACGCCGCCTGCGGGCAGTTGAAAACGGCCGCGGAAAAGAAGCGGAAAAGCCGCGAGGCGGCCTGATGCTGTCGCCGGTGCGCCGGGCGCTGGTCCGGCAGGTCCGCAGGACGTTCAACGACCAGGCCAAGGGCGAAAAGCCGGTGCCGGCGTCGGACGAAGCTCTGTTCCCGCGCGGCTCCGTGATCCGCCGGGTGCACGGCGACGTCACCTCGATGATGGTCGGCGGACTCGCCGCGCTGCTGACGCAGATGCTTCATCCCAAGGCGCTGGCGGGGGTGTGGGACCACAGCGACGTTGCCGCCGACCAGCTCGGACGGCTTCGGCGTACCGCGCGGTTCATCGCCGTCACCACGTTCGGCCAGCGCGATTCGGCCATGGCGGCGATCGCCCGGGTCAGGACGATCCATGACGGCGTCAGCGGCAACCTCCCCGACGGCAGCGATTACCGGGCGACCGACCCGTGGCTGCTCGCCTGGGTCCACGTCGCCGGTGCGATCAACTTCCTCGACGGCTGGCGGCGCTACGCCGAGCCGAACATGAGCCCTGCCGACCAGGACCGCTATTTCGCCGAAAGCGGCGAGGTTGCACGCTTGCTCGACGCCGACCCGGTGCCGCAATCTCGGGCCGAGGCGGAGCGGCTGATCGATGCGTTTCGGGGCGAGCTCAAGGTCGACGATCGGACTCACGCATACCGGGAATTAGTCCTCAGGGCGCCCGCGCCGTCGTTCGGCAAGGCGCCGGTGCAGGCGCTGCTGATGGGCGCCGCGGTGGATTTGATGCCAGACTTCGCGCGCGAGATGCACGGGCTGACCCGGCCGCTGCTGCCGCCAATGGTGCGCGGTGCGACCTTCGGGCTGGCGCACATGATCCGTTGGGCATTCGCGGGAGAAAATTACCGAGCGACGCATTGAATTGCGGCGCCAGCCCCGCCGTGGCAAATCGGCGGGATCGGAAGATGGAGCGTTTGACATGTCCGTGATCGGCAAGCTGGTCGACAAATTGCTCAAGCGGGGCAGCATTACCCTGATCACTCCCGGCGGGAAGCGCGAGACCTATGGACCGGGCGGCGGCAAGGCTCTGACCGTCCGCTTCACCGACAACCGAGTCGGCTTCGACATCCTCAAGAACCCGCGCCTCGGCGTCGGCGAGGCTTATATGGACGGCCGGCTGGTGGTCGAGGACGGGACGATCCTCGACCTGCTCGAGCTGGTCACCGGATCGAACCGCTGGGAAGACGCCGGACAGAAACGCAAGCTGTTCGCCAAGAAGCGGCTTGGCGCTCTTAAGGCCCTGCTGCGGCGCAACGACCCCCGCCAGGCGCGGCGCAACGTTGCTCATCACTATGACCTCAGCGATGAGCTGTACGACGCGTTCCTCGACCCTGACCGCCAATATAGCTGCGCTTATTACACCGACCCGCGCAACAGCCTGGAGCAGGCGCAGTCGGACAAGAAAGCGCATATCGCGGCCAAGCTTCACCTGCAGCCGGGCCAGCGCGTGCTCGACATCGGCAGCGGCTGG
Organism: Sphingomicrobium sp.; assembly: GCA_045811385.1. Lineage (GTDB taxonomy): Bacteria > Pseudomonadota > Alphaproteobacteria > Sphingomonadales > Sphingomonadaceae > Sphingomicrobium. Next base: position 31,648 of record JBJMUB010000022.1, on the reverse strand, counting down.
GGCGGGATGGCGCTCTATCTGCATCGCGTGGCCGGGGTCGACGTGCTCGGGGTGACCCTTTCGGAAGAACAGCTCAAGGTGGCCCGCCGCCGCGCGGAAGCCGCGGGTGTGTCGGACCACGTCAAATTCGAGCTCATCGACTATCGCTCGGTCGAAGGGCAGTTCGACCGCATCGTCTCGGTCGGCATGTTCGAGCATGTCGGCGCCAAACATTATGACGAATTTTTCGCCAAGTGCCGCCAGTTGCTCAAGCCCGACGGGGTGATGCTGCTGCACACGATCGGCAAGTTCGGAGCATCGAACAAGGCGCCCGATCCGTTTACCGACAAATATATCTTCCCCGGCTACTATTTGCCGTCGCTGAGCGAGATGTGCGCCGCGAGCCAGCGGGTCCGGCTGATCGCCAGCGACGTGGAGGTCCTTCGGCTCCATTATGCCTACACGCTGCGTGAGTGGCTGCGGCGGTTCACCGCGGCGCGCGAGCGGATGATCAGGCTCTACGACGAGCGCTTCTTCCGCATGTGGGAATTCTATCTGTGCGGCGGAATCGCCCTGTTCGAGAGCGGCAGCGGGTGCAACTTCCAGGTGCAGTACATCCGCGACCGCAACGCGCTGCCGATCACGCGCGACTACATGCTCGAAAGCGAGCGGCGATACCGCGAGATCGCGGCCGAGCCGGCGGCTCCGAAGAAGGCGCGCAGCTCAGCCCGAAGGAAGGCTCGCGAGACTACGGACGCCTGAGCTCAAGGATCAGGCGCGGATCCGTCGCACCCTGACCCGATGGTCGTGACGCATCCGCGTGCGTTCGTCGGGAGTCAGCCTGCCGTCGCGGTTGGCGTCGGCCTGGTCGAAATGCTGGAGCGCGGCAGCGGTCGCCTCCTGCAGCGACACCCGGCCGTCGCGATTGGCATCGGCCATGTCGAACATGCGGCCGTGCATGCCCATGGCGAGGCCGGAGCGGTGGAAGCGCATCGCGCGGACTCCCGGGGTCCCGGGACCGCCGGCGACTTCGACCGCCTCACGGCCGTTCTGAAGGATCGTGACTCGGGTCGGGCCTTCGGGCGTGCCCGGCACGTGGCGCCGAGTCATGAACTCCTGCCGGCTGATCGAGCCGTCCCTGTTGGTATCGAGACGATCGAACATCGCGCCGCGGTCGCGCTCACCGCCGGCGCGCTGCTGGACGAAGCGGCGAGTGGGCTTGTCGCGCCGTCCACCGGCCATCGCCTGATGGACAGCTTTGGCCTCGTCGCGGGTCACATAGCCGTCCTTGTTGCCGTCGAGCTTCGCGAACATGTCGCGTACGTGGGCAGCGACCTGGTCGCGAGTCTCAGTCTTCATCGGCATGCGGTGAACGAAGGTGCGGATCTGCGGCGCCGGGTGAACCATCGCGACGGGGGTGGTGCCTTGGGCCACGCCGGGCGGAGTCGGCGGTGCCGGCTGGGCGAAAGCAGCGGTTGAAAGAATGGCGGCGGCGACGCCGCCGAGCGAAAGCCTCATCATGCGCGATGCCCTCCCTGATGCCGGCCGAGGGTTAAGCGGGAGAAGCTGTATGCCGGTTGAATGTCAGCCGGGCTCGCGCGCGCCGAAGTCCCAGCCGACGATCGCCCAGGTGGCGAGCGCATAATTCCAGGCGAACAGCAGCACGGTCGCGATCGGCATCGCGAGCGAAGCCGACAGCCCGATGCCGTCGCACAGGATCGTCATGACCAGCATCGCGATGACGAAACCGGTGACATTGCCGCCGAAGAAGCGCAGCAGCGCGCCTCCCGAAGGCGGCACTTTGTACGTATAGGCGGCGTGCAGCAGATAGCCGATGGCGGTCACTGCGATGAAAGCGACGCACACCGCCGCAGCATAATGATAGCCGAGGCGGTCGAAGCCGATCACGATCAGATTGTTGAGCAGGGCGCACAGCAGTCCGACCTGGACGTAGCGGCTCGGCCGGGCCAGGCGGCGCGCCAGCGTCACGGCTGGACCAAAAAGGCGTAGTTGTTGGGCCATGGCTTGATCCAGGCGCTGGTCCGCACCGCATCCCTGCCGAAGACCTTGGCGAGCAGCGTCCGGGCCTCGTCGGGCTCGAGGAAGTTCACCCGGTCGCCGGTCAGCCAGCGGTCCGAACCGAAGCACAGCCAGTGGATCGGGCTGAACGAGCGCGCCCAATCCTTCACCGCGAAGCGGCCGTCGGGAGCGAGCAGAGTACGGACCGAGCCCAGCACCGAGGCACGGATGTCCTCGGGCACGTGGTGAATGACGTCGCACATGATGACGAGATCGAACGCCGCGGGCTCGGCCGCGGCGAGCGCTTCCGCCGTCTGCATCCGGAAATCCACTCGGCCTTCCGGGCCATGATACAGTCGGCCGACTTCGGGCATGATGTCGATCGCAACAATCTGCGCGTCGGGGAAGGCGGCGGCGAGCCGCTCGGTGCTATAGCCTTCGCCGCAGCCGACTTCGAGCACCCGGCGCGGATTGGGGTGCCACGAGCGGACCGTTGCCGTCCAGTCGTCGAGGTCGAGAAACATCGACCGCCACAGGTTCGCAATCAGCGGCTCGTGCCTGCCGAACATCGCGCGGACTCGGGACCCGATCGACATCGCTACATCCTCCCCGCAAGCCGCAGCCGGACGCGCGGAATCACGCGGTCGCCGAAGCGCGACCATTGCCAATAATCGAGCAGCTGCTTCGGCCACAGCGACAGCAGCTCGGTGAGCGCGGTCCACAGCGCAGCCCGGCTGCCGGCGGCGGCGACCGCGAGGCTGGTGTTGATCGCGATCGACTTGCGGGCAAGCGTCATGACCCGATCGGTGGCGCGGGGCTGAAGCTGGCCGCTGTGGCGAGCGAGCACGATCTGCATCTGGCGCTCGAAATCGGCGGCGTCGCGGCTGCCCGAAACGGTCAGCGAGCTGCCGTGGATGCGGAATGAGGTGAGCGCGTCGGGGTGGTAGACGACGGGCCCGGCCGCAGCGAGCTTGAGATAGAAATCCCAGTCGGCGGTGTACCACAGACTTTCGTCCATCCCGCCGAGCGCGAGCCAGGCCGAGCGCAGGATGACCGGGGCGGGGCAGGAGATGAAGTTCTGGACGAGCAGCCGCTCGATCAGCCGGTCGCGCTCGATCGGCGCCGGGGATGGAGTGAATGGACAGCGCCAGGTGCCGATCCTGGCACCCGCGAGGTCGATCAATTGCGACGGAGCGAGGTGGCAGACCGCGTCCGGCGCGTTCGCGATCCACTGATGCACCGCCGCGGCGCGGCCCGGCAGCCACAGATCGTCGACGTGGAGCATCGCGATGTGCCCCGCCGAGGCTTGCAAAACGGCGAAGTTGGTCTTGGCCTGCCACGTCTTGAGGTCGGGCCGGCGGAAGTAGCGGATGGTCAGATCGGCGAAGCTGCCTACGACCTGTTCGGTGCCGTCGCTTTCGTCGCCGTCGACGACGATCACTTCGATTCCGGGCTCGCCTTGGGCACGAATCGATTCGAGCGCTCCGGCGATCCACCGCGCGCCGTTGAACGACGGCATCACGACCGACAGGAACGGCGCCGCACCCACGGCTAGGCGGCCTTGCGCAACGGCTTCGGCGGGGCGTGCTCCGCGACTTCGCCTTGCATCAGGCTGGCTTCGTTGCCGCCGACGATCGCGAGCAGGAAGCCGCCGAGGAAATTCTGCATTCCCAAAGTCAACAGCAAGGTGCCGAAAACCGGGCCGGCCACGGACCGCGCGGCGCTGTAATCGCGGCTTTGCCAGGCGAGCGCGACGGCGGCCAGGATTGCCGCGCCGCCGCCGATCAGCGCGATGCCCGACAGCAGCATGGTTTCGAGCGACAGCCAGCGGCGCATCGCGTTCCACCGGCCGCTCGGACTGCGGTAACCTTGCTTGACCCCGTAGATCCGAGCCGCGACGGCGAGGATCGTGGCCATGTGGCTGAGGGTCAGCACCGACGCCGCGAGGATCGTCCAGTAATTGCCGAGGAATGGCACCGCGACGATCTCAGCGGAATCGAGCGCGACGAGGGTAAGGACGGCCAACGCGGCGGTCGCGCCAATCGCCGCGGGGACTCCGAACAGCCAGGTCGGGCTGAGCATGAACAGATAGCGCAGGTGCCGCCAGCCGTCGCGCCATGGGCGGAGGTGCGGCGCGCGGTTGCGCAGGTCGGGCAGCAGCTTGGCCGGAGTTTCGGCGATCCGCACGCGCTTCAGCGCCGCCTTGATCACCATCTCGCTGGCGAATTCCATGCCGGAGCCGCTCAGCTGGAGATCCTCCAGCGTCTGCTTGCGGATCGCCCGAAGCCCGCAATGGGCGTCGCTGATACCGGGCCGGAAGAAGATGTTGAGGATGCCCGTCAGGACGGGATTTCCGATGTAGCGGTTCTTCCACGGCATCGCGCCCGGGGAAATGCCGCCCTTGAACCGCGAGCCCATGCACAAATCGGCGCCGTCGTGGAGCTTGGCGATCATCGCCACGCCGTCGGTGAAATCGTAGCTGCCGTCGGCGTCGCCCATCAGCACGTAGCGGCCATGCGCGGCCTTGCCGCCGCCGATCAACGCCGCACCATAGCCGCGCTCGGCGACGTCGACGACGCGCGCGCCGAGGCTCGTGGCGAGCGATTGGCTGCCGTCGGTCGAGCCGTTGTCGGCAATGACGATCTCGCCGGCGAGGCCATGCTCCTCGGCGATGAGACGAAGCGCTTCATGGGCGTTGGCGATGCAGTGCGGAAGGCACTGAAATTCGTTGAGGCAGGGCATGACGATGGTCACGTCCACGTCCTTGGCGGGCGCGGTCCAGCGCGGCTGCTTCCGTTGATGGGGCGCTTCGTCGCGCATGGTCCTCCCCTGTGTTGAGCAAGGGTCTATGTGGGGCGCGCTAACGAAGTGTTAATTACGTTCGGAAGGATTTGGGGAAGAGACGAGCCGGCAGCGCGCGGCGCGGACGTGCGCGACGAGCTGGACGAAGTGGGGGCTGGCCCTCAGCGGTGGATCCGCGCGGAAGTGGCGCGCGAGCGGCGCGAGGCGCGGCCCGGGAACGAAGGCGACCGAGCCGAGGCTGCAGACGGTGGTCAGATCCTCCGGTTCGAGCGCGTAGCCGAGCAGCATGATCGGACGGTTGGACAGATCGGCGCGATTGACGACGAGATCGTCGGCGTAGGGCAGGCCCGCGGTGTCGACGATGACGATGTCGGCGGCGGTAGACGCGATTCCGCGGTGAAGGTGCGCGACGGGCGCCGCCAACCGGTGGCCCATGACCGCGCAGATCGGGATAAGCAGCACGATCGCGAACAGGCTGGCGCGGGCCATCATCGGGCGCAGGTCGAGGCCGCGGGTCTCGAGCGCATGCCAGCCGTAGCCGCCGAGCAGGATCAGGCTGCCGAGCGCCGGGTGGACGTAGCGATAGCCCCAGCCGTAGCCCTGCCACGGCAGCAGCAGCGCCGCGACGATGATCGGCAGCGCAAAGCTGAATGCAAGCGCGCGGCCCAGCGGCTGCTCGCGGAAGCTACTGCGCAACCCGACGATCGCCAGCGGGACGAGCAGCAGATGCTGCCAGCAGATCAGGCGAAGCAGGTTCGCAGCCGTGAGCCACAGGGAATTCAGCGTCGGCACGTGAAGGATCGAGAGCAAGCGATCGAGGAAGCTGATCCCCGGCGTCCCGCTGACTGGCAGGGCAGCACTGCTCGCCTGGGCGCTCAGCCAAACCGGCCAGGCGAGCCAGAACATGCCGATCAGTGCGTAGGCGACCGTGTAGGCCGCGAGCAGCTTCCAGCGCTTCTGCGTGAGCAGCAAGAGCAGGAACGGCGCGACGAACATCGGGTGAAACAGCGGCTGGTGGATTCCGGTCGCGAACCAGCCGACCAGCATGGCGGCGGCGTGAGTGCGCCTCCGGTCGAGCAGGAACAGCCACAGCCACAGCAGGTTGAGCGCGAGGTGCATGCTCATCGAGAATGCGGTCATGGCCGTGACGACGATCTGCGCGGAGCCGGCATAAAGCAGCACGCAGACGAACTGAGTCGCCGCCGATGCCGGCCACAGCAGCCGAGCGATGCGCCACATGCAGAAGCCGCCGAACGCCGCCATCAGCGGTGACGCCAGCGCGGGATCGGCAACGAGACTGACGGCGGCGCGCCACGCGGCATGGATCGGGAGGTAGGCCGAAACCCAAGACTCCCGTGCGCCCATCGGCAGCATGAAGGTGAGGTTGAGCGCGTCGGCGACCGGCCGCCATGCGGCCGGGATCGGCGCGAACAGGCGGCCGTCGCGGAAGATGGCGGTGTCGAACGTGGCCATCTGCTCGTCGCGACTGAGGTCGTAGCCGTCGAACACCAGATAATGGCCGGCCCAGCCGGCGATCAGCACGAACGCGATCAATCCCGCGACCCAATAGCCCGCATTGTTCGGCCACCCGCCCGCCGATTTGGCCCAGCCGCGCGCGAGCACGAGGCCGACCAGGACGATCGGTACGAGCACCAGGTCCTCGGTGAACGCGAGGATTCCGGTCAGCCGCTCTCCGGTCCCGACAAAGCTCAGCGCGAGGATGACGACGGCAAGCGCAACGAGCGTTACCGACGTGATCCGCGACGCCCGCTCGAGCGACAGGTTCGAACCAGCTTCGCTATTGTCCATCCCGCCCCCGTTTTCGCCCGCGCATTCAATTCCCTGTAGGGCTGGCGAAGTCCAGTGACAGAAAGTAGGCGCGCGCGATGTACGAAGCCGGGCTGCCCGCCGATTTTCAGCGCCGCTGGTGGGAGACGCGCTGGTTCCTGCTTGGAATCGCGCTCCTTGCCGCACTGCCCTTGCTCTATCCGCCGATCCCGCCGCTGGTCGACCTGTTCGGGCACATGGGCCGCTATCGCGTTCAGCTCGACCTCGATGGCTCGCCCTGGCTCGGCACTTATTACGGCTTCCACTGGGCGGCGATCGGGAATCTCGGAGTCGACCTGCTCGTCATGCCGCTCGGCAAGCTGATCGGCCTCGAGCCGGCCGTGAAGCTGATCGTGCTCGCGATCCCGCCGTTCACCGGGGTCGGGTTCCTGTGGGTGTCGCGCGAGGTCCACGGGCGGGTTCCGCCGACATCCCTGTTCGCGTTGCCGTTCGTCCTCGGCCACCCCTTCCTGTTCGGTTTCGTCAATTTCTCTTTGTCGATGGCGCTCGCCTTCGTCGGTTTTGGGCTGTGGCTGCGCCTCGCCCGGCTCGGCCGGACCGGTCTTCGGGCGATCCTGTTCGTGCCGATCTCGATCGTCGTGTTTTTTGCGCACACGTTCGGCTGGGGGACGCTCGGGCTGCTGTGCTTCTCGGCCGAAGCGGTCCGCCAGCACGACCGCGGCGTCGGCTGGTTGACGGCAGGCCTGCGCGCCGGGCTGCACGCGTCGGTGATGGCGCTGCCCGTCTTTGTCATGCTCGGCTGGCGCCGCGAGACCCATGGCGGGATGACCCGCGGCTGGTTCGAATGGGCCAATAAATGGGAGTGGGTCTATTCCGCGCTGCGCGACCGCTGGCAGCTGTTCGACATCGCCTCGGTTGCGGCGGTCGGCCTGGTGATCGCCTTCGCCATCTTTCATCGCCGACTGGCCTTCTCGCGCAACCTCGCATTCTCGGCATTGGTGTTGTTCGTCGCGTTCCTAATCCTGCCGTGGACAGTGTTCGGTTCGGCTTATGCCGATATGCGGATCGTCCCGTACGTGCTGGCGGTGATCGTTCTCGCCATTCGCTTCCGCGACGAAGGACGCGGCGCGCTGGCCCGCAATCTCGCCATCCTCGGATCGTTGTTCTGCGTGGTTCGCTTCGCGGCGACCGCCGCAAGCCTGGCGATCGCGTCGAACGACCAGCAGGCGAAGCTCGCCGCGCTCGAGCATGTACCGGCCGGCGCGCGAGTCGCCACCCTGGTCGGCTACGACTGTCCCAAACCCTGGCCGTTGCTCCGCAACAGCCATCTCGGCGGAATGGTGATCGTCCGCCGCGACGGCTTTTCCAACGACCAGTGGGTGATCGAAGGCACGAACCTGCTGCGGCTGCGCTACCGTCAGGCCGGCCTGTTCGCCGCCGATCCCTCGCAAATCGTCCGGCCCAACCGGTGCCGTTTTCCTTGGACGGTCAACGCGGCGCTGCGCGCCCTGCCGCGGAGGAGCTTCGATTATTTGTGGCTGATCGACCCGCCGCCGTTCGACGAGCGGCTGATCGCGGGAATGCGACCGGTCTGGCGCGGACCGGGGTCGATCCTCTATCGGGTACAACCATGACCGGACTGTCGATCGTCGTCCCGTGCTTCGATGAGGAAGCCTGCCTGCCGGCACTCCATGAACGGCTGTCGGCCGTGGCGCGCGAAACGGCGGGCGACAATTATGAGATCGTACTGGTCAACGACGGGTCGCGCGACGGCAGCTGGGCGACCATGCAGCGCTTGTCGGAGCGGGATCCGCACCTCGTCGCGATCAACCTCTCGCGCAACCACGGCCATCAGCTGGCGCTGACCGCGGGCCTCGACCTGTGCCGCGGCGACACCGTCCTGGTCATCGACGCGGACCTTCAGGACCCGCCCGAATTGCTGCCGGTGATGCTCGCGACGATGCGCCGCGAGAGCGCGGACGTGGTCTATGGAGTGCGCCAGAGCCGGGCCGGAGAAACGGCGTTCAAGCGGGCGACGGCGCACGGCTTTTATCGCCTGTTGTCGCGCGCGACGGAGGTCGACATTCCGGTCGACGCCGGCGACTTCCGGTTGATCAGCCGGCGCGCGCTCGACGCCCTGCTGGCGATGCCCGAGCAGGCGCGGTTCATCCGCGGGATGGTCGCGTGGATCGGCTTCAAGCAGGTCCCTTTGCCCTATGCACGCGAGGAGCGGTTCGCCGGCGAAACCAAATATCCGCTGCGCAAGATGATCCGCTTCGCGCTCGACGCACTGACCGGCTTCTCGTCCGCGCCGCTCAAGCTCGCCAGCCATGCCGGGCTGTGGCTGTCGCTCGGCTCGGTGTTGATCGTGCTCTACATCCTGCTCGGCTGGCTGTCGGGGCGGAGCGTTCCCGGCTGGACGTCGCTGATGCTGGTCGTGGTCGTGCTCGGCGCGATCCAGATGTTCGTCCTGGCGCTGATGGGCGAATATCTCGGCCGGCTCTACAACCAGGCGAAGAACCGGCCGCTGTACATCGTCCAGGATGTCGCCGGACGCCCGGTCGAGGAGCCGGCGCGGCTCGGGGTCATCGCGTCAGGCGTAGGTCCAGCGCCGATGAAGCGCAAAGGTCAAAAGCGGCGTCAGGACGATGTTGGGCACGACCGGCCACCAGTTCGGTCCGTCCAGCCGCTCGACTAACAGCCAAACCCAAAAGCTGTTGAGGGCATAGCCGAAGATATTCACAGCGACGAAGCGCGAGCCGATCCGCGCATGGTCGTCGCGCTCGCCATGGCCGCGGAAGCTGACCCAGCCGTGGGCGAAGTAACCGACGATGACGCCGGTGATCCAGGCGATCGCGATGGCGACCAGTGGCGACGTCACCCGGCTCTCGGCGAGGCCGTAATAGATCGCCTGCCCGCCGATGGTGATCATGGCGCCGATGATCCCGTAGCGGATCAGCTGGTTGAACGCTTCGCGCGCCTGCGGTTCGCCGAGCACGCGTTCGACATGGCGTTTCACTTCCTGAGCCGTGCCTCCAGCGACGCCTTCGCCATGGCGATCGGCTTGACCAGCGACGTCGGGATCAGGCGGACCGCGGTGCGGCGCAGGGTCCACGACAGATCGCCGCCGATCTCGAGCGGCTCGCCGTCGGGCACCTTCGCGGCGAGGATCGACTTAGACAGGCGCTTGCGGCCCGCAGCGTTGGCATAGAGAAAGCTGTTGAAGCGGTACCACGGCTTGACCTGGCGCTGATCGGCGAGCCGTGGACGGAGCCAATCGTAAACCTCGTAGCCGCGCTCGGCGAACAGACGCCGCCAATATTCGGGCGGCTGCTCGTTGACGTGATGCTCGCCGCCCTGGTGCGGCACGGCGGCCGAGAACAGGATCAGGTCGCCGTGGCGGACGAGATTGTCGACGAACCCCGCGGCTTTGTCGGCGGGAAGATGCTCGGCGACTTCGAGGCTCTGGACGATGTCGAACTTTCGCTCGAGGTCGAGCGGCGTCGCGAGGTCGTGGGCGATGAAACGGTCGGCCGGAATCGCGAGCTGGTCGCGGCGGACATAGTCGCCGTCGACCGCGATGACGTCCTTGATTCCGGACTTCGTCCACACCGCGGCCCAGGCGCCGTGGCCCGAGCCGACGTCGAGCAGGCTGTTCGCCTTGATTTCACCGAGCAGGAGGCCGGACACGACTTCGGCCGACGCTCGGGAGCCGGCGTCGATGTAGTCGTAAAAGTCGGTGGAATAGACGTGCTCGGTCATCGGACGGTCCCCCTGCCTAGCGGGTGCGATGCGCCTAGACCAGCCGCAGCCTTGCCACTTGGTTAAACTTGGCGGCGCTCGCTTGCCCTTTGAAAGCGACCGGCTAGACGCGGCGGATGCACGAGACGACCGCCGCAAAAATCTGGTTCGAGCGCGGGGTCGGCTTCATCGACCGCCATTGGAAGTGGGTCGTGGTCATCGCCTGGCTGCTGTTCTGTGCGTGGGACATTTACGACCGATGGAGCGCGATCCGCTGGTTCGCGCTCGGCGACACCGACGACAATATGCGCATCATGCAGGTCCGCGCCCTGCTTCACGGCGAGGATTGGTTCGACCTCCGCCAGTACCGGCTCAATGCCCCGTTCGGCGCGAACATCCACTGGTCGCGCCTGGTCGATTTGCCGATCGCCGGGCTGATCCTCGCGCTTCGCCCGCTGATCGGCGGCGCGGCGGCCGAACGCTGGGCGGTCGCGGTCGCGCCGCTGCTGCCCTATCTGCTGCTGATCTTCGCGACTTCGCTGACGGTTCGGCGGCTGATCCATCCGCTCGCCTACCCGCTGGCGATCGCCGCGCTGATCTACGCCGGCTCGGCCAACGGCATGTTCCTCCCCGAGCGGATCGATCATCACGGCTGGCAGCTCGCGTTCCTGGCTTTGTCGGTCAGCGCGGTCGCCGATCCCAGGCGAATCCGCGGCGGGCTGACGCTCGGACTTGCGGCCGCGCTGTCGCTGACCATCGGGCTCGAGATGCTGATCTATATCGCCATCCTCGGGGCGGCGATGGTCCTGTTCTGGGTCGTCGACCGGGACGAGCGCGAACGGCTCGGCGCTTATGCGGTCGCGCTGGGCGGCGGGGCGAGCATCGGCTTCCTGCTGTTCGCCTCCTACGCCAATCGCGCCGCAGTGTGCGATGCGCTGTCCCCGGTGTGGCTGTCCGACGTGCTGCTCGGAGGGGCCCTGCTGCACGGCCTGGCATGGCTGTCGCCGGCCGATTGGAAGCGCCGGCTGGCGTTGGCCGCCGCCGCTGGAATCGCCGTCGCCGCGTTCCACGCGATGATGTGGCCGCACTGCCTGCACCGGCTCGAAGGTGTGTCGCCCGAAGTCGAGCGGCTGTGGCTCAGCCACGTCCGCGAGGCGCGGCCGGTCTATCGCCACGGAGCACAGATCGCGTCGCTGATCCTGGCCCTGCCGATTACCGGGAGCCTCGGCTGGCTATTGCTCATCTGGTGGAACCGGGCCGATCGCGAGAAATTGCGACGAACCGCCGCCGCGGCGCTGCCCGGCTTCGCCGCCACGGCGCTGCTGTTCTGGCAGACCCGTACCGGCCCCGCAGCGCAGATGCTCGCTTTGCCCGGCGCGGCGGCGATCGTCTGGCTGCTGGTGCCGCCGGTGTGGCGGTCGTCGAACGCGCTGGTGCGGGTCTTCGGGGTGTTCGCCGTGGTCGTCGCGGGCCTCGGCGCCGCTGTGCCCTTGGGCATCAACTACGTTCCGCAGAAGAAGCGCACTCCGCGCGAGGTCGCGATCGAGAAGGCCAACCGGCTGTGTAATTCGCTGTGGGGGATGCACCCGATCGCGCTTCAGCCCAAAGGGACCGTATTCACCTTCGTCGACTACGGTCCGCGGCTGATCGCCGTCACGCATCACAATTCGATCACCGGCCCCTATCACCGCAACGGCCAGCAGATCGCCGACGTGATGAACGCGTTTCGCGGCAGCGAGGCGCAGGCCCACGAGCTGATCCTCAAGTATCGCTCGGACTATCTGCTGACCTGCCCGAACAGCTCGACGACCACGATCTTCCTGTCGGAAGCGCCGAAGGGTTTTTACGCGCAGCTCAACCGCGGCCAGGTGCCCGGCTGGCTCACGCCGGTCGAGCTGCCGAAGGATTCGCCGTTCCGGTTGTGGAAGGTGGCGCGTTAGCCGAGGACGGCAGGGAAGCTTTGCTTCAGCCCGTCGACGACGAACTGGGCGGCGAGCGCGGCGAGGATCACTCCGAGGATCCGGGTGATCATCGCTTCGAGCTTCTCGCCGATCAGCTTCATCAGCGGGCCGGCGGCGAGCAGGGTGACCAGGGTGATCAGCATGACCGTGGTGATCGCCGCGAGCACGACGCCGACCTGGAGCGGGCCGTCGGCGCGCGACACCCATAGCATCGCGCTGGCGATCGAGCCCGGGCCGGTGATCATCGGGATCGCCATCGGGAACACGCTGATGTCCTCGGCCTCGGGCGTGCCCTCGATCGAATGGGCGCGCATTTCGCGGCGCGCCGTGCGCCGTTCGAAGATCATGTCGAAGGCGATGAAGAACAGCAGGATCCCGCCCGCGATGCGGAAGCTGGCGAGGCTGATTCCGAGCGCGTGGAGCAGCGGCTTGCCGAGCAGAGCGAAGAACATCAGGATCGCCCAGGCGATCAGCGACGAGCGGATCGCCATCGCCCGGCGGTGCGCGGCCGGGGTGCCGCGGGTCAAGCTGGTGAAGATCGGAGCGCAGCCCGGCGGATCGATGATCACCAGGAAAGTGGCGAGCGCCGAGCCGTAGAGCTCGATCATGGCTTCGGCGGCGCTGGCACGTCGTTGAACAGCACCTGGGCGTAACGCAGGCCATTCCACTGGAAGACACGGAACTTGCGCGAGCCGTCCTTCTCGACCTTCCAGTCCCAGCCGAGAGTCTTGTCGGCGGATTGGCCGCGGCCGTTGTCCTCGGGCGTGTTGCGCGCCTGTTTGTTGGTCAGCGGTGGCGGCGGAATGACCGGTGCGCCGGGCGCCTTCGTCCGGCACGAAGCACGATGGGTTTGCGGGCGGCGGGTGTTGGCCGGCGCCGCTCCGTCGAGCGGGCCGCCGCCGTCATAGGCCCAGCGCCAGGTCCGGCCGCTGCGCTGCCACACGGTGGTGAAATAGCCGCCGGGAGTCCCGTCGACCTTCCACCACGGTCCGGTGTTGACCGCGGTCCGGCCGTCGCACGACACGAAGCTGTGCGCGGGCGCCCATTTGATCGCCTTGGGCGGGTTCTTCGCCGGCAGTGCGGTCTGGGCCCAGGCCGCCTGGGGAGTGAAGATCACCGCGTCGCGGTCGGCCCATTTGCGGAACGCGGTCCACTGGCCGATCGTCTGGGCGTCGGCGGCGAAGGCGCGCTCCGCGTCGATGGCGGTTGGTACGGGGGCGGCAGCAAGCAACAAAGCAAAGATCATAATCCCTCCGGATCGGCGAGGCCGGCGCGGCGGTGCGCGGCGACCAGGGTGTTGCGCATGAGCATGGCGATGGTCATCGGCCCGACCCCGCCCGGGACGGGCGTGATCGCGGCGGCGACTTCGGCGGCTTCGCCGAACGCGACGTCGCCGACCAGGCGGCCCTTGCCGTCGGCGGTCGGCAGGCGGTTGATGCCGACGTCGATCACGCAAGCGCCCGGCTTGATCCAGTCGCCGCGGACCATCTGGGCACGGCCGACTGCGGCGACGACGATGTCGGCGCGGCGAACGACACCCGGCAGGTCGCGGGTCTTGGAATGCGCCACGGTGACCGTCGCGCTTTCGCCGATCAGTAACTGCGCCATCGGCTTGCCGACGATGTTGGACCGGCCGATCACCACTGCGTCGAGGCCGGCAAGGCTGCCGAGCTCCTGTTTGAGCAGATACAAGCAGCCGAAGGGCGTGCAGGGCACCAGTGAGGGAAGGCCCGTCGCGAGGCGTCCGGCGTTCATCGGGTGAAATCCGTCGACGTCCTTGCCCGGCTCGATGGTCTCGATCACGCGCGCCGCGTCGATCTGGCTCGGCAGTGGCAGCTGGACGAGGATCCCGTCGACTCGCTCGTCGGCGTTGAGGTCGGTGACCAGTTGCAGAAGCTCGGCCTCCGACGTCGTGTCGGGCAGGTTGTGGGCGAAGCCGGCCATCCCGGCTTCGGCGGTCGCGCGGTTCTTCGACCGGACATAGACTGCGCTCGCGGGGTCCTCGCCGACCAGCACAGTGGCGAGACCCGGTGGGCGCCCGAAGCGTTGCTCGAACGCCGGGACATGGCCGGCGACCGTTTGGCGGACGGCGGCGGCCGCGGCTTTTCCGTCGATCCTTCGGGCGCTCATGTGATCGTCGGGCCGACTTCCATGAGAATGCCCGGAAGCAAGTAGGAGCGGAGGAAGATGATGATGATCACCACCAGTAGCGGGGCAATGTCGATCGCGCCGATGTTCGGAAGCACGCGGCGGAGCGGCCGGTAAAGCGGCTCGGTGACTCGGTCGATGCCGTTGATGAACGCGCGGACACCGGCCGACCGGGTGTTGAGGACGTTGAACACGACCAGCCAGCTGAGGATCACCTGGATCAGGATCACCCAGAAGACGATCGCGAGGAGGAGGTCGAGGAGGCCGACGAGGGTGTAGATCATGTCCGCCGTCTAGTCGCGGCACGAAGCCTCGGCAATCAGGGCGCGAAACGGTTGGGTTGGGCCTCGGCGAGGATCACGGCGAAATCGCCCGCCGGGTCGGTCCATTCGGCGATCGGCGTCCAGCCTCCCGCGAGCAGCAGCACGCGTCCGCCGCGCGATTCGTATTTGTGGCTGTTCTCGGCGTGGATCGACGAGCCGGCGGCGAATCGAAACGGCTTCCCGGAGATCGTGAACGTCACGTCGCGATCGGCGACGAGATGAATTTCGATCCGCGACAGGATGTCGTTCCAGCGCGCCTCGTGGCGGAACGCATCGACCGCGATGGTCCCGTCGAGCTCGCGGTTGATGCGGGTGAGCAGGTTGAGCGTGAACTGGGCCGTGACGCCTTCGGGGTCGTCGTAAGCGGCGATCAGCCGCTCGACCGGCTTGACGCGGTCCATGCCGATCAGCAGCAGCGCGCCGTCGCCGAGCAGCGCGCGGAACTGGCGCAGCAGGTCAGTCGCGCTGCGCGGGACGAAGTTGCCGATGGTCGAGCCGGGGAAGAAGCCGAGCTTCGGCAAATGCTCGATTCCGCCGGGCAGGGCGAACGGCCGCGCGAAGTCGGCTACGACCGGAATCACCTCGAGCGACGGGAATTGCCGGCGCAGGTCTTCGGCGCTGGCTTCGAGATAATCGCCGGAAATGTCGACGGGCACGTAAGCGGCTGGCGCGATCGCTTCGAGCAGGACCGGCGTCTTGGTCGCCGAACCGGCTCCGAACTCGACGACGGCGCTGCCCTTGGGCACGCGCGCCGCTATCTCGGGCATGACCGAGCGGAAAATGCCGATTTCGGTCCGGGTCGGATAGTAAGCCGGCAGCCGGGTGATCTCGTCAAACAGCTCGGAGCCGCGATGGTCGTAGAGCCAGCGCGCGGGAACCGCCGGGATCGGCGCCGACAATCCGGCGAGCACGTCGTCGCGGAACGCGCGCGTCTGTGGATCAAGCGTCGCGAGCAAGGCGGACCCCCGTGAATTGCCAGCGCGCGGCCGGCGGGAAGAAATTGCGGTACGATGCCCGGCCGTGGCCGCGCGGAGTCGCGCAGCTCGCGCCCTTCAGCACCAGCTGCCCGCTCATGAACTTGCCGTTATATTCACCGACGGCGCCTTCGGCGGCAGCGAAGCCAGGGTAAGGCGCGAATGCGCTCCGGGTCCACTCCCAGACATCGCCGAAGATTCCCCCGCCGGGCCGCGGAACCACCGCTCCGGGTTCGTCGAGCTGGTTGCCCATCATTGGATCCGCCGACGCGGCGAAATCCTCCCACTCGGCTTCGGTCGGGAGGCGGGCTCCGGCCCAACGGGCGAAGGCGTCGGCCTCGTAGAAGCTGACATGCGCGACCGGCGCGGCCCAGTCGATCTCGCGGCGCCCGCCCAGGGTGAACTCGGTCTCGTCGTTGCGCCAGTAAAGCGGTCGCGAAATCCCCTCTTGCTGGACCCAGGCCCAGCCGTCGGACAGCCACAGCGCCGGAGTCCGGTAGCCGCCGGCGTCGATGAACTGGCGCCAGTCGCGGTTGGTGACCTTGCGGCCGGCGATCTCGTGCGGCGCGAGAAGGGCGGGGTGACGCGGCCGCTCGCTATCGAACGCGAAGCCGGTGTCCGCGGCGCCGATCTCGACCACGCCCTCGCGCCCGCGATGCCAGCTCAGCGGCTCGTCGGCGAAGCAGGCCGCGGCCGGAAGTTCGCCATAGGCCGGTTCGAGCGGGTTCTCGGCGAGAGTCGCGAGGATGTCGGTGAGGAACAATTCCTGATGCTGCTGCTCGTGGTTGATGCCGAGCTCGACCAGCTCGAGCGCGGCCGGCGGAAGCGTCGGCAACGCCCGCTCGAGCCCTTCATCGACCGCGGCGCGGTAGGCGCGGACCTCGTCGAGCGACGGCCGGCTCAGCATTCCGCGCCTATGCCGCGCATGCCGTTCGCCCTCGCCTTCGTAATAGCTGTTGAACAGGTACGGCCAGCGCTCGTCGAACAGCCGGTACCCGGGAACGTGGTCGCGCAGCACGAAGGTTTCGAAGAACCAGGTGGTGTGGGCGAGGTGCCATTTGGCCGGGGACGCGTCGGGAAACGGCTGGATCGCCGCGTCGGCGTCGCTCAACGGAGCGGCGAGATCGAGCGTCAGCTTGCGGGTGGCCGCGAGCCGCTCACCAAGCGAAGCCGAGGTCCCATCGGGGGCCGAGTTCGAATCCTCCCTGGCCATGGCGCGCCCACTGCCACGAAACTGCCGTGGGGTCGAGCGCTGGTTCGCGATATGTTCCGTAACCCCAGGCTATTGGTCGCGCGTTGCGCCCGGTTTCCAGAGAATGTCGCCGCCTTCCTTCGCTGCGACATAGCGTGCGGTCACGAACAGGAGGTCCGAAAGGCGATTCAGATAAGCGAGCAGATGCGGGTTGAGCGGCTCGCTCTGGTTGAGGGCGACCGCGGCGCGCTCGGCGCGGCGGACGACGGTGCGCGCGAGATGCAGCGCGGCGACGGCCTGCGAGCCGCCGGGCAGGATGAAGCTTCGCAGCGGCTCCAGCTCGCCGTTCATCGCGTCGATCGCATGTTCGAGCCGCTCGACCTGGCTGGCGACGATTCGCAAGCCGATCTCGCCGGGTGTAGCGACGTCCGCGCCGAGATCGAACAGGTCGTTCTGGATGTTGAGGAGATGTTCGGTGAGGTCGCCGGGGACGAGCGCGGCGATCGCCAAGCCGATGGCGGCATTGGCTTCGTCGACCTCGCCGATCGCGGTCATGCGCGGGCCCGCCTTGCTGACCCGGCTGCCGTCGACGAGGCCCGAGCTGCCGTCGTCGCCGGTGCGGGTGTAGATTCTATTGAGCCTGACCACTCAGCGCGCGGCGTTGCTGGCGAGATAGAGCAGAGCGATGACGATGACGATCGCAATGCCCTGGAACAGCACGCGCTTGCGCATGTAATTCTGCTGCTGCTCCCCGGTCACGTCCTTGCCCGAAGCCATGGCGATCACTCCGCGGACAAGGACGTAAGCGGTCGCCGCCATCGCCAGGAGAAGCAGGATCAGGAGGATCGTGTTCATAAGCGAGCGCTCTACTCGCCGCCAAAAGCGAAACCAAGCGGAAGCTCTCCGGCCCGCAGCCGCTCGGCGAGGTCGCGGCCGTCGACTCCGCGATCGCGCATCGCGGCCAGGGTCGGCGCGAGGTCGCGCTTGGCCAGCCGGCGGCCGTCGGCATGGGTGACCAGCGGATGGTGGAGATAGGTCGGCTCCGGCAGGCCGAGGAGCGACTGGAGCAGCCGTTGGACCGGGGTCGACGGTCGCAAGTCGGCACCACGCACGACCAGGTTCACGCCGCTCTCGGCGTCGTCGACGGCACAGGCGAGATGGTAGGACGCGGGAGCGTCCTTGCGGGCCAGGATCGCGTCGCCGATGTCCTGCTCGCGTGCGGTAAACTGGGTCCCGTCCTCCTCGGTCCAAGATGGCAGCCCGGCAAGCTCGAGCGCTTTCGCCGAGTTGAGCCGCCAGCAATGCGCCGTGGTTGCTCGCCGTTCGGGGTCGTCGGGCAAAGTGCGGCACGTGCCCGGATAGGAGGTCGCGGCGTCGCCGTGCGGCGCGGTCAGCGACTGAGCGATATCGGCGCGAGTGCAGAAACAGGCGAAGACCAGACCTTCGGTCTTCAACTGCTCGAGTGCAGCATCGTAAGCGGCCGTGCGCTGCGACTGGACGAGCACGGATCCGTCCCAGCCGATGCCGAGCCACGCCAGGTCCTCATAAATGCCGTCGACGAACTCGCTGCGGCTGCGAGTCTGGTCGAGGTCTTCGATCCGCAGGCGGAACGCGCCGCCTCCCTCGGCCCGGGCATGGGCGATGACGGCGCTGAAAGCGTGGCCGAGGTGCAACCGTCCGCTCGGAGAAGGCGCAAAACGCGTGATGTTCACCTCGGCACCCCTTGACGGCGAGTCCGCAATCTTCGATTCATCACCTTGTCACATCGGGTTGGCATCCGGTGCGTCACAAGGGAAGACGGGCCGGGGCCCATCTCCTCCTTGCGTGCGACGAGGCCGGGAGCTGGAGTTCGGACCGACCGGACGAAAGGCTGTGTCGCTAGTCGCATGTATCATCCTGAGCTGATCCGCCATCCCGACAGCTGCCCGGCGCTGGTGCTCAACGCCGACTACACGCCGCTGTCTTATTACCCGCTGTCGCTGTGGCCGTGGCAGACGGCGGTCAAGGCGATGTTCCTCGAGCGGGTCGACATCGTCGCCCATTACGACCGCGAAGTGCATTCACCGAGCGTGGCGCTGAAGCTGCCGTCGGTGATCGCGCTGCGCGAATATGTGCGGCCCAACGAATATCCGGCCTTCACCCGGTTCAACCTGTTCCTCCGCGACAAATTCCGCTGCGTCTATTGCGGGTCGGCAAGGGAGCTGACGTTCGACCATGTCATCCCGCGCGCCCAGGGCGGACGCACGACGTGGGAGAATGTCACGACCGCCTGCGCGCCGTGCAACCTGCGCAAGGGCGGGCGCACTCCGAGCGAAGCGCACATGCATCCGCATTGGGATCCGATCCGCCCGACCAGCTGGCAGCTGCAGGAGCACGGCCGAGCCTTCCCGCCCAATTACCTCCACGACAGCTGGCGCGACTATCTCTACTGGGACGTCGAGCTGGAGCCGTAAGGCGCTGCACGGTCATTGCGAGGAGCCGTAGGCGACGCGGCAATCCACTTTTTTCACACACGAAACCACGAAGAAGAAGGGAAGGCACGAAGCTTGCGGGGCCTTCGTGCCTTCCCCTTTTTCTTCGTGCCTTCGTGTGAATCGATCTGTTCTGGATTGCTTCCCTACGCTCGCAGTGACGAGAGGAATCCGCTTACGGCCGGCGCGATGTCGTCGCGCTGGAGCGCCATGGCGACATTGGCGATGACGAATCCCGCGGCGCTTCCGCAATCGTGGCGCTCGCCCTCGAACCGATAGCCGTGGAACGGCTGCTCGCCGATCAGCCTGGCCATGGCGTCGGTCAGCTGGATCTCGCCGCCGGCGCCGGCTTCCTGCGCGTCGAGCGCGCGCATCACCTCGGGCTGGAGGATGTAGCGGCCGGGCAGCATCAGGTTCGACGGCGCGGTGCCGGGCGCGGGCTTCTCGACCAGGCCGCGGATCTCCGTCAGGCGGCCGTTGCTCGCGCCGGGGTCGATCACGCCATATTTGTGGGTTTCGCTGTCGGGCACTTCGAGCGTGGCGACGACGTTGCCGCCGACCTCGCCGTAGGCCTCGACCATCCGCGCGAGGCAGTTGGGCTTCCCGACCATCAGCTCGTCGGGCAGAAGCACCGCGAACGGTTCGTCGCCGATGATATGGCGCGCGCACCAGACGGCATGGCCGAGGCCGAGCGGCTGCTGCTGGCGGACAGTGACGAGCTCGCCGAAGCCGGCGTTGGACGGCTCGAGCGGCCCGAGGCTCTTGCCCGCCTTGGTCATCGTCGCCTCGAGTTCGAACGCCTTGTCGAAATAGTCGACCAAGGCCGACTTGCCGCGGCCGGTGACGAAGATCAGCTGCTCGATCCCGGCCTCGCGTGCCTCGTCGACGGCATATTGGATCAGCGGCCGGTCGACGATCGTGATCATCTCCTTAGGAATGGTCTTGGTCGCCGGGAGCAGGCGCGTGCCGAGCCCGGCGACAGGGAACACCGCCTTACGGACCTTGCTCGTCATTCGGGGATCGTCATTTGGGCGCCGCGGGCCCGGTTTCGTTGGACACCGGCTGCGGGTCCGCGCCGGCCGGAAGCGCCGGCGCCGCACCGCCGCTCGGCGGCGGCAGGTCGAACGGGTCGGGCGCGCGCGGCACCGAGCGCTTCATTAGCTCGTCGATCCGCTCGGGATGCGCATAAGGCGGCGGAGTCAGCAATTGCTCCGGCGTCGGCGTGGTCCGGGCGAGCAGCGGCTTGACCGGCAGCGGCTGGCCGGGCGCCGGCTTGAGGTCTGCGACCTTGCCGCAGCCGGCGAGCAAGGCGATGGCCGAAACCAGGGCGAACCGCGGAAGGGTCATGCGCTTCGACTAGCCGCTCCCCGAGGATTGCGCTAGCGGCGCGGCATGCGCCTGCTCGTGATCGCTGTTGCCATTTTCGCGCTCGCCGGCTGCTCCAACCCGCAGGAGCAACCCGCCGGCAATCAGTCTGCTGCCGAAGCCGGACCGCAGAAGGGCGTCGACCGCAGCCACAATGGGCAGGCCGCGCCGGCGGTCGAATTCAAGGACCCCGACGGCGGCGAGATTACGATCGCCGAGTTCAAGGGCTCGCCGGTGCTGGTCAACCTGTGGGCGACCTGGTGCGCGCCATGCGTCAAGGAGCTGCCGACGCTCGACAGACTGGCGCAGTCACACCGCGTCGACGGCGCGCTCGGGGTCATCGCGGTGAGCCAGGATTCGGGCGCCCACCGTGGCGTCGAGGCGTTCCTCAAGAAGCTCAAGATCAGCGACCTCGGCGCCTACCAGGATCCGGGAATGGCGCTGTCCGGAGCGATCGGGCCCGACGCCGTGCTGCCGACCTCGATCCTGTACGACGCGCAGGGCCGCGAGGTATGGCGTTACGTCGGCGACCTCGACTGGTCGGGCCCGGAGGCGGCTAAACTGCTCGCTGAGGCTTCGGCGCCCGCAAAAGGTTGAGCAGGCGGCCGTCGATCGCGGCGAGACCCAGCGCGATCAGGCCCAGCCCGAGGAAATCCTGCACCGCGAGAGTCTCGTTCAGGAACAGCGCGCCGAGCACGATCGCCACCGGTGGGACGAGCAGGGTGACGAGCAAAGCATTGGTCGCGCCTGAGGTCTCGATCAGCCGGAAATAAAGGACGTAGCCGAACGCAGTGCACAGCAGTGCGAGCGCGACGATCGCGCCCCACGCGCTGAGTGGCGGAAGAGCGTGAGTCCACGGCTGGTCGACGAACAGCGCGAACGGCAGCATCATCGCCGCTCCGGCGGTCAGCTGGCCGGTGGTAACGCTCAGCGGAGACACGCCCATGCGGCGGAAACGGCGGGCCCAGACGGCAGCGAGCGCGTAGCTCAGCGAGGCGGTGACGCAGGCGAGCTGGGCCAGCGCGTCGGTACCGATATTGGCGAGCAGCGCCGGACCGATCATCGTCGCCACCCCGCCGAAGCCGAGCAGCACGCCGCCGATCTTGCGCGGGGTCATGCGCTCGTCGTGGGTCAGGAAATGGGCGACCAGCACGCCCCAGATCGGCGTCGTCGCGTTGAGGATCGAGGCGAGCCCGCTGGCGATATGCGTCTGGCCCCAGCCGAACAACGTGAACGGCAAGGCGTTGTTGAGCAGCGCGAGCAGCAGGATCGAGCCCCACACCTGCTTCGGCAGTCCGAGAGACTGGCCCTTGAAGCGAAGGAACAGCCACATGGCGGCGGCGGCGATGGTCAGCCTGAGCCAGACGTAGGTCAGCGGTGGGACATGCTTCACGGCGACGCCGATAAAAAAGAAGGCCCCGCCCCAGATGACGGCGAGGATGCCGAGGATCAGCCAGTCGCGGCGGTTCATGACGGTGCGGATCACCGGCGCGTTATCGCGCTCGGCGAGCTCCGCTGCGTCCGCGACCTTGCGGTCAAACGCCTGGGGATCGAACGGCTTCATGGGCGGGAAGGTGGCGATTCCGGGGTTCGCGCGCCAACAAATGCGCGGACTCGCGCGATAAGCTCAGCTTATCAGTCGCGGAGCAGCTCGTTGATGCTGGTCTTGGACCGGGTGCGCTCGTCGACTCGCTTGACGATCACCGTGCAGGCGAGCGCCGGCCCGCCGTCCTTGCCCGGGAGCGCGCCGGGGACGACAACCGAATAGGCCGGGACTCGGCCGTAATGGACTTCGCCCGACGCGCGATCGACGATCTTGGTCGACGCGCCGAGGAACACGCCCATCGACAGCACCGAGCCCTGCTCGACGACGACGCCCTCCGCGACTTCGGAGCGGGCGCCGATGAAGCAATCGTCCTCGATGATCACCGGCCCGGCCTGGAGCGGCTCGAGCACTCCGCCGATGCCGGCCCCGCCGGAGATGTGGACGTTGCGGCCGATCTGGGCGCAGCTGCCGACCGTTGCCCAGGTGTCGATCATTGCGCTTTCGTCGACCCGCGCACCGATGTTGACGAAGCTCGGCATCAGCACTGCGCCGGGCGCGATGTAGGCGCCGCGGCGGACGATGGCACCGGGGACAGCGCGGAAGGCGGCTGCGGCAAACTCCTTCTCGCCCCAGCCGGCGAACTTCGAGGGCACCTTGTCCCACCAATGCCCGCCGCCGATCCCGCCGCCAATCAATTCCATCGGGTTGAGCCGGAAGGACAGCAGAACCGCCTTCTTGAGCCATTGGTGGACGGTCCATTCGCCGCCGACCTTCTCGGCGATGCGCGCTTCGCCGCGATCGAGCGCGCCCAGCGCGGCATCCACTGCCTGGCGGACCTCGCCTTTGGTCTCGGGACCGATCGAATCCCGCTCGTCCCAGGCGCGCTCGATGGTCCCCTGCAGCGCTTCGTCCATCGGTCAGTCCCCCAGCATTCCTTCGAGCCATTCGCCGACATCGGTGATGCGGTGATCGACGATCGCTTCGTCATAGCCGTGATTGCCGCGCTCGGAGCCGTTGTCGACCCACACCGTGATCATCCCGAGCGATTTCGCCGGGGCGAGGTTGCGGACCATGTCCTCGACCATCACCGCTTTGGCCGGATCGATTCCGAACTGGTCGAGCAATTTCCGGTAACCGTGGAGCTCAGGCTTGGGCGTCAGGTCCGCCGCGAAGATATCATGCAAATGGTCGACCTCGGCGGCCAGCCCGAGCCGGTCGAGCACCTTCCACGCATAATCGGCATTGCCGTTGGTGTGGATGAACTTGCGGCCGGGCAGCCGGCTCAAGGCCGCGACGAGCCGGTCGTCGCGGGCGAGGCGGTCGAGCGGAATGTCGTGGACGTCGCCCATGAAATGATGCGGGTCGACGTCGTGATGCTTCATCAGCCCGGCCAAGGTCGTGCCGGAGCCGTGGAAGTACATCTTCTGGACCCGCCGCGCCTCGACCGGATCGACTCCGAGCAGCCGCTCGATATAGGCCGTCATGCGCGCATCGATCAGCTCGAACAGCCGGCTGCCCGCCGGATAAAGGCAATTGTCGAGGTCGAAAATCCAGTCGCGAATATGGGCGAAGCGAGCGTCCATGGCGACAAAGCCCCTAAGCATTTCAAGCGCTTAAGCAAATTGTAAGGTTTCAGTAACCATAAGCGCACCCGGGAAGCCGTGCGTTTTCAGCGGCTTGAGCGGAGATCACGATGACCAACAGGTTCCTGGCGACGACCGGCTGCGCCGTCGTGCTCGCGTTTGCGCTTTCGGCGTGCGGCGGAGGCGGGGGCGGCGGCGTTGCGCCGATCGGTCCGCCACCGACGACCTTCACGCCGACACCGACACCGACGCCGACTCCAACACCCACGCCGACGCCGACTCCAACGCCGACACCGACGCCGACACCGACGCCGACGGTCGATTACGACACGACCGAATATCGCAACTCGGGCTATGCGGTGAACGCCAACGCGATCGCTGCCTACAACGCCGGTTCGACCGGCAAGGGCATCAAGATCGGCGTCGTCGACAGCGGCATCAACCCGAACCTGCCGGAGTTCGCCGGCAAGATCGATCCGGCGAGCGGCGACGTCGCGGGCAACCGCGGCGTGTCCGACGAAGGCGGTCACGGCACCGCCGTCAGCGCGGTCGCCGCCGCTGCCCGCAACAGTGCGGGGACTCTCGGAGTCGCCTTCGACGCGACCATCGTCAGCGAGCGCGCCGACCAGGTCGGCAGCTGCGCCGACACATCGCCGGACGGCGGTTGCTCTTTCTTCGACAATGCGATTGCCGCCGGAATCAACGCTGCGACGCAGGCCGGCGCTAAGGTCATCAACCTGTCGCTCGGCGGCTCGCAGCCGGGCGCATCGCTCCTCAGCGCGATGCAGAATGCCGTGAATCATGGCGTGATTCTCGTGATTTCGGCGGGGAACGACGGGGAGGATCCGGCCAAGGGCACGAACCCCGACCCGTTCGCGCTGAGCCCGGCGACGCGGTTCCCCGGGATGGTAATCATCGCCGGCTCCGTCGGCGTCGACGGCGGCAACGGCACGGTCAACGTCAACCAGATTTCGACCTTCTCCAACCGCGCGGGAACCGGCGCACAATATTATCTGAGCGCCCAAGGGTACCGGGATCGCGCCCCGGACAACACGGGCGCGCAATTCCTGTGGTCGGGCACGAGCTTCTCGGCCCCGACGATCAGCGGCGCGGTGGCGCTGCTGGCCCAGGCGTTTCCCAACCTGACCGGCTCCCAGATCGTCGGCATCCTGTTCCAGAGCGCCGACGATCTCGGCACCGCCGGCACCGACAGCATCTACGGCCGCGGCCGGCTCAACATCGCCAAGGCGTTCCAGCCGATCGGCCAGACCGCGCTGGCGGACAGCAAGACCGCAGTCAGCACGACCTCGAACGGCGACCTGCCGACCGTCGCCGGCGACGCCAACACGGGCAAGGGCCTGGGTGCGATCATCCTCGACGGTTACGACCGGGCGTTCGTGCTCAACCTCGCCGCGACGCTGCGCCGGGCCGACGTCGACCATCCGCTGCATCGCGCGCTCCAGGGCGACGTGCGGGTTGTGGGCGCCGCCGCCGGTCCGGTCAGCGTCGCGATGACGGTGAGCGAGCGCCACGACCTCAAGCAGGGCTTCGCCATGAACCCGCTCGGCATCGGGCCCGAGGACGCGCGCAAGGCGCGGCTGGTGGCCGGGTCCGCCATTGCCCGGCTCGACCGCAAGACCGCGATCGCGTTCGGCTTCGCCGAGGGCGCGAAGGCGATGGAGCGGAAGCTGAACGGCGCTCAGGCCGGCGCTTTCCTGATCGCCAAGGACATTGCCGGCGATCCCGGCTTCGCCGCGAAGCGCAACGGCAGCGTCGCCTTCCGCCACGAATTCGGCGGCACCGGAGTGACCTTCTCGGGCGAGACCGGCGACGTGTGGCAAGAAACGCGCACGAGCGCGACGGGATCGCCCTACCGCTACACCTCGGTCGCGGTCGACCGGCAGTTCGGGTCCAACTGGCTGTCGGCGGGCGTCAGCCGGCTCGAGGAGAAGCAGACCCTGCTCGGCGGCCGAATGAGCAATGTGCTGGGCGGCGGCGGATCGACCAGCATGTTCCTCGACCTCGAGGCGCGGCGCGACTTCGGCGGCGGGTGGAGCGCCGGCCTCAACGCGCGGCGCGGGTGGACCGACTTCGCCGCGGGCAAGTTCGAAACCGGCGCTTACGGCGTCGATGTCGCCAAGCTCGGAGTGCTCAGTGCGGAGGACAAGCTCGGCTTGCGCCTGTCGCAGCCGCTGCGAGTCGAGCACGGCGGCTTCGCGATGCTGCTGCCGACGGCCTACGATTATTCGACGTCGACGGCGACCAGCAGCCTCAGCCGCTTCTCGCTTGCCCCGAGCGGGCGCGAGCTGGACGCGGAGCTAAGCTACGGGTCGAGCCTGCTCGACGGCAACGGCTGGGTCGGCGGGAACCTGTTCTACCGCCGCGATCCCGGTCACATCGCCGATTCGAAGGACGACGTCGGCGCCGCGATCCGCTTCACGCTCGGCTTCTAGCGTCGGCTTGACGCCCGCCGATACTCGGTCGCGGTGAGCGGGGCGGGGCAGCCGCCGATGCGGCGGTCGACCGCCATGAAGGTCATTGCCGGCGGCAGCCGGTTGAGCGGGATCGCGTTGGGCGGCCGCCTGCCCATTTTGCGGGCGAACGACATCGGCGTTTCGGGGCAGAATTTGCTTTCGGGCAGCGGGTTGACGACCGGCATGTCGCGGGCCGGTTGGGCGGACGCTGCGGCGGCCATGATCAGAACGGCGGACAGGAGCATGAACGATCTCCTTTCGCCACCCGGTTTACCACCGTTGGGTCAGACCGTGAAGCTCTCGCCGCACCCGCAGGCGCCCTTGGCGTTGGGGTTGTCGAACACGAAGCCGGCCGCGAAATCGTCCTCGCGCCAGTCCATCACCGATCCGATCAGATAGAGGATCGACCCGCCGTCGACGTAAAAGGCGCCGCCCGGAGTCTCGATCTTCTCGTCGAACGCATTCTCCTGCGCCACGTAATCGACCGAATAAGCAAGGCCCGAGCAGCCGCGGCGCGGGGTCGACAGCTTGACGCCGATCGCGCCCTCGGGCGCCTTGGCCATGAGTTCGGCAATCCGGTCCTGAGCCGCCGACGTCAGCGTGATCGCGGCCGGCCGAGGCCGGAGCTTGGTTTCTTTATTCACACAACACCCGTTCGGGCTGAGCTTGTCGAAGCCCTGCCCTCCTCTTCGCAGAAACAATACAGCCCTTCGACAGGCTCAGAGCGAACGGATGTGGGTGGCCTGAACATCGTTCACAACATCCCGAGTTCGAGCCGCGCTTCGTCGCTCATCTTGGACGGGTCCCACGGCGGATCCCAAACGAGATTGACGACGGCGTCGCGGATTCCGGGGACGGACATCACCCGCAACTCGACTTCCTGCGGCAGCGATTCGGCGACCGGGCAGTGCGGCGTCGTCAGGGTCATGCTGACGGTCGCGTCGCCGTCCTCGCTGACGTCGACGTCGTAGATCAGGCCGAGCTCGTAAATGTCGACCGGGATTTCGGGATCGTAAATCGACTTCAGCACCTCGACGACATCCGCCTGGAGATCGCTTCCGGGACCCCCCGCCGGTGCCTCGTCCGTCTCGCCGGCGAGGAAGCCGGCGAGATAGTCGCGCTTGCGCCCAAAGGTCTCGGACGGCGTTTCCGGGGTCACTCGGGCGCGCGGCGGCGGGGCCACCGAATCGACCTCCTCGGTCTCGATCTTGCGCTCGCGATTCATCCGAAAATCCGTTTCACCTGCTCGATCCCGCGCACCAAGGCTGCGATGTCCGAGCTGTCGCTGTGCGCCGCGAAGCTCGCCCGGGCGGTCGCCTCGACGCCGAGCCAGCGCATCAGCGGCTGCGCGCAATGGTGGCCGGCGCGGACGGCGACGCCCGCATCGTCCAATATGGTGGCGGTGTCGTGCGGATGCACCCCGTCGACGTTGAAACTGACGATCCCGGCGCTGTCCTCGGGGCCGTAGAGCGTAACCCCGTCGATGCTCGACAGCGCGGCGCGGGCCTCGGCGACGAGCGCGCATTCGTGCGCGTGAATCGCGTCGAGGCTGAGGTTTTCGACCCAGTTCACCGCCGCGTGCAGGCCGACCGCGCCGACGATGTGCGGAGTGCCGGCCTCGAACCGCGCCGGCGGGTCGAGGAACGTCGTCTTCTCGAACGTGACCTTCTCGATCATAGCGCCGCCGCCCTGCCATGGTGGCAGCGCGTCCAGCAGTTCGCTCCGGCCCCACAGGCAGCCGATGCCGGTCGGGCCGTAGAGCTTGTGCGCGGAGAAGGCGTAAAAGTCGGCGCCAATCGCCGCTACGTCGACCGGAAGGCGCGGAACCGCCTGGCAGCCGTCGAGCAGCAGCAGCGCGCCCTTGCTGTGCGCGATCTCGGCGGCGCGTTTCGCGTCGAGGGTCGAGCCGAGCACGTTCGACACGTGGGCGAAGGCGACGACTCGATGCTGCTCGGTCAGCATCGCTTCGGCGGCGTCGAGGTCGATCTGCCCGTCGGGAGTCAGCGGCACGGCGTCGACGTCGTAACCGGCGAGCTGCCACGGGACGATATTGCTGTGGTGCTCGAGCTGCGACACGAGGACGCGAGTCCGGCCGTCCCTCGGCAGCGCGCGCGCGACGAGGTTGATCGCCTCGGTCGCGCCGCGGGTGAAGACCAGCTCGTTCGACTGGCCGCCGATCAGGTTGGACGCGGCGGCGCGCGATGCCTCATAGCTCGCGGTCATGCTCGCCGAGCGCTCGTACACGCCGCGGTGCACCGTCGCGTAATCGCGCGCATAGGCCTGCGCGATCGCACCGATGACAGCCTGCGGCTTCTGCGCCGTCGCGGCGCTGTCGAGATAATGCCAGCCGACGATCGCCGGGAACTGGTCGCGCACGTCGAGCCGCGAATTGATGCGGGTCGCGACGTTCATACGACCCTCCGCAGCGCGTCGCGCGCGGCCTCAGCAATCGTGCGGTCGCTCGCGCTGTCCCACAGGCCCATGACGAAGCCTTCGAGCAGCAGCGCGCGGGCGGACGCCGGGTCGAGACCGCGGCTTTGCGCGTAAAACAATTGCATCGCGTCGAGCTCGCCGACCGTCGCGCCATGCGCGCATTTGACGTCGTCGGCGAAAATCTCGAGCTCGGGCTTGCAGTTGGCGGTCGCCCCGCGGTCGAGCAGCATCGCCTTGACCGACTGCTCGGCGTCGGTTTGCTGCGCGCCGCGCGCGACCTCGACCCGGCCGAGATAGGAGCCGACGGCCTTGCCGTTCAGCACCGAGCGGATCACCTGGCGAGAACGGCCGCTCTCGCCGACGTGCTTGACGGCGGTGACGATCTCGTTGGTCGACAGGCCGGTGCCGATGTTGGCGCCATAGAGCTCGAACTCGGCCGCTTGAGCGAGGCTCACCTCGAGTTCGATGCGGCCGTAAACCGGTGCGGTGCTAAGCACGAACAGCCGCGCCTTTGCGCCCTTCTCCAGTGCGACCTGGACGCGCCGGACCTGCACCTCGTCGCTCGTCGGCGGCCACACCTCCTCGAAGCTCTCGCCCGGGCCGACCGTCAGCGTCAGCGGCTCAGCGAACCGCTCCCACACGGGCTGCAGCGCGTCGAGGTCGGCGTAGCGCCATTCCTCCTGCTTGCGGGTGGGGAAGGGCGCGGTCACTTTCGCTCCTCCTTGCGACCATAGGTCGTGGGGAGGGGGACCATGGCGCGAAGCGGCATGGTGGAGGGGTCAGCGACGGTCGCGCCAAACCCCTCCACCACGCAATCTTCGTTGCGCGGTCCCCCTCCCCATCGCTGCGCGACGGGGCGGAGCTTATGGGAGCGCACCGTCACGCCGCCGCCTCCGCATAGCCTGCGCGCTCGAGGTCGCGGGCGAGCTCGATGTCGCCCGAGCGGGTGATCCGGCCCATCTGGAGGACGTGTACGCGGTCGGGGCGGACGTGCTCGAGCAGGCGCTCGTAATGGGTGATCAGGAGCACGCCCTTGTCCGGCGCTCGCATGATCCGGTTGATGCCTTCGCCGACGATGCGCAGCGCGTCGATGTCGAGGCCGCTGTCGGTCTCGTCGAGCACCGCGAAGCGCGGCTGGATGATGCTCATTTGGACCATCTCGGCGCGCTTCTTCTCGCCGCCCGAGAAGCCGACGTTGACCGGGCGCTTGAGCATCTCTGCGTCCATGTCGAGCAGCTTGGCCTGCTCGCGCGCGAGCTTGATGAATTCGGCGCCCGACAGCTCGGCCTCGCCGCGCGCACGGCGCTGCGAGTTGAGGCTCTCGCGCAGGAACTGGAGGTAGGAAACGCCCGGGATCTCGACCGGGTACTGGAAGCCGAGGAACAGCCCCGCCGCGGCGCGCTCGTGCGGCTCCATCGCCAGCAGGTCGCGGCCGTCGAACGTCGCGCCGCCATCGCTCACTTCATAACCGGGCCGGCCGGCAAGCACGTAGGCGAGCGTCGACTTGCCCGAGCCGTTGGGCCCCATGATCGCATGCACCTCGCCCGCCGGCACGTGCAGCGACACGCCGTTGAGGATCGGCTTGCCGGCGACCGTCGCGTGGAGGTTGGTGATCTTCAGCATTAAGCAACACTTTTCATGACGTCGTCGATCAGGCGATTTGCCCCGATGAAGGAGAACGGATCGCCCTTCTTCTTGAAGTGCTCCGCAGCGAGCTCGACTGAACGGCGGAGAGCCAGATCGATGAAATCCAGAGCATCGGGACCGGCGGCGACGGGCGCTGGAACTGCAATCATGACAACCAGACCGCGGTTCTTCTTGGAATAGTGGCCCAGCTTGAACCCATCGAAACCCACGTCCGGTGAAATCGAACCCGGTACAATGAAGACAGGGTTCACCCATCCTTCGGCTCCAGAGTTATAGTCGGCGCTACGAAGTCGCGCAGCTGCGTTCATAACGGATCGCAGAGCTGTCCGGATGGGCAGCCCCTTGAGTTCCGGACCGCCGAAATCTGCTCCGAGGGCGATCATCCCACGCTCCCCTCGAGGCTGATCCCGAGCAGCTTCTGCGCTTCGACCGCGAACTCCATCGGCAGCTGCTTTAGAACCTCCCGCGCAAACCCATTCACGATCAGCGCGACCGCGCTTTCGGCGTCGAGCCCGCGGCTCATTGCGTAGAACAATTGGTCTTCGCTGATTTTCGACGTGGTCGCTTCGTGCTCGATGGTCGCGGTCGGGTTCTTGACCTCGATGTAAGGCACGGTGTGGGCGCCGCAGTCGCTGCCCAGAAGTAGTGAATCGCACTGGGTGAAGTTGCGCACGTTCTCGGCGCGCGGGAGGACCCGCACCAGCCCGCGATAGGTGTTGTTCGAGCGGCCGGCGCTGATGCCTTTCGACACGATGGTCGAGCGCGTGTTGGCGCCGATGTGAATCATCTTCGTCCCGGTGTCGGCCTGCTGCCGATTGTTGGTCAAAGCGACCGAATAGAATTCGCCGACGCTGCCATCGCCCTTCAAAATGCAGCTCGGATATTTCCAGGTGATCGCGCTTCCGGTCTCGACCTGCGTCCAGCTGACCTTCGAGCGGTCGCCGCTGCACAGCGCGCGCTTCGTCACGAAATTGAAGATGCCGCCTTTGCCCTCGGCGTCGCCCGGATACCAGTTCTGGACCGTCGAGTATTTCACCTCGGCGTCTTCGTGCGCGTAGATTTCGACCACAGCCGCGTGCAGCTGGTTCTCGTCGCGCATCGGCGCGGTGCAGCCTTCGAGGTAGCTGACGTAGCTGCCCTTGTCCGCGACGATCAGCGTCCGCTCGAACTGGCCTGTGTTCTCCGCGTTGATGCGAAAATAG
>JBJMUB010000021.1:0-29232 GCA_045811385.1 Sphingomicrobium sp. | reverse complement strand
GGCCTCAAATATCGAGGCAAGTTCGACGATACGCCCGAGGTGGTCCGCTTCGCCGAAACCCTCGAGCGGGTATGCGTCGAGACCGTCGAGGGCGGCCAGATGACCAAGGATCTCGCGATCCTCGTCGGCCCGGAGCAGGCGTGGATGACGACCGAGCAATTCTTCGAGGCGATCGTCCGCAACCTCGAGGCGGCTATGGCCGCCGATCAGCCTCAGGCGAGCGAACCCGCTCGCGCCTGACGCCAAGGCCCACGAAGTGGGCCGGGATGTCCTGCAGCAGCGGCGTTCGGTCGATCAGCCGCACGGCCAGCGGGACCTCGCGGATCGGCTCGCCCGGCTCCAGGATCGGCGCGAAGATGCGGTCCTGAACGATGCGCTGAACGAACTGGACAACGCGGGTCGGAAAAAGACGGCGTTTCTGGACACGGTGAAGCCGCGCGTCCACGTCCTCACCGCTGGCCAGCGGTCCCGCGAGCAGGTTGGCGGCGGCGACCGCGTCCTGGATCGCCAGGCTGATCCCGATACCGCCGATGGGTGACATGGCATGGGCCGCGTCGCCGATCGCCAGCAGGCCAGGTTTCGACCAGCGCCTGAGCCGGTCGAGCGTAACGTTGAGCAGGTGCAAATCGTCAACCTTGGTCAACGCGGACAGATCGAGCTCGGGCGCGGTGGTGCGAATGGCCCGTTTGATCGGCTCGATGCCACCCGCCTTCAGCTCCTCAGCGCCGCCTTTGGCGATCAGCAGCGCGCACTGCCAGTGATCGCCGCGATCGATCATCACCAGGATGCGCCCGCGTTCGATGCTGCCGCGCAGCGCATCGCCCCCCGGTTCGGTCTTGGGGACGTTGAACCAGAAGACGTCGATGGGGACCGCGAGGCTTTCGGCAGGCAGCATTGTGCGGGCCAGCGAGTGGCGGCCGTCGGCGGCGACCGTCAGGCGCGCGCGAACGGTGGAACCGTCCGCCAGGCGGACGCCGCACACCCGCCCATCCGCTTCGACAAAGCTTTCCACCGGCGAGGACATCGCAAGCTGAAATCCGGGAAAGGATTCCGCCTGCCGGCGGAGGAAGTCGAGAAAATCCCACTGCGGCAGGATCACTGCGAACGGCGCGACCGTGCGCAGTCGCGACAGGTCGCCGATGGTCCACATCCGGCCCGCCAGCCGGAACTGCGCCTTGTGGAGCTTGTGGTGCGGGCATTCGAGGAAGCGCTCGAGCATGCCGAGCTGGTCGAGAATCTCCATCGTCGAGGGATGGACGGTGTCGCCGCGGAAATCGTGGAGGAAGTCCGGGTGCTTCTCCAGGACCATCACCCGGCAGCCGGCGCGCGCGAACAGCAGGCCGGCCATCATCCCGGCTGGCCCGCCGCCGACGACGATCAGGTCGAACTCTTCACCAGGCATCGAAGCCATTTGAGCCCGCCAAAGCCCCGAACGTTCAATCAGCCGCGAGGGGTCAGGAGCGAACGGGCGCCGCCGGCGATCGCACCCGCTCGCGCCGGATCCCGAGGCCGATCAGGCGGCCGGGAATGCGCCGCAGGAGCGGGAAGCGGTCGAGTAGCCAGACGATCAGGGGCGCCTTGGTGATCGGCGCGCCCGTCTGCAGCAACCGGCCGATGACATTGTCCTGCGCCGCCTTCTGGGCCGCCTGGATGACTCGGGTCGGAAACAGCCGCCGCCCCTGAACCTTGTGCAGCAGCGGATCGACAGCGTCTCCCCGCGAAAGCGGCCCGGCGATGAAATTCGCCGCCGCAACAGCGTCTTGGACGGCAAGGTTGATGCCAATTCCACCGATCGGCGACATCGCATGGGCGGCGTCCCCGATCGCCAGCAGCCCCGGCCGCTGCCAGCAGGTCAGCCGGTCGAGCTTGACGGTGAGGAGGTGCAGGTCGGTGATCTCGTCGAGCTCGGCGAGATCGAGGTCGGCCGGGGCCGCGGCGGCGACCTCCGCGCGGATCGCCTCGATTCCCCGCGCCTGATAGGCCTCGGCCGCTCCCTTGGGGATCAGGAAAGCGCACTGCCAATAGTCGCCGCGGTCGATCATCACGAGCAGCCGGCCGCGCTCGACATTGCCGCGCAGGCCCGCCTTATCGGTCCCGCTCTTGGCGATTCGGAACCAGAATACATCCATCGGTGCGCCGAGATCCTCGAGCGGAAGCAGCGCCCGGGAGATCGAGCTCCGGCCGTCGGCGGCGATGGTCAGGCGCGCGCGCAGCGTCTGCCCGTCGTCCAGGGTGACGCCCACGACCCGTCCCTGCTCCTCGACGAAGCCGCTGACGGGGCTGCTTATCGTCAGTTCGAAGCCCGGAAACGCCTTCGCCTCCTCGCGCAGGAAGTCGAGGAAATCCCATTGCGGCATCATCGCGATGAACGGCGCCGGAGTGTGAAGGTGCGACAGATCGCCGATGGTCCACTCGCGCCCGGCGACGCGCAGCTCGGCGCCGGTGACCCGATTGTGCGGCCGCTTCAGGAAGCGCTCGAGCATACCCAGCTGGTCGAGGATTTCCATGGTCGAGGGGTGAACCGTGTCGCCGCGGAAATCGCGAAAGAAGTCGGCGTGCTTCTCGAGCACCCGGACCCGGCACCCGGCGCGCGCGAACAGCAGCCCAGCCATCATTCCCGCCGGCCCGCCGCCGACGACGATCAGGTCGAGATCTGACGTCATGACGCCAGCACTACCGCCATTCTTCCGAAAAGGGCAGAAGCGCGCAAATGGAGGGCGAATTCTCGACATCCGGCTTCAGCGACGCGCTGGTCATCCTCGGCGCGGCCGGAATCGTCATCCCGGCCTTCGCCCGAATCCGGATCAGCCCGATCATCGGCTTCATCCTGATCGGCACACTGGTCGGCCCGCACGGGCTCGGCGCGCTCAGCGTCACCTACCCCTGGCTCCATTATGTGACCATTTCCAACGCTCACGGCATCGAGCCGTTCGCCGAGCTCGGAATCATCCTGCTGTTGTTCTCGATCGGTCTCGAGCTGTCATTCCGCCGCCTGTGGAGCATGCGCGGCCTGGTGTTCGGTGCCGGCTCCACCGAACTGCTCGCCGCGGCGGCGATCATTGCCGGCGGGCTGTATTTCACGGGCGAAGGCGTGAGCGGCGCGATCGCCCTTGGGCTGGCCCTCGCCCTGTCGTCCACAGCGATCGTGATCCCGCTCGTCGGGACCCACAGCCCGGTCGGCCGGTCGGCGCTCGGGATGCTGCTGTTCGAGGATTTGGCGCTGGTGCCGATCGTCTTCCTGCTCGGCGCGATGGCGCCGGTCGCCGGCGGCACCCAAGTGGGTTCGCTCCTGATGACGCTGCTCATCGGCGGAGTCACCGCGATCGCGATGCTGTTCGTTGGGCGGCTCCTGCTCCCGCGCCTGTTCGGCCAGGCGGCACGAACCAAGAACCCGGAACTGTTCCTGTCCGCCTGCCTGCTCGTCGTGATCGTCGCCAGCCTGGTCACGTCGGCGATCGGCTTCTCCGCCGTTCTCGGCGCCCTCATCGCCGGCATCGTCATCGCCGAAACCGAATATCGCGGCGAAGTCGAGGTGATCACCGCGCCGTTCCGCGGCCTCGGGCTCGGCATCTTCCTGATCACCGTCGGGATGAGCGTCGACCTCAGCGTCGTGCTGGCCGATTGGCAGGCGCTGGTCGGCGCGCTGGTCGCGGTGCTGGTCGTCAAGGCCGCGGTGACGGCGCTGCTTCTGCGCCTCGGCGGAGCGCGGATGGCGGTGGCGGCGGAGACCGGCGTGCTGATGGCCTCGCCGTCGGAAACCACGCTGATCGTCCTGGGCTCGGCCACCGTGGCCGGGCTCATCGGCCAGGACACCGCCGCCTTTTGGCAGATCGTAACCGCGATCGGGCTGACCGTGACCCCGCTGCTCGCCAAGCTCGGCAGGGCCGCGGGAAGCCGCTTCGCCGGCCAGTCGATGGCCGACCAGATGGATGCTTCGCTCGACTCCGCCGAGCTCGGGCAAGTCGTCATCCTCGGCTTCGGCCGGGTGGGGCGGATGGTCGCCGACATGCTCGACGCCCACGGCAAGGATTATCTCGCGATCGACAGCGATTCCGACGGCGTCCGGACCTCACGCGAGGAAGGCTATGACGTGCTGTTCGGCGACGTCGCCCGACCCGAGCTGCTCGACAAATTGCGCGAGCGCCAGCCGAGCGCGCTGGTTCTGACGATGGACAATCCGGTGTTGGTCAATCGGCTGGCCAGGCAATTGCGCCAGACTTTCCCCGATTTGCCGATCATCGCCCGGGCTCGCGACACCTCGCACGCCGCGCAATTGTACAAGGCCGGAGTGACCGACGCCGTCCCCGAGACGCTCGAGGCATCGCTCCAGCTGTCCGAAGCGGTGCTGGTCGACCTCGGCGTGCCGATGGGGCCGGTCATCGCCAGCATCCACGAGAAACGCGACGAACTGCGCACCGAGATCAGGACCGAAGCCGCGATGGAGGAGCAGCCGCGCCTCGGCCGGCGCCGGCTGCGCGATTTCACCCAATAAGGTCACCGCGACGGCCAGTCGTCCTTGCGCAGCTCGTCCAGCCGGCAGAAAGCCGCTGCCGGCAGGTCGGCGACGATCCGGTCCGCGTGGACCCTGGCCCGGCTCCATGGCAAGCGCCGCAACGTCTCACCCACTCCTGCGACGCCGCCCGTCGACACGACGATATAAGCGACCTTGCCGCTTGACCGGCCGGCCATCGCGTCGATCGACGTCCCGACGGCTTCGCCGGCGCACTCGACCGCACCCCGGGTCAGCAGCGAGACGGGGAAGAGCGCTTCACCCGGCGTATCCTCGCTCGCCTCAACCGCGGACTGCGCGCCCTCCTCGACCCGCGCCTGCCGTCCCAGCCAGCGCCAGATGCCGAAGACGTTGAGTCCAGTCAGCACCGCGTTGGTCCAGGTCAGCGCCGGCTGCCCGGTCATGATCCCGCTCGCCAGCCAGGCGAGCGAGCCGGCCAGGAACACGCAAAAACCGTAGCCGGTGATCCGCGATCCGAGGTTCGACGCGGTCATCAGCGCCGCAATCACCGTCGCCGCGGTCGCGATCCAGGAGATGGTGTCAGCCATGGCCGCGCAATGCGCGGGACCGGCGGAAGGTTCAGATCTCGACCTGGCTGCCGAGCTCGACGACGCGGTTCGTCGGAAGCTTGAAGAACTCCATCGCGCTTTCGGCGTTGCGCAGCATCCACGCGAACAGCTTCTCGCGCCAGATCGCCATTCCCGGGCGCGACGAGGCAAGCAGCGTCTGACGGGCGAGGAAAAAGCTGGTGTCCATCATCTTGCACTTTTCGCCGATGCCCTTGAGCTGAGCCAGCGCGGCCGGCACGTCGACCTCCTCCATGAAGCCGTAGCGGACCTTCACCCGGTAGAAGCCCGAGCCGTAATCCTTTTGCTCGATCCTTTTCTCACCCTGGACATAAGGCACGTCCTCGATGCGGACGGTCAGCAGGATGACGCGCTCGTGGAGCACCTTGTTGTGCTTGAGATTGTGGAGCAGCGCATGGGGCACGCCCGAGGCCGAGCTGGTCATGAACACCGCGGTCCCCGGAACGCGCGCCGCGCTGGTTGCCGCCGACTTGATGAAAATCTCCATCGGCAGGCTCGCCTCGTTCATCCGGTCGATCATCAGCTTGCGGCCCTTGGCCCAGGTCGTGAGCAGGGTGAAGGCGATCGCTCCGACCAGCAGCGGGAACCAGCCGCCCGCAGGGATCTTGAGCAGGTTGGCGGCGAGATAGGCGCCGTCGACGGTGAAGAACAGCACGAGCAGCCCGGCGACGATCGTCCGGTTCCAGTTCCACATCTGGCGCAGCACGACCGCGATCAGCACCGAATCGATCAGCATCGCTCCGGTAACCGCGATCCCGTAGGCGGCGGCGAGGTTAGACGAACTCTGGAAGGTCACGACGAGCAGGATGACCATGGTCATCAGCGCCCAGTTGACGACCGGGATGTAAATCTGCCCGGCGGCGCTTTCGCTGGTGTGGCTGATCCGGAGGCGGGGGATGAAGCCGAGCTGGATCGCTTGCTGGGTCACCGAGAAGGCGCCTGAGATCACCGCCTGGCTGGCGATGATCGCCGCCGCCGTGGCGAGCAGCACCAGCGGCAGCCGAAGCATGTCGGGTGCGAGGTAGAAGAACGGGTCCCGCACCTGCCCAAGCGCGGTCGCCGGATCCGACGACAGCAGCATCGCGCCCTGTCCCATATAGTTGAGCAGCAGCGCGGGAAGCACGAAATAGAGCCACGACGCGCGGATCGGCTTGCGCCCGAAATGCCCCATGTCGGCGTAAAGCGCCTCGGCGCCGGTGACCGCGAGCACCACCGAGCCCATGGCGACGAACGCGCGAACGAAATCGGTCGCGAAAAAATAGACCGCGTTGAGCGGGTTGAGCATCGCCAGGATCACCGCCGGATAGTCGACGATGTGCATGCAGCCGAGCACCGCGATGCAGGCGAAATAAAGCAGCATCACCGGGCCGAACAGCTGCCCGACCTTGGCCGTGCCGCGCGCCTGGATCGCGAACAGTCCGACGAGGATGCCGATGGCGATCGGCACGACGAAGCGCTGCAGGCCGGCGTTGACCGTCGTCAGGCCCTCGACCGCCGACAGCACCGACACCGCCGGGGTGATCATCGAATCGCCGTAGAACAAAGCCGTCGCGAACACGCCGAGCAGGACGATCCCGCTGGTCCAGCGCTTGGTGCTGCCGAGCGTGCGGTTGATCAGCGCGAGCAACGCCAGGCTGCCGCCCTCCCCCTTGTTGTCGGCGCGCATGATGATCGTGACGTATTTCAGCGTGACGATGATCATCATCGACCAGAAGATCAGGCTCAGCACTCCGAAGATGTGAAGCTGGTCGACCTTGAGCTCATGGTGGCCGGCGAAGGTCTCGCGAAAGGCGTAGATCGGCGAGGTGCCGATGTCGCCGAAGACGATCCCGATCGCGCCGATCGCGAGCTTGTAGAGCGGTCCCCGGGCGTGGCCGTGCGCAGGGTCGTGCGGCGCTCCGGCGGTTGCGCCTCCAGTCGCGGTGATGTTCATCTTTGGTGATTCAGACTGGACAGACTGCGAACTCGCGCCCCCGACGCCCGCGCCGACATTCTCAGCCACGGGCGGGCCCCGTTAGCACTGCCGTTGCGGGCCCGCAATCGGTGGGGACAGCGACGAAAAGCGCGTCTATAGGCCCGCCCAACCATCATCGACTGGAGCGAACGAATAAATGCGCATCGGGGTGCCAAAAGAGATCAAGGTCCATGAATATCGCGTCGGACTGACCCCGGCTTCGGTCGCCGAGCTGGTCGCGCACGGGCACGAAGTGGTCGTCGAAACCAAGGCGGGCAACGGCATCGACTGCCCCGACAAGGCGTTCGAAAAGGCTGGCGCGAAAATCCTTCCCGATGCCGCCTCGGTGTTCGCGGCGGCCGACATGATCGTCAAGGTCAAGGAGCCGCAGCAAGCGGAAATCGCGCTGCTCGAGCCGCGCCACATTCTGTTTACCTACCTTCACCTCGCCGCCGACAAGCCGCAGGCCGAGGGCCTGATGAAGTCCGGCGCGACGTGCATCGCCTATGAAACGGTGACTTCGAACTCGGGCTCGCTGCCGCTGCTCAAGCCGATGAGCGAGGTCGCCGGCCGGATGTCGGTCCAGGTCGGCGCCCATTATCTCGAAAAGGAGCAAGGCGGGCGCGGGGTTCTGCTCGGCGGCGTCCCCGGAGTTGCGCCGGCGACGGTGGCGATCCTCGGCGGCGGAGTCGCCGGCATCAACGCCGCGCAAATGGCGGTCGGGATGCGGGCCGACGTCACCATCTACGACATCAACATGGAACGGCTGGCGGAGCTCGACATGTTCTTCTCGAGCCAGATCAAGACGGCCTATGCGTCGCGCGCCGCAATCGCCAATGCGGTCGAGAAGGCCGAGCTGGTGATCGGGGCGGTGCTGGTGCCGGGCGCCGCCGCGCCGAAGCTGGTCACCCGCGACATGCTGAAGACGATGAAGCGCGGCTCGGTCCTCGTCGACATCGCGATCGACCAGGGCGGCTGCTTCGAAACGTCCCATGCGACGACCCACGCCGACCCGGTCTACGAAGTCGACGGGATCATCCATTATTGCGTCGCGAACATGCCCGGAGCGGTCGCCCGGACAAGCGCGTTCGCGCTCAACAACGCGACCCTGCCCTTCGCGCTGAAAATCGCCAACCTCGGGGCCGAGGAAGCGCTGCGGCGCGACCCGCACCTCGCGGCCGGGCTCAACGTTTCAGGCGGCAAGATCCGTCACGAGGCGGTCGCCGAAGCGCTCGATCTGCCTTACGATCCGGTCTGAGCTTCGGACGGCGAACCGCTGGAAACAAGGGCGGATTCCAACCACTGCTGGATCTGGCTGCGCGGCGCCGCGCCGACCTTCTGGGCGATCGGCTGGCCGCCCTTGAACAGCAGCATGGTGGGGATTCCGCGCACTCCGTAGCGGCTCGGCGTATCGGGATTCTCGTCGATGTTGAGCTTGGCGATGGTCACCTTGTCGCCCAGCTCGTTGGCAATCTCTTCCAGGGCCGGGGCGATGATCCGGCACGGACCGCACCATTCCGCCCAGAAGTCGACCAGCACGGGGCTGTCGGAACCCAGCACGTCGGTGGCGAAGTTCTGGTCGGTGACGGTCTTGGTGGCCATGGCGGCGACTCTCCTGCGGGCAACAAAGGTTAACGGGGCATATGGGCACTCGTTCGCGCGCTCTCAAGCGCCAAGTTCGAACAGTCTCGGCCCTGACGTGTAGAGCAGCGCTGCCCTGATCTCGCGGCCCGGGAAAATCACTCGAAGCGCGTCGGCATAAGCCGTCATCTGAGCGCGATGGGAGGCCGGGATCGCGGCATCACTTTCGGGCACCCGCCCGGTCTTGAAATCGATCACCGAAACCCGGCTTTGCTCGACCAGCAGGCGATCGACCGTGCCGGCGATCACGCGGCCGTCTAGCAGCGTCGCGGCGAGCGGCGCTTCGCCGAGCGAGTCCGGGCCGAACAAGGGCGCGAATTCAGCATCGGACAGGACCGCGCAGACATGGGATGCAATCTCCGCCCGCTGGCCGGCATCGGCAACGTTGGCCGATGCTTCCAGCCAGCGCAGCGCGCATTCCTGCCGGTCCCCCGCGGCCACGGGCGCCAGACGTTCGAGCAATTGATGAATTAGCGACCCGCGCCGCGCGGCGGCCCGCATCCCCGCGCTCGGAGCCTGGCCTGGCTCGTCTCCGGCAGCGATCGCGGATGGCGCAAGCGGCCGCGGTGGCCGCTCCTCGATCGGCGCCGGACGACACGCCCAGTCGGGAACCGGGATCGGCGGAAAGTCGATTGTGCGACCGCGGCGCTTGGCCCGCGCCGGCGTTCCGGACCCATAATGCAACGCGGTGCCATCAGGGCTGTCGACGGGGGTCG
Organism: Sphingomicrobium sp.; assembly: GCA_045811385.1. Lineage (GTDB taxonomy): Bacteria > Pseudomonadota > Alphaproteobacteria > Sphingomonadales > Sphingomonadaceae > Sphingomicrobium. The sequence continues at coordinate 19,824 of JBJMUB010000021.1, read as the reverse complement.
CTCCGAGTGAGGTCATCGCCTGCTGGACGGTCAGGTGCCAGCAATTTGCGGGTCGCGGATCCGCCCCGTCCTTCCGTTCCTTGGGCCGGACTCCGGCGACGATCAGCCGGTCGGCGGCCCGGGTCATGGCGACGTAGAGCAGCCGCCGGTGCTCCTCGAGATCGCGTTTCTCCTCGTTCACGATACGCTCGTCGAACGGCGGGCCGCGCTCCTCTTTCTTCGGGCGGAGCAGGGGGAGCGGTTCGGACCCGCCCAATTTCATGTCGATTGTGATCGGCCGCCGCCCAAGCCGCGCCGGATCGGCGGTCGCATCGGCCAGAATCACGACCGGGGCTTCGAGACCCTTGGCGCCATGGACGGTCATGACCCGGACCTCGTTGGCCGGCTGGCCGGGATCGCGCTGGACGTCGACCGTGCCGCGCGAGAACCAGGCGAGAAAGCGGTCGAGCGAAGCGATTTCGTTGCGTTCGAATTCGAGCGTGCTGTTCATCAGCTCGTCGATCGGGTCCCGGGCCGCCATGCCGAGGCGCGAATAGAGCCGGCGCCGGCCCTGCATCGGCCCGCTGAGGATCGTTTCGAGGAATCGCGACGGCGGCGTGAAGTCGGCGATGCGCAACAGCTCGGCGAGCAAATCATGAGTCTCGCGAAAGTCGGACGCGCGCTGGCGAAGCTCACGCCACAACGAACTCTTGCGGCCGTAGGCCAGGTTCCGCAGTTGATCCTGGTCCCAGCCCAGCAGGGGCGAGACGAGCAGGCAGGCGAGGCTGAGGTCGTCGTTCGGCTGAACCGCGAATTTGATGGCCGCGAGCAGATCCTGGACGGCGAGCGGCTCGTGCAGATGAAGCCGGTCGACGCCGGCAACCGGAATCCCCACGGCGAACAGCCGAGCGACGATCAGCGACGCCAGTTCGCCCCGGCTGCGCACGAGCACGAGGATGTCCCCCGGCGCCAGCGGCAGGCCGGTTGACGCCAGCACTCCGCCCTCCGCGATCATGCCCCGGATGCGTTCGGCGAGATGCTCGGCATACCGCCGGTCGCGAAGACTGATCCACCGCTCCTCGCCTTCTTCCGAATCGTCGTCGAAATTCTCGACTGCGAACGGCTCCCACAGCTCGACCTCGCCGGGCCGGTCGCGGTGGTGGGCGCGGTGTCGCGGCGGCGGCTCCGACAGCGCCAGCGCCTGATGCCCGACGGCCTCGATCACCGCGTCGACCACGTCGAGCACCGGTTGGGCCGAGCGGAAGCTGGCGGCGATCGACAGATCCCGGAAATTCAGCGCGCGGCGCTGATAGCTGAACAGGTCGTCGCCTTCGCTCAGCGATTCCGCTCGCCGGCGGAAGTCGGCGCGAACTTCCTGGAAACGCCTGGGATCGCTGCCCTGGAAACCGTAGATCGCCTGCTTGAAGTCGCCGACCATGAATAAGGTGCGGTGGCGACGTTCGGTCTCGCTCGAACCGCTGAAATATTCCTCGACCAGCCGCTCGATGATCTCCCATTGGGCGGCATTGGTGTCCTGGGCTTCGTCGACCAGCACATGATCGACCTGGCGGTCGAGCTTGTAGCGGACCCAGTCGCCCATGCCCGGCTGGTCCAGCAGGTGACGGGTCCGATCGATCAGGTCGTTGAAGTCGGCGACTCCGGCGCTGCGCTTGGCCCGGGTGTAGGCTGAGGCGAACGCCTGGCCAGCGCGAAGGCCAGCGGCGATGTCGCGCGCCAGCCGAGCGCCGTTCTGCACGGCAAGCAGTTCGCCGACGAGCACCGCGAGGCGGCCCGCGTGCGACTCATAGTGCGGTTCTGCCTTCGACTGCCCGGCGGAGACGCGCGGCGTGCCCTTTTCGGTGAGGACGACCTTGCGCAGCCGCGGGAGCTCGGCGGCCCGCTCGATCGGGGTCAGCGCCAGCCAGTGGTCGATCGCCTCGGCATGACCGAGCCCGGTCTGAGCGCCCCATTTCCGGTTGGCGTCCGCGACCGCGCGCAGCAGGTCGCAGTCGAAGCCCTCATCGCCGCATTTCGCCGCGATATATTCCTCGGTCGACCCCTCGGGGAGGTCGAGCAACGCCCGCACTCGCGGCTCGATCGTGTCGCTCGGACCGAGCGCCGCGAGCGCCTCCGCCTTGCGCGCGCAAAGCTGGAGATATTCGACCGCGCCCGCTTCCCCGAGCCGGCGGCTCAGCGATTGAACGTCGCCGACGAGGCCCCGGTCGGTCCGCTCCTCGGCCTCGGCCATCAGCTCGGCCAGCGTACGGCGCACCAGCTCCTGCTCGGCGCGGCCCTCGATCGGCTGGAACCCCGGCGCGATGTCGGCCTCGGCCGGGAACGCTGCGAGCAGGCCCTGGGCGAAGCTGTGGATGGTCTGGATCTTGAGGCCGCCCGGGCAGTCGAGGACTTGGGCGAACAGGCGCCGCGCCACCTCCTGGGTCGTCGGGTCGGTGGCCTCGCCGAGCGCGAACAGCTCTTTTTTCAGCGCCGCTTCGGGCAGCCGCACCCAGGCGGCGAGGCGAGCACCGATCCGGTTCGCCATCTCCGCCGCGGCCGCCTTGGTGAACGTCAGGCACAGGATCGATTCCGGCGCGGCGCCCTGCAGCAGCAGGCGCAACACGCGGGCCGTCAGCACCTGGGTCTTGCCGGTTCCCGCCGAGGCCGAGACCGCGGCATGGGCGCTGGGGTCGGCGGCGAGTGCCTGCTCGTCCTTGAGCTGCGGGAACGGCCTAAAGCGCTTGCTCATGCCGCGCCGGCCGCCATAGAGGATGAGCGATGAGCGACGACGACGACGATCTCGACAAGGCGAGCCGGCAGCGGCGCGACAAATTGGTCAAGGCCGGAGTCGCGGTCGGCATCGGCTCGGCGGCGATCGTCGCGGCCCTGCTCTACGCTTCCAAGGTCAAAAAGCGGCCGAAACGATAATTTTGTCACTTGCGGCCGTACCATTCTTCGAGCCGCATGAGCTGATCGTAATCACCATAGGGCGCATAAGCCGGGTTCAGCTTCGCGGTGAACGGCTCGCTGCCGGTCAGCCAGCGGCGCGCCGCCTCGGAGAAATGGGCGTAAGCGTGGTCGAGGAACTCGCCGCGCTGCATGTCCTTGTCGGGCCGCATCAGCTTGCCGAAGCTGCCCTTGTGCCGGGCGAGCGACCAATATTCGAACGCCTCCGGATCGCCCCTTACCCCGTCAAAACCACCGGCACGGCCGATGAGGCCGAGCAGCCCGAGTTGCAGCGCGAAGCCGGCGTCGACCGCTTTCTGCGTCGGCGGCGCACCGGTCTTATAGTCGATGATGGCGAGGCTGCCGTCGGCAAGCCGGTCGACGCGGTCGGCCCGCCCGTAAACCGTGACCCCGGCGAGCGGCGTCTCACCCGACGCTTCGGCTTCGAGCGGCCTTCGGCCCTCGGCCTGGTTGGTGCGCTCCAGCTCGGCGATCCAGTCGATCGCTTCCAGCAATCGCGGAGACCACAAGGCGCGCAGCATCGGGTGGATCGCTTGATCCTCGAGCAGCCGTTCGGCGCGCGGACGGAGCTTCGCCGGATCGCATTGGTCGTGCTCGAGCCAGTCCTGGAGCACCTGATGCACCGCCTCCCCCTTCCACCGCGCGGAAAAGTCGGCGTCGACCGGATCCTGGTCGCGCAGCCTGAGAATCTGCTGCGAATAATAAGCGAACGGGTCGGCGTTGAGCCGGTCGACCGCGGTGACGGCGATCCGCTCCGGCCGTTGCTCGGCCGGCGGCGACGGCGCGGGCCGCGCCACGGGTTGCGGCGGCCCCGGATCGTCGAGGGCGCCGACCCAGCGCTGGAGCGGGACATCGCGCGGCAGTCCGCCGCTGATCGCCTCGAGCCTCAGCACGAAACGCGAGGCGACGGTGGGCGAACGGCTGTCGCGGCGCGCCCGGGTGATGAGAACTTGCGGCGCGCCTAGCAGGCTTGCGAAATCGTGGGCGGCGAGACCGATCCGGAACTCGAGACCCGGCATCTCCAGGTCGGCCCGGATCTTCGGCGGCAACCACGGGTCCGGGGCGGGAAGCGCGGGCCACACGCCCTCGTTGAGGCCGCCGAGCACCACTAGGTCGGCGCGCTGCAGCCGCGCTTCGAGCAGGCCCCAGATGAAGATCCGCGGATGGCCTCCATAAGGCGGCCGGACCGCGCGCTGGTCGAGCAGCTGGCCGAGAATCGGTACGGCACCGGCCGTATCGACGATGATCTGCGCGGCCGCCTCCGATGCCTGCAGTTCGGCGAGGAGCTCCGCCGCAAGGCGGCCCGCCTGCCCGGTCCAGGCCGCAGCGCCGCCGAGCAGTGTCGCCGCCTCGGCCAGCGCCGTTACAAAATCGCGCAACGGCAGCGGCTCGCGAAGCAGCGCGTCGACCGCCTCGACCCGCTTCCGAACTCGCTGCCAGGCAAGCAGCGCCCCAAAATGTGCATCGAGGCCCGCGAGCCCGGCGGCCGGCCGCGGACCGCGCAGCTTCAGGTCCAGCTCGCGCACGCCATCGAGCCATTTCACCCGCTCGTTCTCATCCCCGCCAACCAGCGGATGCTTGATCATCGACAGCAAGGGCACCGGCGCCAGTTCTTCGGCGGCGGCCGATGCAATGCCGAGCAGCAAGGTCCCGACCGGGGTCTGCGACAGCGGCGTCCCGGCGCTGTCGTCGGCCTCGATCCCCCATCGCTCGAGCAGGGCAGACACTCGCCGGGCGAGCTGACGGTTGGGAGTCACCAGAGCGGCGGTCCTGCCCGGGGTTTCCAGCGCCTCGCGAAGCGCAAGCGCGACCGCCTGCGCCTCCGCGGCCGCGTCGGGCAGCTCGGCCAGCCGGATCCCGCTCAACCTGCGCTCTGCCGGCCGCAATGTCTGCCATTTGTGGGAGAAATCGGAGGCCGCCATGGCATTGACGACGGCCCGGCCGCGCGCGGACAGGGACGCGGCCCGCCCGGAAAAACGCCAGCGCTGAACTTCGCCGCGGGCGATGCCCATGCGATCGAGCAGCAGCTTGAGGTGGAATTGCGGGTGGGTCTCCTGGCCGCGTCTGCCGTCTTCGGGACCGAGCGCAGCCCATTCCTCGTCCGGCATCAGCTCCGGGGGACTGAGCCCGGGCAGCACGACCAGCCCGTCGCGCATCCGAGCTACGCGCGCGAGCAGCCCCGCCACGGCTGGCGCGGCCGTGGTCACTCCGGCGGCCACGGTCACTCCCAGCGGCGGCTCCGCTTTCCAGCGCTCGGCCATCCGGCGGAGCAGGCGATTGCGCCGCTCCGCAAGGTCGATCACGCCGCGCTCCTCGAGAATTCCCGGCCAAGCTTCGTAGATGACCTGCAGCCGTTCGAGCGAATGCGCCCAATGCCGGGCGAGCTGGTCGCTCTCGCCGACCGCCTCGCGCACCCGCGACGGTTCGATCTCTTCGATTCGCAGCGCGTCGAGCGTCCGAGCGAGGTCCGCCGCAAGCCGCAGCTTTTCGGCGGTAGTATCGCCGGGCACGATCGCCGCCAGCGTCAGCAAGCGCTCGAGCGGGTCGATCGCCGGCGCAATTGGCTCCAGCCGATCGATCGGGTCGAGCGCGCCGCCGATCCGCTCGTCGAGCTCGGAATCGCCGATCGGGATCAGGCGCGGAAGCAGCAAGCCGCCGCCGCTCGCCCGAACGAACGCCTCGGTAACCGCCCGGACCGCGCGGTTATTCGGAAGCAGGATCCGCCCTCGCGCGAGCTCGAGCGGATCGCGGCCGTGCCGCGCCAGCAAGCCGGCGACGAGCGCATCGGCAAACGACCGGTGGGCGGGAATGAAGAAGACGGCCGGGCGATTTGCCCCGTCAGGCATTTTCCAGCGTCGCTTCGGTAAGCTTGATCGAGCGCGGCGTTCCGACATCGAACCACAGCCCCTGGTGGACCGCGCCGAAACAGCGTCCTTCGGCAATCGCCCGGCTCCACAGCACGTTGGTCGAGAACGGACCTTCGGGCGGATCGCTCAGCAGCCGCTTCGATATCATCTGGATGCCGGTGAAGACGAACGGCGCAACGCGGCTTTTGTCGCGCCGCCGCAGCCGGCCCGAGCGATCCATGTGGAAGTCGCCCATTCCGCGGTGATTCTCGGCGCGGGCCAACGGCACGAGCAGGAGCAACGCGTCCATCTTGGAATCGTCCCAGTGCGAGGCGAGCAGCTTCAGCGTATCGGCCGGGCCGTCGATCCACAGATTGTCGCTGTTGATCGCCAGGAACGGATCGCTGTCGATCATCCCGGATGCCTGGACCAGGCCGCCGCCGGTTTCCATGAGCAGCTTGCGTTCGTCGGAAATGACCACCTCGAGCCCGTGCCTGCGGCTCGCCAGATGCGCTTCGACGGCGTCGGCGAGATAGTGGACGTTGACCACGACCTTCTTGACCCCGGCGCAGCGCAGCCGGTCGAGCACGTGGTCGAGCAGCGCCTGGCCCGCGACCTCGATCAGCGGCTTGGGCTTGGTCGCCGTCAGCGGCCGCATGCGCTTGCCGAGGCCGGCGGCCATGATCATCGCCGTGCGCGGAACTTCGCCCGGGACTTCGGCGCGCAGGCGAAGCGCGCGGCGGGCCTGGCTCACGCGGTCTCTTCCCACGGAGCGCGCCGATATTCCGCCGGGATGTTGCGATCGAACCAGTCACGGACCGGCGTCAGCGACGGCTGGGCGAGGTCGCGCTCGAGCAAACCCCACGTGCGCGGCTGAAAACGGCGGTAGTGCGGCTTGTTGTCGCGCCTCCACAATCGGGTGAATACGCCGAGGATGCGGGTGTTGCGCTGCGCCGCCAGCGCCCAATAGGCCCGTTCGAATTGCTCGCCGTGACCGGTCGCGGCCACGTAGCGGTCGATCATCGCGCGCTCGATCGGTTCGGGCACATCGCGTCGGGCATCCTCGAGCACCGAGGCGAGATCGTAAGCCGGGTGGCCCGCAACGGCGTCCTGGAAGTCGAGCAGCCCGAAACGTCCGACCCCTTCGATCCCGTCGACCAGCATGACGTTTTCGGCGTGATAATCGCGCAGCACGGTGACGGGGCCGAGACCGTCCGCGGCAACCGCCGCCAAAACTTCATGCCACGCCGCTTCATAGGCCGCGCCGTCGACCTCGAGCCCAACTGCCGGGCAATACCATTCGGTGAACAACCGAAGCTCATCGATCCACTGGTCAAGGCCGTGCGGTTTCAGGCCAGGCATTGGGCGATGCTGGTGAAGATGCACGAGAACGTCGGTTGCGAGCTCGTATAGTTCGCGCTCGCGCGCCGGATCCTCGTCGAGGAATTCGCGCAGCCGCCAGTCGCCGAAGTCGCCGAGCAGGAGCAATCCCCGCTCGAGGTCGCGCGCGAGGATCTGGGGCGCGCTCAGGCCGACCGAAGCGAGCCATTCGGCGACGGCGATGAACGGGCGCGGGTCCTCGTGCGGCGGCGGCGCGTCCATCAGCACTGCGCTGCGCTCCGCCGTCACGACCCGGAAATAGCGCCGGAACGACGCGTCCCCGGCGAGCGGCATTATCTCGGCCCCCGCCCAGCCCGAAGCGGCAAGGAATTCAGGCGCATGGGCGGGAGGTTTCATCGGAGCGGCCATCGCCCCTCCCATGACGGAGGTGCCTTGGCTGTCAAGATTCTGTCGCCGTCCCGGCCGAATTCGAGCGACAGGACGAGGGACTCCGGCCAGGCATCCGCCCCCGCCCGCTCCGGCCATTCCACCAGCAATATGGCGTCGCCGGCCGAATCCAGGCCGAGCTCGGCAATCTCCGACGGCTGCTCGATCCGATAGAGGTCGACATGCCACACCGGCGGATCGAGCTCCTCATAGGGTTGGACGATCGCGAAGCTCGGGCTCGGCACTTCGCCCTCATGCCCGAGCCCGGCGATGAACCCGCGCGCCAGCGCCGTCTTGCCGACCCCGAGCGGGCCCGACAGCGTAATGACGTCACCCGCACGGGCACTGCGCGCCAAAGCCGCCCCGACTGCCGCCGTCGCTTGCTCGTCGTGAAGGATCACTTGGCGCCGCGCGGAATGGTCAGCGTGACGGTCGTGCCTTTGCCCTTCTTCGATTGGAGATCGACGGTGCCGCCGTGTGCCTCGATGAACTGGCGAGTGAGCGGCAGGCCGAGGCCGAGCGCGGCTTCTCCCCGCACGCCCTGCTCGACGACCCGGTCGAAGCGGTTGAACACCCGCGGCAGGTCTTTGGCGGCGATTCCCGAGCCGTTATCTGTGATCCGGATCACCGCCCGCTCGTCGTCGCCCTCCGCCTCCAGCAACACCCGGCCCTTGCGGTCGGTGTAAGCGATCGCATTGTTCAGCACATGCTCGATGGCTTCCCGGATGCGCCGCGCGTCGCCGGTGACATATCCGACCGTGCCCGAAATCTGCGTTTCCAGTTTCTGGCCCTTTTCGTCGGCCCGCGGCCGGGCCGTTTCCGCCGCTGAGCGGCACAGGCCGGCGAGGTCGACGCGTTCGCGCTCAAGCGCCACGCCGCGGCTGTCGCCGGTGGTCAGGTCGAGCACGTCGTTGATCAGCTTGGACAGCCGGCCTACGGCCTCGAGCATCGCATTCACATAATCCGCCGCGGTCGGCGACAGCGGGCCCGCGTAGCCCGCGCCGAGCATCTCGGCGAACCCGCCGATCGAGGTCAGCGGAGTGCGCAGCTCATAGCTCATGTTGGCGACGAAATCGGTCTTGATCCGGTCGGCCGCTTCGAGCGCGGTCGCGCGTTCGCGAAGCGCGGCCTCGATCCGCGTCGAATCGGTCACGTCGACCATCGTGAACAGCGCGTTCCCGTCCGGCAGCGGGACGGCGGCGAAGGCGAAGTGGCGGCCATCGGTCATCGACAGGCGGCCGTTGGACGACTGGCGCTCGTTGGTCGTTTGGCGCACCATCTCGCGGATTTGCGCGGCGGCCGTCGGGTTGACCAGCTTCTTGGCCATCGCGGGCACCAGCTCATCGACCCGCGGGTGCTCGCTCAGCCACTCCTCGTCGAGCTCCCAATCCTCGATGAACCGCCGGTTCCAGAGGTACAATCGGCCGTCGCTGGCAAACACGCTGATCGCTTCAAATAGATTGTCGAAGGTCGCCGCCCGGACACGAAGAAGCGTGTCGCGCGCCGAGGCGAGCCGCAGTTGCTCGGTGCGGTCCTCAATGAACAGCCTCAGCCCGCCGTCGGGGAGCGGTTGGGCAACGACTCGCAGATGGTCCCCGTTGGGCAGCATCCATTCCTCTTCGAGCACCTCGTCCGGGCTCGAGAACCAGGCCCGCCGCTCCTCCTTCCACGCGGGGAAATCGCGGGTTTCCGGGAGCCGCTGAGCGTCGCGCATCCGTTCGATGACCCGATCGAACTCAGGCTGCTCGGCGAGCCATTCGGAATCGAGCTGGGTCATCACCGCGAACGGCCGGTTGAAGAAGCTCAAGGTCCGCTCAGCATCGAACTGCGCGGTACCGGCGGTCATCCGGTCGGCGAGCTCGCGCTGCGATTCGATATGCCGGGCGAGCTCGGTGCGCGCATCCTCGAGATCCTGGACGTCGACCGCAAAGCCGGCCACCGCGCCGGTCGCCAGAGGAACGTTGACGATCCGCAGCATGCGCCGCTCCCCGCGCAGGATGGCCGGCTGCATGGCCGACTGCACGCGTTCGGTTTCGACCGCCCGGCGCGCGGTTTCGATCGGGCTGTCGTCGCCCTCGGCATCGACCAGCTCGGCACCGCGCTCGATCACGTCGGCGGCATCGCGGCCTTCGACCGCCTCTACGAACGCCCGGTTCACCAGCCCGAGTTTGAGATCCGGACCCCGATACCACATCGGAAACGGCGCCGCCTCGATCAGGTGAGCGAGCGAATCGAGCGCGCTTTCGGTTTGCCGCAGCTTGAGCGCGAGGCGCGCGCGATCTTCTTCGCCGGTGCTGGTGTCGTAGAACCACAAGAGCAGGGTCCCGGGCGGCTCCGGCGACGGCGCGGGTCCGCCGCGGACTTCGAACACGCGGGCCGATCCGTTTGCTCGAACGGTCATTACAATGCGCTGCGCCGAGACCCGGGCGCCTTCGATTGCCGCGGACAGCAGCTCGAGATCGCGGGCATCGAGGCCGCTGTCGTTGCCGGTGAGGCCCGACAGATGCGCCGGAGCGCTCTTGAGCCCGAGGTCGCGCAGCAGTTGGCTGTCGACGTCGACGCGCCGGTCGGGGCGGATGAGCAGCGGGCGCGCCGGCGTCGCTTCGAGCAGTGACGCATTCGACCGCGCGGCGCCGAGGATCGTTTCCGCCAGTCGAAACCGGCGAGCGGCGACGATCGCGATGGCCGCGGCGAGCGCGATCCACGCGAGCGCCAGCGCGGCGACGATGACCATCGTCGCGACCGGCACCGTCATGTCGGGTCCCCGCTCCGCCCCATGACCGGGGTCATAGGCAATAAGCGCTCGAACATAGAAGCAAAAAGGGCCGCCCTCGCGAAGAGGACGGCCCCAGTTGTGTGTTGGCTTGCGGCTTAGAGGCCGAGCATGTCCCCAAGCTTGGCCCGCGCGGTCACGAACACGCGGCGGCCGATATAGTCGTAGTAGCTGCCAAGCAGCGGTACCTGGGCGAACGTGTTAATCGGTCCCCCGACAGTCGAGATGGTCGGCGGTTTCTTATTGAAGATGTTCGCCACGCCGACCGTGAAGCTAAAGTTCTTGGTCGCCTGAATCTCGGCCGAGAAGCTGTGATAGGCGACCGTCGGCAGCTTGTAGACCGGGCAGTATGGTCCGCCGCGCAGCGCGTAGGCCGAGGCGGTCGCGAGACAGAAATTCTCGGTCAACGTGGACGGCAGCGGGCCGGGTTGCCCGTTCGCGTCGATCAGGCCCTTCCGGTCGCTGGTGCCCTTGATGACCTGCAACCCGTAGGTGAGAATGACCGGGTCTTTGGTCCAGCTGACATTGAGGTTGCCGGCCCACCGCGGATCGCCCGCCTTGCCGTTGAACGTCGCTTCGACTCCCTGGAACAGGGTGAAGCGGTCCTTCAGCTGGTAAGTCGCCTCGCCGAGGATCGACAGAGTGCCCCAGTTCCCCATGTTCTGACGGAACCGGGTCGTGAAATCGAGGCTTCGATTCTGCTGAGTGTCGATGTTCAGGAACGGATCGTTGACGGTCCGAATGCTGAACTCGGGCGAGCCGCCCTGCGGAACGCGGAAGAACAGATCGCAGAGCGGATCCGTCGGGAAGCTTTCCGAGGTGAAGCAGCCGTTGACGATGTTCGCCGCGCCGAGCTGCGTCACCTGGTCCCTCACCTTGATGTCGATATAATCGACCGCAAAGCTGAACTGCCCGCCGCGCCAGAACCAGCCCTCTGGAGTGATGATAGCACTGAGCGTTAGAGCCTTCGACGTCTCAGGATCGAGCAGCCCGATTCCGCCTTGCGAGAAGGTCTCGGCGCTACCACCGGCACCGAGGTAACCTTCGGGAATGCCGAGCGAGGCGCAGTTCTGCTGAAGCTGGACCGACTCCTTCAACTCGTACCGAATGCACGGATCGATCTGCGACTGAGCAAGGAAGCCGGATTCGTTGGCGAGGAACTGCTCGAACAGCGCCGGCGAACGGAACGACGTTCCGTAGGTCGCGCGCAGGCGAAGGAAGCTCGTCGGCGCATAGTTGGCGGCAAGCTTGTACGTCCAATTGCCCTTGTCCGAATCGTGCGCATTGTCGAATACGCAGACCGGCGGGTCGGCCGGACCCGGACCGGGCTCGCAGACCGGCCCGGTGCGCTTCGCATAGGTGTTGGTCAGACGCGCCGCCCCGTTGAACGTGAGTTCGTGGATGCCGGGGATATCGCGAAGCAGCGGGACCTCGATTTCGCCGAACGCTTCCGTGGTGCGCTGGAAGCCCTTGGTGACACCCGACGAGGTGCTTCCCCACGTGTTGCCGACGAGGGTGGCTTCACCCGGAGTGTCGTTGATGAAGTCGCGGCGCCATTGTCCGCCGAGGGCGAACTTGAGCGGTCCGCCGGGCAGCGTGAACAAGTCGCCACCGAACGACAGCTCGGCCGTGTCCTGCTTGTAGATCGTGTTGCCCTTGTCGACCCCGAAGAGGAAGTTTCGCTCTTCCGGCGTGAACTCGCCGCGCAGCACCCGCGGATCGGTGTAGTTAATGTCCATGCACGGAACGCCGCGGATAGCGGTGACCGTTCCCGCGCAAAGATCGGTTCTGAAAGCTGCAACTCCGAACTCGACCGCATCGCGGAAGATGATGTCACGGAAATAATCTCCGTCGGACTTGCTGTGCTGGAAGTAGAAGTCGGCAAAGCCGTGCGGAAGCCACTTCGACAAGTCCGCCCGGGCGCCGGCGACGCCGCGGAAGTATTTGACATCGGTGCCGGAATCGAACGGCGCGATGATGACGGGCGTGAGCAGGCCGGGGAAGGTGAACCCGGTGTTGAGCGGGTCGCCCGCAGCAAACGGGTCGCACTGTTCCGTTCCGGCGCCGCCTTCGCAGAAGTAGAAGGGCAGGCCGATGACCGAATCGCCCGCGAATTGGTAGAAGAACAGCTGGCGGTGGGCGACGGTATGGGTCTTCCGCCGGTTATACAGTCCCTCGAAGTAGAGGTTGATGTCGTCGGTCAGGTCGTAACCGGCCTCACCGAAGATCGTGTAGCGGGTCGTCCGCGGAATGATCGAATCCTGATCGACCTGACTGTTATAGTTGTTCTGCAGCGCATAGCCCGTCGCATTATAGGAACCGACCGGGAAAAAGCCCGCGGGAGCGACCAGGTCGGCGAATGACGTCGGCGGCGCCAACGGGTTCAGGAACTCGTTTAGCCGAGTCCCGGGATAATTGAACTGAATCGAGGTGATCGGGCGGCGGGTAAACCCAGGCGGGCGCGACGAGGCCGGTCCGCAACCCGTATGCGCGCTCGGCGGAAACGGCGGGATCGGACGCTCGGCAACCAACGGTCCGCAAAGGTTCGGCGCGCCGAAAAAGTCGAGCAGGAAAATCTGCGCATTCGCGAACGCGCCGCAGAGCGGCTCGCCGGTCCGCGGATCGAGCGGGTCGGCGCGTTCGCCGGTCGCCTCGCTCGTCACATTCTCTTCCTCGCAGCCGAGGAAGCTGCGGTCGCCGCGCTTCAGCGCGTGGCGCTTGTAATAATCGGCTCCGACCATGATGTGGCCGCGGTCGGTGATGCTGGTTCCGAACAGCGCGGACAGGCTGGTCTCGTCGCCGCCGGCCGTGGTCGGGATACTGGAGAAGCCCCGGATCTGCAGCCCGCGAAGGTCCTTCTTGGTGATCAGGTTGACCACGCCCGCGATCGCGTCCGAACCGTAGACCGACGACGCGCCGGTCTTGAGGATGTCGATCTGCTGAATGGCCTCGACCGGAATGACGTTGAGGTCGAACGACGACACGCCGCCACGAACGCCGGCCGGTCCGGCGCGGCGGCCGTTGAGCAGCACCAGCGTACGGTTGGCGCCGAGGCCGCGCAGCGAGATCGTTTCGACGCCCTCACCGCCGTTGATGACGAAGTTCGAGGAGAGCGCAGAAGTGATCTGGGTCGACCCGGCGGCCAGCGGCGAGGTCTGGAGGACCTCCGCGGTGTTGAGCTTGCCCTCGCGGCTTTCGACGTTGGGATCGATGACGGTCAACGGGTCGGCACTGGTGCGCTCGTCGCGGCGCAGGCGCGAACCGGTGATCACGATCCCGCTGCTCGGGCGATTCGATTGGGTCGAGTCGGCATTGCCGGCGCCCGCAGCGGTGGTGGTCGATTCGCCGCTGTTGGCCAGGGGATCGACCTGCTCGGCGGCCTGGGCGCACGCCTGGCGCTGAGCTTCGTTCTGGATCGCGGCGCAATTCGGCGGCACGACCGGCGCCGGCGGCGTCTGGGCATAAGCCGGAGCAGCGAAAGCGGCGCCGAGCGCGATGGCCGAAACCGAAACTGTGAATCGCGAAAAACTGTCGAAATTACGCATTTCTGGGTCCCCTCAAACCGTGTGAGGCGACGTTTAACGACGAAGTGATAACTGGCAACGAAAGGCCACGGCCGTTGGTCGAATCAGCCTCCGGTGTCGCATTCATGCAACATTTAACTCACTGTAATGTCAGCAGACCGACAGTTCGGCCGTGTTCGGTTAGCGGCGCGGTATTCGTGGCATTAATGTTACATGAACTGCAAAAACGGCTTCTGCCAACGTGCTAGCCGTTGCGACGAACGGCGAAATGGGGAACCGAGACATATTAGCTAATGAGGGGAAACCAGTGACGAACCGTACTTTGCTCGCCGCGACGGCGCTCTCCACGACTGCGCTCTTTACGCTGGCCGCTTCGCCGGCCCTCGCGCAAACGACTCCGCCGCCGGCAACGACGCCCGAAACTCCGCCGGGCGATGCGACCACCAACTCGACCCAGCCGAACCAGGTGATCGCTGTCAATCAGGCCAACGACGCCGCTAACAGCGGCACGACGGACGCGACCAACATCGTCGTCACCGGCTCGCGCATCAAGCGCCCCAACCTCGAATCGCCCCTCCCCGTCACCTCGCTCCAGGGCGAGCAATTCTTCCAGCGCGGCCAGACCAACATCGGCGATGCGCTCAACGACCTGCCGCAGCTGCGCAGCACCTTCGCCCAGCAGAACCCGGGCCTGGGCATCGGCATTGCGGGCTTGAACCTGCTCGACCTTCGCGGCCTCGGCACCGTCCGCACGCTGACCCTGGTCAACGGCCGGCGTCACGTCGCCGCCGACATCCTCAACAACGCGGTGTCGGTCGACATCACGTCGATCCCGGCCGACCTCATCGACCGTGTCGACATCGTCACCGGCGCCAACTCGTCGGTCTACGGTTCGGACGCCATCGCCGGAGTCGTCAACTTCATCCTGAAGCGCGACTTTGACGGAGTTCAGGTGCGCGGCCAAGCGGCCACGACCCAGCATAATTACGGCAAGAACTATTACGCCTCGATCCTGGCCGGGAAGAACTTCCTCGGTGATCGGGCAAACGTGACCGTGCATGCCGAATATGGGCATCAGGACCGCATTTTTGCATCGGACATTCCGTGGCTTCGCCATAGAGATGATTTCGGCATCATCGACGTGGATGCGAACCTCACGCCCGATCAGCACGGCAGCGACAATTTCGCGGACCGCACCTTCATGCGCGATATCCGCCAGACCAGCATCGCCTATACGGGCCTGATCCCGATCACGCAGCGTCGGACCGACGACCCGGCGACTGCGGTGGTCGAAGGACCGGCCTGCGGCACCGGACTGGCTGGAACCAACGGTGCGCCGAGCACGGTCGGCGGGCTGCCCTACAACTGCACGCTTGTCTTCAACGAAGCTGGTGATCTCGCCGCGCAAACCGGAGAGCGCTTCAGCACCGGCATTATCGGCGGCATCCTCGGCGGCAACGGCACGACCGGCCGCGAGCACGAACAGCTTTCAGTGCTGCCAAAGCTGAAACGCATCAACCTCAACCTGCTTGCTCACTTCACCATCAGCGACGCGATCGAGCCCTTCGTCGAAGCCAAGTGGAACCGGATCGATGCGCTCGGCAACAACGCCGGCCCGTCGTTCATCCAGGGAACATTCAACCCGTTCGACCTGCGCGAGCGGATCCGGATCGACAACCCGTTCCTGACCCCCGCTCAGCGGACCACTATCGCCAATGCGATCCTCAACTCCGGCTGCAACACCAGCTTGACTGCGAACTGCGTGGGCGGGCGAACCGCATCCACAGGCATCGGCGGCTCGACCTTGCCGGCTCAGGGCATTGGCGGACCGCTCAACGCGGCCGACCGAGCTGCCATCCTCGCCGGGACTTACCGTTTCGTGACCGCGCGCAACCTGCTCGACGTTGGAATCCGCGACGAGAGCTTCCAGCGTGACACGTGGCGAATTGTCGGCGGTCTCCGCGGCACCTTCAACGGCGACTGGAACTACGAAGTCTCGGCCAACTACGGCCGGTTCGACGAGACCATCGATGTCGACGGTTTCCTCGACAAGCAAAAGTTCATGCTGTCGCTCGACGCCGGCGTGAACCCTGCAAACGGCCAAATCCAGTGCCGGTCGCAATTTGATCCGACCGCCGCGGTCAACCTCACTCGAGCGCTCGACGCGACCCAGCAGGCGTTGACGGCGGCGAGGCTGGCGGCCGATATCGCTGCCTGCGTCCCCTACAATCCGTTCGGCTTCGATCCGGCGGGGAACGCAGCCGCGGTCGATTATTTCAGCTACAATGCGCACAAGGAGGCGTGGCTCAGCCAGCTCGACTTCCTCGGCTTCGTCAACGGCGATTCGAGCCAGCTGTTCGAGCTGCCGGGCGGCCCGGTCGGGTTCGCGATCGGCGCCGAATACCGGCGCGAGCGTGCCCGCTACGACGATGACGACTTTGCCCAGACCGGCCTGACAAACGGCGTCATCATCGGCGAGTTCGACCCGCCGTCGTTCATCGTCAGGGAAGCGTTCGGCGAGCTCAACGTCCCGGTCTTCAAGGAGCGCCGGTGGTTCTACGACCTCTCCTTGAATGCGGCCGGCCGGGTGTCCGACTATAAGGGTGCTGTCGGTACGGTCTGGACCTGGAACTACGGCGGCGAATGGGCGCCGGTTCGCGGCGTCCGCTTCCGCGGCAATTACGGTAAGGCGGTCCGCGTCCCGAACCTGTCGGAAACGGGGTTCCCCCAAGTGTTCAACTTCGCTCCGAACTTCCTGGATCCCTGTCAGGAAATTCAGATCACTCAAAACCCGAACCGCTTGGCCAACTGCCAGGCGGATATCCCCGGGCTACCTTCGACGGGCCTGCCGGCGATCACCCGGTCGCTGCCGATCTTTAGCGGCAGCAATCCGGACCTGGAGCCCGAGGTCTCGCACTCTCTCACCCTGGGAACCGTGTTCACTCCGCGGTTCCTGCCGGGGTCTTCGCTCAGCGTCGACTATTACAACATCAAGGTGAAGAGCGTCATCGTCTCGCTGACCGCGCAGGCGATCGTGAACGGCTGCTATGACAGGCCGGTCGGAACGACCAACGTGCTGTGCAGCTTCTTCACGCGCTTTTTGGGCCCTGGCACGAACTCAGCCGGTGACCAGCCGGGCTGGGTTTCGGGTGAGCAGAGCAATGCGCTCGTCTCCGGCCCGCTGAACTTCGCCAGCCGCGAGCGCCGGGGTATCGACGTCAATGCCGGTTACCGGACCCGCTTCTTCCGCGACTGGATCCTCGATACGAACCTCATCTACGTGCACACGATCAAGGCGAGCGACTTCCAGAACCCGGCCGACCCGAGCTTCGAGAACCGCCTGCTCGAAGAACTGGGCACGCCGAAGGACGAGGCCCGGCTCGATACCGACATCAGGATCGGAAAGCTGACCTTCGGCCACCGGCTGCGCTACATCGGCCCGATGTATGTCGGTAACTTCGAGGACTTCAACGAGCTGGACACGGCCTGCTCGATCGCCGGCTGCCCGCCGAACGATGCCGACTGGGCCGACGTCCGCCAGTTCCCGGCGGTGTGGTACAATGACATCCGCCTGCAGTGGGACACCGGCCCGATGGGCATGGTCAAGAACGTCCAGATCTATGGCGGTATCGACAACATCTTCGATCGGCACCCGCCGTTCGGATCGACGGCGACTGGCGCCGGTCCCGCCGCCGTCGGAGCCACCTCGATCTACGACATTCGTGGCCGCAACTTTTATGCCGGCGTGAAGGCGCGCTTCTAAGCCGCCTTCGCGACAGCACTTCGGAGCCGGGAGGAAACTCCCGGCTCTTTTTTTGCGCCCGCGACACTGCCACAACGGCCCAATGAGCAATGCCGTGGCGGAGGCCAACCAGCTGCTGCAGCGGAGCGACGTCTCCGCGGCCGCCCAGATCCTGCAGCGGGCCGAGCAGGCCGGAGATGCGCTGGCCGCGCGCGAGCTCGGCGTGTGGTTGCTGACGGGCCAGATGGTGCGCCGTAACCTTGCCGCGTCGCGCGCGATGTTCGAACGCGCGGCGGCGCTCGGCGATAGCCATTCGGCTGCCGTGACCCGCGCCTTCGTCGCCGGCGGCGTCGGCGGTCCGGCCGACTGGCCGCGAGCGCTGCGGCTGTTGCGCGACGCGGCCCCCGGCGACCCGGAATCCGCCGCGCAATTGCGCCTGATCGAGGCGATGAACCTCGGCCCGTCAGGCGAGCCGCAGAGTGAATGGCCGTGCGAGGTGGTGAGCGACGAACCGGAGGTGCGGCGTTTTCCCAAGCTCTTCACGCCCGGCGAATGCGCCTATCTCATCGCGACGGCAGCGCCGCTCCTGCAGCCGAGCGTGGTGATCCACCCGCGCACCGGAGCGCGCGTCGCCAACCCGGTCCGGACCTCCAGTGCGGCGGGCTTTCCCTTCATGAGCGAGAATCCGGCGATCCACGCGCTCAACCGGCGGCTGGCCGCCGCCAGCGACACCGACGCACGTTCAGGCGAGCCTCTGCAGGTGCTGCGCTATGCCCCAGGCGAGCAGTATCACGAGCATAGCGATGCCCTTCCCGGGGTTCCACCGAGCCAGCAGCGCGTGCTGACCTTCCTGGTCTGGCTCGACGAGAGTTACGAAGGCGGCGAGACCGCCTTCCCCAAGCTCGGCCTCAAGGTTCGCGGCCGGACAGGCGACGGCCTGTTGTTCCGCAACGCCTCAGCCGACGGCACACCGGACCCGCGCGCGATCCACGCCGGCCTGCCCGTCACGAGCGGGGCCAAGCACCTCGCCTCGCGCTGGATCCGAGCGACGCCGCTGATCGTGGAATAACCTTAATAGCGGTAGTGGTCGGGCTTGAACGGACCTTCGCTCGGCACGCCGATATAGGCCGCCTGCTTGTCGTTGAGCTTGGTCAGCTTGACCCCAAGCTTGTCGAGGTGAAGCCGCGCGACCTTCTCGTCGAGGTGCTTGGGCAGAACGTAGACGTCGTTCTTATATTTGTCGGCGCCGGTCCACAGCTCGATCTGAGCGAGCACTTGGTTGGTGAAGCTCGAGCTCATCACGAAGCTCGGATGGCCGGTGGCGTTGCCGAGATTGACGAGGCGGCCCTTGCTAAGGACGATGATCTTCTTGCCGTCGGGGAACTCGACCTCGTCGACCTGCGGCTTGATCTCGGTCCACTTCATGTTGGCCAGCGCGCCGATCTGGATCTCGCTGTCGAAGTGGCCGATGTTGCAGACGATCGCCATGTTCTTCATCGCGCGCATGTGGTCGAGCGTGATCACATCCATGTTGCCGGTCGCTGTAACGAAGATATCGGCGCGTTTGACGGCCTCCTCCATCGTCACGACCTCAAAGCCTTCCATTGCGGCTTGAAGCGCGCAGATCGGATCGACTTCGGTGACGAGCACGCGCGCGCCGCCGTTGCGGAGCGACTGTGCGCTGCCCTTGCCGACGTCGCCGAAGCCGGCGACGCAGGCGACCTTGCCGGCCAGCATCACGTCGGTCGCGCGGCGGATCGCGTCGACCAGGCTCTCGCGGCAGCCGTAGAGATTGTCGAACTTGGACTTGGTCACGCTGTCGTTGACGTTGATCGCCGGGAACGGGAGCTTGCCCTGCTTGGCGAGCTCGTAGAGCCGGTGGACTCCGGTCGTCGTCTCTTCGCTGACGCCCTTGATCGCCTCGACCGTCCTGGTGAGGTAGCCCGGCCGCTCGGCGAGGAAGCGCTTCAAGGTCGCGACGAAGATTTCCTCTTCCTCGTTGGACGGAGCAAACAGCTCCTCGCCCTGCTCGGCGCGCGCGCCCCACAAAGCGAACATCGTCGCGTCGCCGCCGTCGTCGAGGATCATGTTGCAGGTCGTATCGGGTCGGCCAGTTTCGGCCCAGTCGAAGATGCGGACGACGTAGTTCCAGTAATCCTCGAGGGTCTCGCCCTTGGTGGCGAACACCGGAATGCCGCGCGCGGCGATCGCAGCCGCGGCATGGTCCTG
>JBJMUB010000020.1:0-9246 GCA_045811385.1 Sphingomicrobium sp. | reverse complement strand
GATAGTCGCGATAGCGCGTGCCGGGCACGGCCAGGTCGACGGTCAGCAGCAATGCGCCGCAGCCGGCGTCCCGCGCGCGGGCGATCATGTCGGCGACGAAGCCGCGATCCTTGACGATGTACAGCTGGAACCACAGCGGCGCCGCGCGCGCGACCTCCGCGATCGAGCAGGCGCTCAACGTCGAGAGCGTGAACGGGACGTTGGCCGCGGCTGCGGCCCTCGCCGCTTGGACTTCGCCCCGGCGGGCATAGAGGCCGGACAGGCCGACGGGCCCCAGGCCAACCGGCAGGGCCCGGCGCTGGCCGAACAACTCGGTCGCAAGGTCGAGCGCGGAAACGTCGCGCAGCACGCGCTGGCGCAGCGCGACCGACTGCAAATCCGCCACGTTCCGCCGCAACGTCACCTCGTCGTACGAGCCGCCGTCGAGATATTCGAACAGGAAATGCGGCAGCCGCGCCTTGGCGAGCGCGCGATAGTCGCCGACCGATGCCGCCTTGCTCATCGCTCGAACGATTGCAGTCCCGGCGGATTACCGCAAGCGCAAGGCTGAGCGCGTTACCGTCTTCCAACCGTCATCGGGCGGTACCATATGCGCGCCGCAAGCCACGGAGGACGCAAATGCTCGAACAGCAGCGCATGGATATCACGCAACTCGCGCCGGAGGCTTACCGGCACCTCCTCCAGCTCGAGCAGATCATCGCGGGAAAGCTCGACCGCAAGCTGTTCCATCTGCTCAAGCTGCGCGCGTCGCAGATCAACGGCTGCGCCTTTTGCATCGGCATGCACAGCGACGAGGCGCTGCGCGACGGCGACACGGCCGAGCGCCTCCTCCTGCTCGACGCGTGGCACGAAAGCTCGGCGTTCAGCGAGAAGGAGCGCGCGGCGCTCGAATGGATCGAGGAGCTGACCCTGATCGCCGAAAGCCATGCAAGCAAGGAAGCGTTCGACGGGCTGAAGCGGTTTTTCTCCGACGAGGAGATCGCCTATCTCACGCTGATCGGCGCCGTGATCAACGCCTGGAACCGGATCGCGATCGCGTCGCGCGGCCAGTACGACCGCGCGCTGTTCCACCGCGAGGCAAAGGTGCCCGAGCCGGCCTAGGTGGCGAAGCTCGGGTCGAGCCGGTACGCCTTGCGCTTGAGCGCGGGCCAGGCGAGCAGGTTGGCGGCCAGCGCGACCCCGACCTGGCCCTGCTGAGCCGTGACTTCGGGCGAGCCCTGCGGCGGGTTGTTGATGGCGTCTCCGGCGGAGAGCGCCATGATCTGCGCCTGGCAGGCGCGTTCGAGGAAATAGAGGCGGACGAAGCATTCCCCGATGGTCTTGCCGACCGCGAGAGTGCCGTGATTGCGCAGGATCATCGCATTCTTGTCGCCGAGGTCGGCGACCAGCCGCTCGCGTTCGTCGAGGTCGACCGCGACCCCCTCATAATCGTGGAAGGCGAGGTCGCCGCGCACCAGCATCGCCGTCTGGGTCAGCGGCAGCAGGCCTTCGCTGTGCGCCGCGACCGCCTGATCCGCCGGAGTATGCAAATGCATCACCGCCTGCGCGTCCTCGCGCGCCATGTGGATCGCGCTGTGAATGGTGAAACCCGCCGGATTGGTGATGAACGGCGTCGGCTCGACCGCATTGCCGTGGACGTCGACCTTGATCAGCGAGCTGGCCGTCACTTCCTCGAACATCAGATTGTACGGGTTGAGCAGGAAATGATGCTCGGGCCCGGGAATCCGCGCCGACAAATGGGTGAAGATGAGGTCGTCCCAGCCGTAATGCGCGACCATCCGGTAGGCGCAGGCAAGTTCGACGCGGATCGCCCATTCCTCATCGCTGACCTTGCCTTCGAGCGACGGCATCTCGACCGTGTCGAGCGGTGTCTCTCCCATGCTTCGGGTGATCGCGTCGACTCGGTTCATTGCGGCTGCTCCTGTCGGTCGGGATGCGCGGCAGCGAAGGCCTCGATCCTATTCGCGTTTTCGTCCGCGCGCAGCAAGGTCGGATAATCGTCGAGCGGGACGTTGAACCGGCGTGCATTGTAGAGTTGCGGAACCAGGCAGACGTCGGCGATGGTCGGCTCGTCGCCGAACAGGAACCGCCCGGCGCCGGGCCTGGCCATGGCGTCGAGCGCCGGCAGTCCTTCGCGGATCCAGTGGATATACCAGGCGTCGCGTTCCTCCTGGGGGAGGCCGAGCTCGCCGGAGAGATATTTGAGCACGCGCAAATTGTTGAGCGGGTGGATGTCGCAGGCGACGGTCAGCGTCAGCGCCCGGACGCGCGCTCCGTCGACCGGATCGCGCGGGATCAGCGGCGGATCGGGCAGGGTGAGGTCCAGATAGGTGATAATCGCCAGGCTCTGGGTCAGCCGGTGCCCGTCGATTTCGAGCATCGGCACCAGCCCCTGTGGGTTCAGCGCGCGATAATCGTCGGCCCTCTGCTCGCTGTGCAGCAGGTTGACCGGGCGGCTCTCATACTCGACGCCTTTGAGGTTGAGCGCGATGCGCACGCGGTAGGCCGCGGACGAGCGGTAATAATCGTAGAGGACCGCGCGGCTCATGGCGCAAATATTAGCCCGCGGCGGTGAACGGCGCCACCACTTGCGGCGGAATTCGGATCGGCCGCCCGGACGCCTTGTCGATGATCGCCCAGTCGGTCCGCGACCGCACCCGGGGTTTTCCGTCTTCGCCGACGAACTCGATGTGCCGGTCGAATTTCGCGCCCTTGAGATTGTCGCCGACCCACGTCCGGGCGGTGATCCGCTCGCCCTCGAGCACGGCGCGGAGGTAATCGATCTCGTGCCGCACCACGACCCAGAAGTAGGCGTCCTGGTGCTGCGCATCGGCCACGCTCCGCCAGTGCGTCACCGCGACCTGCTCCATCCACTGGACCCACACCGCATTGTTGACGTGCCCGAGCTCGTCGATGTGCTCAGGCGCGGCGGTAAAGGTCAGTTCAAAGACACGACGGGTCATTTCCCGTTTTCGGTCAGTATGAACGCATAGGTCTCCGCCACCTCGTGCAGGCCGTCCCAACGGCCCGATTTGCCGCCGTGGCCGGCGCCCATGTTGATCTTGAGCAGCAGCAGGTTGTGGTCGGTCTTGGTCGCGCGCAGCTTGGCGGCCCATTTGGCCGGCTCCCAATAGGTCACCCGCGGGTCGGTGAGGCCGCCGGTGATCAGCATCGGCGGATAATCCTGTGGCTTGACGTTATCGTAGGGCGAATAGGTCCGCATATGGTCGAACACCGCTTTGTCGGTGATCGGATTGCCCCATTCGGGCCATTCGCCGGGGGTCAGCGGCAACGTGTCGTCGAGCATGGTGTTGACGACGTCGACGAACGGCACGTCGCCGACCGCCGCGCCCCACAGCTCGGGGTCGCTGTTGACGACCGCACCGACCAGCTCGCCGCCGGCGGAGCGGCCGTTGATCGCGATGTTCCCGGCGCTGGTGAACCCCGCCGCGATCAGCCCCTTGGCGACGTCGACGAAGTCGTTGAACGTGTTGGTGCGCTTGGCGAGCTTGCCGTCGAGGAACCATTGGTGGCCGAGGTCGTCGCCGCCGCGGATATGGGCGATGGCGCAAGCCCAGCCGCGGTCGAGCAAGCTGATTCGATTGGAGTTGAACACCGGCGGAATCGCCATCCCGTAAGCGCCGTAGCCGTAGAGGAACAGCTTTCCGGTGCCGTCCTTGGGGAAGCCCTTCTTGTACACCACGGAAACCGGCACTTTCGCGCCGTCGCGGGCGTCGACCGTCAGCCGCTCGGTCGCGTAGTGCGACGCGTCGTAGCCGGACGGGATCTCCTGGACCTTGCGCACTTCGAGCTCGCCGCTGTCCGGGTGATAATCGTAGGTGGTCATCGGCGTGACCATCGACGAGTAACCGAGCCGGTAGGTGTCTGGCGCATATTCTCGATTGCCGTGGAAGAAGGCGCTGTAGCTCGCTTCGCCGAACGGGATTCGCGCTTCCTCGCCGGCGTAGGTGCGCAGCTTCAGCTGATCGAGCCCGTCGACCCGGCTGCTGATAGCGAGGTGGTCGCGATACGAGGTCGCGCCCGTCAGATAGACACGGTCCGAGCCGGCGATAACCGTCGTCCATTCCTCGGGCCTGGCCGGGTCAGCCTCGGCGAGGCGGAAGTTCACATGGTCGTCGTTGGTATAGATCCACAGCCGCCCGTGCGCCGCATCAACATGATATTCGCGGTTGGGCTTGCGGCGGGAAATGAGCGTCAGCGGCTGCGTCGGATCGTCCGCGGCGACGAATCGCACCTCGCTCGTCGCATTGTCGCCGGTCGAGACAATGATCAGCGAGCGGTCGGTGGTCTTGCCGACGCCGACACTGAAACCGAGCTCCTCGGTTTCCTCGTAGAGCGTGACGTCCCCGGACACGGGCGTCCCGAGCCGGTGGAACCGCGCGCGATAACTGCGCCAATGCTCGTTGACCTCGGTGAACACGATTCCGTCCGATCCGCTGGTCCACACCGGCTGCCCGATCCCGACCTCGGTGACGGTCTCGATGTCCGCGCCCGTCGCAAGGTCGCGGATCCTCAGCTCGAACCGCTCCGAGCCGTTGTCATCGACTAGGATCGCAGCCAGCCGTCCGTCGGGGCTCACTTCGAGCGCACCGAGCCGGAAATACTCCTTCCCCTCGGCTTCGACCGGCTCGTCGAAGATCACCTGGTCGTCGCCACCACCGACGGGTTTGCGGTACCAGGTCCGGTACTGCGCTCCGGGCCGAAACGCCCACCAGTAGACGAACTCGCCGTCCTTTAGCGGAACCGAGCTGTCGTCCTCCTTGATCCGCCCCTTCATCTCGTCGAACAGCGCGTCGATCAGTGCTTGGTGCTGCGCCTTCCAAGCCTCGAAATAATCGTTCTCGGCATGGAGGTAGGCGAGGACCTCCGGGTCGGTGACCTCGGGATAATTGGGATCGCGCAGCCAGTGCCACGGATCCTCGACGGTCACGCCATGCGCTTCGTAGGTGTAGGGGCGCCGCTCGGCGGTCGGCGGGGAGGGGAGGGTCACGGGCTTGTCCATGCTGTCGCTTTAGCGCGACGCTCGGCTACGGGAAGTGGAAGTCGACCACGCCATGGCCCGAACGCGGCGAACCCCTATTCTATTTCCTCATCACAACGGGCCTTGAGCCACGCAAGCCGTCCTTCAATCACCGCAATCGCCAATTCCGTTTGGCGTCGGCCGACCGGATCGGCCTCGGCGCGGTCGCGAAATGCGGGAAGATCGGCGAGGGATGCCTCGTACAGCCTGGCGAAAAAGGCTCGCCGCTTTGCCGGGCTCAGGAAGTCCCAGACGACGGAGCGTAGCCGGAAGGGGTCGAGGCCAAGGCTGGTAATGGCCTCGATCGACGTCGCCCATCGCTCGAGCGCGGCTTTCCCGGCGGCCGTTGGCGAGAGCAGCTGACCGGCGCGGCTCGGATGCGGTGCGCCGACGATCAAACCTGCCGCTTTCAGGCGCCGGATCGCCGGCGAGACCGCCCCGGCGCTTCCCTGCCAGTGCACATTCAGCGACAGTTGGAACGCCCGCCGCACCTTGTAGGCCGTGTCGGCGCCGCGAAGCGCGATCTCGCTGAGAACGGCCCCCTCGAGCTCGGTCAACTGACGTTCAGCGGCCATTGCCCAAGCCCTGCATGTTTGGTACGAATCGTATCATAGTTGCGGAGGGCGCCATGCGAGTTCGTCGACTGTGGCTCTGTCTTTCAGTCGTCGCGGCGGCGAATGCAATGCCGGCCGGCGCTGCCCCGGCGCCGAGCGAGATCGTGCCGCTGTACATATCGACCAACCGGCCGCTGGCGATGCTGACGATCGGCGACAGCGCGCCGATGCCGGTGGTGTTCGACACTGGGACGACCGAGAACATTCTCGACGCCGCGCTGGGCAAGCAGATGGGGCTCAAGGTCGTCGGGAGTTTCCGGCTGGTCGACGACGCCAGCAAGAAATCGGTCATGGTGCCGACCGCGGCGGTTTCGGACGCGCGCCTCAGCGGGGTCCCGCTCGACATCAAGGTCGTTCGCCTCGCCGACGCTCGCCGCGGAGACGAGGCCGGGGTCTTCGGGCCGTACAGTTTCGGCAACCGCTACGTCGTCGTCGAGGCCGGGCTCAACCGCCTCAGGATCATTCCAAAGGACAGCGGTTTTGTCCCGCCCGGGCCGGGGCACACCTACAAGGAAGACATCCCGGCAGCCGAGATCCGAATCGCCGGCAAAGTGTACGATGCCGTGCTCGACACCGGCCATGACGGCGCTCTTTCTCTTCCGGCGGATTCCGTGAAATCCATTCCCTTGAAGGCGCCGGCCAGGATTGTCGGAAAGGCGGTCTCGGCGCTCGCCGAGCAGGATATATTTGGAGGGGAGCTCGCGGGTTCGGCCGAGATCGGGCCGTACAGCGTGAAGGACCCGGCAGTCGCATTTTTCGATACGGTCATCAATGTCGGCTTTCCCGTGATCCGCAAGCTGACCGTCGTTCTCGACCCGGCGAACAAGCTCAGCTGGGTGCTCGATCCCGCGACGGAAAAGCCGAACTGGTCGGACTTCACCGGCCGCTTCGGGCAGCGCACCGTCCGCCTTGAGGTCGGCAAGCTCATCTACCAGCGCGACGGCCGCCCGGCCTTTGACATGACCTACCTCGGCGGCGACCTGTTCGAGATCCCGGCGACGGGCGATCGCGTCCAATTCTTCCGCAAGGACGGGCGCGTGACCCGCTTCGAGCTCATCACGAACGAGAACCGCATCTCCGCGTCCGAACGCACGGCCTGATGTGGTCCTGACCCGGTGTCCGCTGTGGATGGACAGGCAAGTCGGCAAATGGGGCCTAGCAGGCCTAAGAAACAGCTGTCCTATAGGCGCTCATTTGTGATCCAAGCTGGCGGATGAGCGACCCGATTCGCCGCGAAGTTGACGAAGTTGAGGCACCCCTTCCGCGCCCTCGGCCTCGCGCGCATGCATGGGATCGCTGCGTTTGCTGCGTTTCGAAGCCCGCAAACCTTCGCCGTCACTGCGAACATTCGCGAACATTCGCCGTGCCGCACCGACTCGGCGCCCCTTTAACAATGGCGCCGCAGGGATTAGCTGACAGGCGAGGGAGCTAGCTTATGTCGACCTACGCCGATCGCCTCAAAGCTCTTCGAGAACAATTGAAGGCCAATTCGCTCGACGGGTTCGTCGTGCCGCTGACCGATGAGCATATGAGCGAATATGTCGGAAGCTACGCCCAGCGCCTCGCCTGGCTGACCGGATTCCAGGGCTCGGCTGGCTCGGCGGTGGTCCTGCCCGAGGAAGCCGCGATCTTCGTCGACGGGCGCTACACCCTGCAGGTTCGAAGCCAGGTCAGCGCGACCGAATGGAGCTATCAGTCGGTGCCCGAGACGAGCACGACTCAGTGGCTGGAGGAGCATGCCCCCGAGGGCGCGCGGATCGGCTACGACCCGTGGCTCCACACGCGCGACTGGGTAAGCAAGGCCAAGGAGGCGCTTGCCAGCCGCGGCGCCCAGCTGGTGCCGGTCGAGCGCAACCCGATCGACGAGGTCTGGACCGACCGCCCCGAAGCCTCCAAGGCCCATCTGGTCGTCCAGCCGGACGAATATGCCGGCAAGTCCGCGGCCGAGAAGCGCACCGAGATCGGCGATTGGCTCGGCAAGCATCATGCCGACGCGGCGGTGCTTTCGGCGCTCGATTCGATCGCCTGGGCGTTCAACATCCGCGGCCAGGACGTCACGCACACGCCGGTCGCGCTGGCCTATGCTTTGGTCCACGCCGACGGCACTGCCGATCTGTTCGTCGCGTCAGAGAAGATCGGGCCCGAAGTCCGCCAGCATCTCGGCAACGGGGTTCGCCTCCACGAGCGGCATGAGTTCGAGAGCGCGCTCGGCGAGCTCAAGGGGAAGACCGTCGTCGTCGACCCTGAGCGCGCTGTCGCGGCTATCTTCGAGGCGCTGGAGGCGGCCGGCGCCAAGGTCGTGCCGATGCGCGACCCGGTCGTGCTGCCCAAGGCCATCAAGAACCCCGTCGAGATCGCCGGTCAGAAGGCCGCCCAGGCGCGCGACGGCGCGGTCATCTCCCGCTTCCTCAGGTGGATCGACGAGGAAGCGCCGAAGGGCGACGTCGACGAATTGAAGGCGTCCGACCACCTCGAATCGCTGCGCCGCGAGAATCCCGAGCTCCGCGACCTGTCGTTCGACAGCATTTCGGGCGCTGGACCCAACGGCGCGATCGTCCACTATAAGTCCAGCGAGAAGACCAACCGCAAGCTCGAGCAGGGCACACTCTATCTGATCGATTCTGGCGGCCAGTATGTCGACGGCACCACCGACATCACCCGCACCGTCCCGATCGGCGAGCCGACCGAGGAAATGCGCGACCGCTTCACCCGGGTGCTCAAGGGCCATATTGGGATCGCCACCGCGGTCTTCCCCAAGGGCACTCGCGGAAGCCAGCTCGACAGCTTCGCCCGCCGGCCGCTGTGGGAGGCCGGGCTCGATTACGCCCACGGCACGGGTCACGGAGTCGGCAGCTTCCTCGCCGTCCACGAAGGCCCGCAGCGCATTTCGCCCGTCGGAAGCGCGCAGAGCGGCGGCGACGAGCCGCTCCAGGCAGGCATGATCATCTCCAACGAGCCCGGCTATTACAAGACCGGCGAATACGGCATCCGGATCGAGAACCTTGTGCTGGTTGTCGAGCGCGAGATCGACGGCGCGGAGAAGGAGATGCTCGGCTTCGAGACGCTGACCTTTGCCCCGATCGACCGTCGGCTGATCGACGTCGGAATGCTCGAGCCCGAGGAACTCATCTGGCTCAACTGCTATCACGCCCACGTGCTGGCCAAGATCGGGCCGAAGCTGAAGGGCGCGGACCTCGAGTGGCTTCAGGCCGCCTGCGCGCCGATCGGCCAATAACGGGTCATTGGTCGAACTGACGCGACGCCTGTCGTTTTTCGAGTGACGTTCGTGAAATTGCCGAGCCCTGTTGCGCGCGCATCGCGCGCCGAGGGGGCAGATATGGCACTCAGTCGCCGCCGCTTCATCCAGACCGCCGCCGCCATCGGGGCGTCCTTCGCCTGGGGCGGCCCGGCGCGCGCCACGCGCGTTGCATGGAACGAGCGGCGCGACCTGTTTCCCGAGGGCGTCGCATCGGGCGATCCCGATTCGAGCAGCGTCATTCTGTGGACCAGGCGGCCCTTCGATCAGGGTGAGCGGCAGATGCTGACGGTCGAGGTGGCCGAAGACCAGGCGTTTCGCCGGGTCGTCGCCGA
>JBJMUB010000019.1:0-5396 GCA_045811385.1 Sphingomicrobium sp. | reverse complement strand
CGAGACGAGCGTGGTTGTGATTACCCGCAACCACGGTCTCTCGGTCGCGCAGTCCACGGACCTGCGCCTGAAGATGCGCGATGCCGGCGCCCAGTATAAAGTTGCGAAGAACCGGCTTGCCCTGATCGCGCTCGAGGACACCCGCTACAAACCGATCGGCGACCTGCTCAAGGGCCCGACCGCGCTGGCGACGTCTGAAGACCCCGTCGCGGCCGCCAAGGTGGCGGTCGAATTCGCCAGGACGAACGACAAGTTCGAAATCGTCGGCGGAGCGATGGGCGACACGCTCCTCGACGTGAACGGGATCAAGGCGCTTGCTGCGCTGCCCTCGCTCGACGAACTGCGCGCGACCATTGTGGGCCTCATCCAGGCGCCCGCGACCAAGATCGCCCGCACGATCAACGAGCCTGGCGCCCAGCTCGCCCGGGTCTTCGGCGCCTACGCAGCCCAGGCCGCGTAAGCGACACTCATTTCATCAACGCACGACAACAAGCGGGGCGTGAGGCCCCATCAAGGAGTATCAAATGGCTGACATCACCAAGCTGGTCGACCAGCTTTCCGAACTGACCGTCCTCGAGGCCGCGGATCTCGCCAAGGCGCTTGAAGAGAAATGGGGCGTTTCCGCTGCCGCGGCGGTTGCCGCCGCTCCGGCTGCTGCCGGCCCTGCCGCTCCGGCTGCCGAAGAGAAGACCGAATTCGACGTCATCCTGACCGGCGACGGCGGCAAGAAGATCAACGTCATCAAGGAAGTCCGCGCGATCACCGGACTTGGCCTCGGCGAGGCGAAGGCGCTGGTCGAAGGCGCTCCCAAGGCCGTCAAGGAAGGCGTCAACAAGGACGAAGCCGAGAAGATCAAGAAGCAGATCGAGGACGCCGGCGGAACCGTCGAGCTCAAGTAACCGAGCAGCCCGTCAGGGCTGCGTAGAGTTATCCCGGCGAAGGCCGGGATCGATCTGCGATCCTGGACCCCGGCCTGCGCCGGGGACCAAATCGAAGGGCGGCTCTTCGGGGCCGCCCTTTTTCGCGGGTTAATATCTGCTTCGAGTCGAAAGCAGACGTTGGCATCCCTCGGTTCGGACCTTACTTATCGCCGGATGGACGACTCTGAGGTCGAGCGCATGCGCGAAAGGGCTCGCCAGATGCGCCGCGCTGCGGGCATGACGCAGAATCCAGAGATCATCGAGATCTTGTCCAAGGCCGCGAACGGCGCAGATGCCGATGCGGCCGCACTGGAGGCGGAACTTGACCGGCCAGTGCCGCCCCTCCCTCCCCAAACCTGACTGCTCGGCCCTTCGGTAGCCTGCGGGTCGCCCGAGGCATGAGGAGCATTGTCGGAAGCCAAGTGCCGGAACGACTCTACAAGCTAGCCGTTGCGCCCCTCGACCTCCCCATTTCACCCCCCGAGAGCGGGCGGTCAGTCCATAGCGTGCCCGGCGGAGTCACCCCTGCGCCGGGCCGCTTTGCAAGGTGCCAATGGCAACGCAGTCGGACCAAACGGCAAAGCTCAAAGCGGCCACTCGTCTGTGTCGGCTGGCGATCCGGGATTGCGAAGGCCTCCTCAAGCGAACGGAAGACATTCTGCGCCGGCACCGCAATCCGCCGCTGCGCCGGAAGCGGTGATCCCTCACATAAGTTAATGAAGGCGCTGCAAACGCTTGTTATTCCGTGATTCGTTCACCGGGGGGTGATTGTGTCAGACACCGATCTTGAGTTCTACCGCCGCCGCGCTCGCGACGAACGCGAGCGCGCGCGGGAAGCCAGGCGGGCCGACGTCGCCGCGATCCATTTGGAATTGGCGCGGCAGTACGAGGCCCTGATCGAACATTTTGAGCTGCGACCCCCGGCTTCGCGGATCGCTTCGGGCTTAGCGGAGCGAACGTCCGCCCGAGGTCGGGAGCGGACACGCCTTTTTCTTCGCCCGGACAATGCGCTAGGAGCGAGCGATGCAATTCGATCGTCCGTTCCTGAAGCTGCCCATCCGGTTCGACGCCGAGACGCTCGAGCGCGAGGCCCGAGCGCTTCCGGACTCGTCCTGGGTGCCCCATCCGACCGGCTTCAAGGGCAACGAAGCGGTCCGGCTGGTCACCGTGGGCGGCCAGCCGACCGACGCCTTCGAAGGGCCGATGCGCCCGACCGAGAACCTCGCTCGCTGCCCCTACATCCAACAGGTCATGGCCGAGCTCGACGGGGTGTGGTCGCGGAGCCGGTTGATGGGGCTCGGGGCCGGCGCCGAGGTGCCGCTGCACGTCGATTCCCACTACCATTGGCGGACTCACGTCCGGATCCACATTCCGGTGATCACCGACCCCAAGGTGCTCTTCACCTGCGGCGATGAAACGGTACACATGGCGGCGGGCGAATGCTGGCTGTTCGACAGCTTCCGCTGGCACCGGGTCGAAAACGGTTGGACCGAGCGGCGAGTCCATCTGGTGCTCGATACGGTGATGACTCCGGCGCTGCGCCGGCTGATCGATGCCGCGCGGTCGCCCGCCGTGGGTGAGCCGAAAGTGGTCGCCCCGGGGACCGACGACGCGCCTCAGCTAAGGTTCGAGCAGGTCAACGTCCCGCCGATCATGTCGCCGTGGGAGATCCGCTGTCACCTCGACTTCATCTTCGCCGAAGCGGCCGAGCATCCGCGGCTTGCCCAGCTGCGCGACCGGCTCGAGCGGTTCGCCGAGGAGTGGGCGGCGCTGTGGGCGCAATATGGCGCCAATTTCAGCGCCGCCCCGGCCTACCGGCGCCTGCTCAAGGAATGCCGTCCGGACGTCATCGCCATCGCCGGCGAGGAGATGATGCTGAAGAACGATTCGTTCATGCACACGGTCCTCGACGCGCTGGTGTTCGGGCCCGCGCTCGCGCCGGCGCTGGGCGCGAACGCGACCGCCTCGGCGCCGCGCCAGCGCCTCGCTTCCTGAGCGGGGCCCACCGATCAGCACGCGGCGGGGGTTTCGCGTCCGCCCTCTTGCGCATCGGTCGCAGATGACTATATCGGGCCAATCCAACAAATAGTCGGCTCCGCCGCACGGCGACGTGCGCCCGGGGCTTTTCCCGTCCTCTCCGGGACAGGGTCCGAAACGGCGCACGGACCAT
The DNA here is from genome assembly GCA_045811385.1 of Sphingomicrobium sp. GTDB lineage: Bacteria > Pseudomonadota > Alphaproteobacteria > Sphingomonadales > Sphingomonadaceae > Sphingomicrobium. The sequence continues at coordinate 2,306 of JBJMUB010000019.1, read as the reverse complement.
AAGCATTGGAGAGGGGTCGCGGGACAAGCGCTCCAGTCAGGTCCGGCTTCGGCCGGGTAGCAATTGCGGGGCGCCACAGGTGCGCCCCCGCGCAGCGCAGGGAAGCACATGGCCACCAAAGCGATCGACTCGACCCGGAAGACGACGAGCGGGCTCAAGACCAATTCGCGGCGAATCCGCAAGATTTTCGGCAATATCCACGAAATCAGCGAAATGCCGAACCTCATCGAGGTTCAGCGCGAAAGCTATGAGCAGTTCCTCCGCTCGGACCCCAAGACCGGCTATGTCTCGGGCCTCGAGAAGACCCTGCGTTCGGTGTTCCCGATCGTCGACTTCGCCGGCACCGCGCACCTCGACTTCGATCGCTACGAGCTCGAAGAGCCCAAGTACGACACTGACGAGTGCCGCCAGCGCGGGCTCACTTACGCCGCCCCGATGCGAGTCACGCTGCGCCTGACCACGTTCGAGATCGATCCCGAGACCGAGGCCAAGTCGGTGATCGATATCAAGGAGCAGGACGTGTACATGGGCGACATGCCGCTCATGACGATGAACGGCACCTTCATCATCAACGGCACCGAGCGCGTCATCGTCAGTCAGATGCACCGGTCACCGGGCGTGCTGTTCGACCACGACCGCGGCAAAACCCACTCCTCGGGCAAATATCTGTTCGCCGCGCGGGTCATCCCGTATCGTGGCAGCTGGCTCGACTTCGAGTTCGACGCCAAGGACATCGTCAACGTCCGCATCGACCGCAAGCGCAAGCTGCCGGTGACCGCGCTGCTGCACGCGCTCGGCATGACCAGCGAGGAGATTCTCAACACCTTCTACAACCGCGTCAGCTACGTCCGCGGTAAGAACGGCTGGCAGATCCCTTATTCGCCCGACCAGTGGCGCGGCCAGAAGCCGAACCACGAGGTGGTCGACGCCGACAGCGGCGAGATCGTGTTCAAGGCCAATGAGAAGATCACTCCGCGCCGCGCCAACCAGGCGGGCAAGGACGGCCTCAAGAACGTCATCATCCCGACCGAGGAAATCTACGGCCGCTATTCGGCCTATGACCTGATCAACGAAAAGACCGGCGAGATTTATATCGAGGCCGGCGACGAGGTGAGCGCCGAGAACCTGGCCAAGCTCGACGAAGCGGGCGTCAACAAGCTCGAGCTGCTCGACATCGACTACATCAACACCGGCCCGTGGATGCGCAACACGCTGAAGGCGGACAAGAGCGAGGACGGCGACAGCGCGCTGTCCGACATCTATCGCGTCATGCGCCCCGGCGAGCCGCCGACGCGCGAGACCGCCGACGCTCTGTTCTACGGCCTGTTCTTCGATCCCGAGCGCTACGACCTGTCGGCGGTCGGCCGGGTCAAGCTCAACATGCGACTCGGCCTCGACGCCGAGGACACGGTGACGACCCTGCGCAAGGAAGACATCCTCGCTGTCGTCCAGGAGCTGGTGAACCTCAAGGACGGCAAGGGCGACATCGACGACATCGACAATCTCGCCAACCGCCGCGTACGTTCAGTCGGCGAGCTGCTCGAAAACCAGTATCGGGTCGGGCTGTTGCGCATGGAGCGCGCGGTCAAAGAGCGCATGTCGAGCGTCGACGTGTCGACGGTCATGCCGAACGACTTGATCAACGCCAAGCCGGCGGTCGCCGCGGTGCGCGAATTTTTCGGCTCGTCGCAGCTGTCGCAGTTCATGGACCAGACCAACCCGCTGTCGGAAGTCACCCACAAGCGCCGCGTGTCGGCGCTCGGGCCGGGCGGCCTGACCCGCGAGCGCGCCGGTTTCGAAGTGCGCGACGTCCACCCGACCCACTACGGCCGGATCTGCCCGATCGAGACTCCGGAAGGGCCGAACATCGGCCTCATCAACTCGCTTGCCAGCTTCAGCCGCGTCAACAAATACGGCTTCATCGAGACTCCGTACCGCAAGGTGGTCGACGGCAAGGTCACGACCGAGGTCGTCTACCTCTCCGCGATGGAAGAGGCGAAGCACACGATCGCCCAGGCCAACGCCGAGCTCGACGCCAAGCACGGCTTTGCCGAGGAGATCATCTCGGCCCGCCGCAACGGCGAGTTCCTGATCGCTCCGCGCGACCAGATCACGCTGATGGACGTCAGCCCCAAGCAGCTGGTGTCGGTCGCCGCCTCGCTCATTCCGTTCCTCGAGAACGACGACGCCAACCGCGCGCTGATGGGCTCGAACATGCAGCGCCAGGCGGTGCCGCTGCTCCAGGCCGAGGCGCCGCTGGTCGGCACTGGCATGGAGGAAACGGTCGCGCGCGATTCCGGCGCGGC
>JBJMUB010000018.1:0-23852 GCA_045811385.1 Sphingomicrobium sp. | reverse complement strand
CGAGGTAATAGAGGCCGATCACCGTGGCGTTGATCTGGCGCGGCGCGATCTTCGAGAATAGGGCGAGGCTGATCGGCAGAATGTGCGCGAAGCCGATGCTGTTCAGCAGGTGGAACATCAAAGGCCAGAAGATCGCGACCTTGCCGCCCGCGGGCTGGGTCAAGGCCGCCAAGAACAGGCAGAGAGCGCCGGCGATGGTGAAGACGCTGCCGATGATCATCTTGCTGATCTCGTCCGGCTCCCGGTGCTTGAGGCTCCACCATTTCCAGAAGGCAGCAACCGCGACGAGCATCGAAAAGCTGAGCGTTGCGTCGACGGTGATGAGCCAGCTGCTGGTGTTGTTGAGCAAGGTGAGGTCGAACTGCTGGTCGCCCCAGACGAGGTAAGCGTTGAAGATCTGCTGGTTGGTCAGCAGCGCGATCGCCATGACCGGGATCAGGATCACGAGATAAACGACGCACATCCAGTCGTCGCGGCTGAGCTTGTCGCGCTTCTGGCTTTCATCCCTGAGCGGCCGCTCGTCGGGCGGCAGCCAACGGCGGCCCATCAGGAAGATGACGAGGCCGAGCACCATCACCACGCCAGCACAGCCGAAGCCGTAGTGCCAGCCGACTTTCTGGCCGAGCGTGCCGGAAATCAGCGGTGCGACGATCACGCTGACGTTGATGAAGATGTAGAAGATCTGGAACGCCATCGCGCGCCTGAGGTCGTGCTCGGAATAGAGCTCGCCGACCTGGGTCGCGATATTGCCCTTGAACAGCCCGACGCCGATGATCAGGGACAATAGCGCGAACAGGAACGCGGGTTCGAAGGCCATTAGGAAATGGCCGAGGGCCATTACAACCGCACCGACGACGAGCGCGATCCGGCGGCCGGTGAGCTTGTCGGCGATGATTCCGCCGAGGATCGGGGTGAGATAGACCAGCGACGTATAGTCGCCGAAAATCGCCGAGGAGAGCGGCTGTCCCTCGAGCCCGGGATAGTGCCAGCTGCGCAGCCAATCGAGGCCGACCACCTTGCCGACATGCTCGGGGAGCAGCAGATACTTGACCATGTAGAGCACGAGCAGCGTCTGCATCGAATAATAAGAGAAGCGCTCGCATGCCTCGGTGAAGCCGAGGAAGCCGAGGCCCTTGGGATGGCCGAGGAAGGCGCGGTCGGTGCGGTCGCCCTGTTCGAAATCAGGGGTGGCGTCGGCAACAGTCATCGGCCTTCTCCCGCGGTGACGCGTTCGTTTCGCCGGTGTGACGCTTCGGGTCTAGGCGCGGTTCCGTCGTTTATCGAAGCGTGCCGCGCGGGCGCCGATCATTCCTCCGGAGCGGTGCCTTCGACGGTCTGCTCGCGGCGCTCGCGCTTGGCCTGGTTGATGACCTGGGTCAGGCAGCCGGTGTAGCCGCCCGGGCCGACCGGCGAGCAGCTGAACGTCCCGGTCGAGCCGACCGTCTCGAGCGCCCTCGCCTTGTTGGCCCAGGCTTCGCGGGTCTGGCGCGGGCCACCGCTGCGCAGCTTCTCCGGGATTCGATAGCGCTCGGCCTCGGGCTTGCGGGCGCACACCACGACTTCGTTGTTGCTCGAGCGCGGGCAGGGATCGTTGCCGTAGACGATGACCTCGCTGATGCTGTCGGCCGGCTGCGCCATGGCAGCCGCGGTGGGCAGCAAAGCGGAGCCGCCGGCGAACGCCGCGGTGGCGGTCAGGATGATCGTCAGCTTACTCATGGCGTCCTTCCAAAAAGTATCAGCGGACGAAGCCGCCGTCGGTTCCTCAAATGCGCTTAGACAGGCCGATTGCAACCCTGCAACCGGCACGGATCGCCGCAGTCAGCAGCGGGTAGCCCGCCGCCTCGGTGGCGCCGGCCGCGCGCGCGCTGTCGCGGTGCTCGAGCTCGTCGGCGCGGAATTCGGCGATGTCGGCGGCGAGCTCGGGATCGTCGTCGCCCAGCTCGTCGAGCTGCTGGCCGTAATGGCGGTCGATCTCGGTTTCGACCGCGTCGGTGCAGGCCAGCGCCGCTTTCTCCGACATGAGCGCAGTCGCGGCGCCGAGCGCGAAGCCGGCGACGTTCCACAGCGGCTGGAGCGCGGTCGGGCGCACCCGGCGCTCGGCCATCAGCGCGTCGAAGCGTTGCTGGTGCCGCTGTTCCTGGGCCGCCATGCGCGCGATCAGCTTGGCCTCGGGGCAATTGTCGCGAAGCACCGCCAGTTGGCCGGCATAGATCCGGGTCGCGCCATATTCGCCGGCCTGGTCGACCCGCAGCATCGACGCGCGGTCGGCCCGCCGATCGCCGGGGCGCCAGCGAGTCACCGGCGCGAATCCCTCAGGGCGAGAAAGGTGACGGCCGCCGCCCCGCCGAGCGACAGGATCGCATTCCAGCCGGCCATCGAGATGCCGAGGAACGACCATTGCACCTGGTCGCAGCGGATCAGCGGGGCGGCGGTGATCTGGCGCAGCAGCTCCGAGGTCGTGGCGCCCTGCGCCGTCGACGTGCAGGTGGTGAACCCTTCGAAAATTTTGAGCTCGACTCCGGCGTGGTAGACTCCGATCGCGCCCGAGACGACAATCGCAAGAGCAGCGAGCAACACGAACGCGCGCGAACGTGGCGACCCGGCCGGCGCCGTGAAGGCGAGCGCCGCCGGAACCAGCGCCGCGAGATGGGCATAGCGCTGCCACCAGCACATCTCGCATGGGTTGAGGCCGCCGAGATATTCGGAGCCGAACGCACCGGCGAGCAATGCCGCGGGCAGAAGCAGCGCGATCAGCCGCGCCGCGCCCGCCCGACTGATCGGAGAGGAAAGCTGCGATGCATCCGCAACCGCTTCCGCCATGCGCGGCTTACTGGCCCTTCCTGGCGATGGTCGTCGTCGGCACGATCGGGCCGGTAATCCGCTTCAGCGTGCTGATCGCATAATAAAGCTGGAAATCGTCGACGCCCTTCTTCTTGAGCTCGTCGGCGGTGGCCTTGAAGCGCGGGTCGGTGGTGTCGTCGCTTTCGAGCAATTTGTCGTCGACCTTGGCCTGGTTGAGCAGGTGGCGGCGAAGGTCGGCTTCGCGGGTCACCGGTCGGTCCTTGTAGTCGGCGTCGGAGAGCTGCGGAACGGTGATGTCCGGGTCGATGCCGCCTTCCTGAACCGAGTGGCCCGACGGCGTGTAGTAGCGCGCCGTGGTCAGGCGCAGCGCGGTGCGGTCCGCGAGCATCGCGATCGACTGGACCGAGCCCTTGCCGAAGGTCCGTTCGCCCATGACCAGCGCGCGGCGGTGATCCTGAAGCGCGCCGGCGACGATCTCGGAGGCCGAGGCGCTGCCGACGTCGGTCAGCACGATGACCGGCAGGCCGTGAGTCATGTCGCCGGGCTTGGCGTAGTAGCGCTGGATGTCGTCCTTGTCGCGGCCGCGCTGCGACACGATCTCGCCGCTGTCGAGGAAGGCGTCGCTGACCTGGATCGCCTCGTCGAGCGAGCCGCCCGGATTGGAGCGGAGGTCGACGATATAGCCCAGCGGGTGGCCGCCGGTGGCCTTGTCGATCGCGGTGATCGCGGCCTCGGTCGCTTCGCCGGTGCCGTTGGCGAACTGGTTGATGTTGATGTAGCCGATGCCTTCCTTGACCTCCCACTTGACCGGGCGGAGCTTGATCTCCTCGCGGACCAGGGTGACGTCGAAGGGCTTGTCGCGGCCCTTGCGGACGACGGTCAGCTTGATCGGGCTGCCGGGCTTGCCGCGCATCTTCTCGACGGCCTCGTCGAGGGTGAAGCCGTAGATCAGCTCATTGTTGATGTGGGTGATGTAATCGCCGGCCTTGATCCCGGCCTTCCACGCCGGCGTGTCCTCGGTCGGGGTGATCACCTTGACGGTGCCGTCTTCCATTCCAACCGACAGCCCGAGCCCGCCGTAGCTGCCCTCGATCAAGGTCTTCAAGGCGTCGTAGTCGGCCCCTTCGGCGTAGGAGGAATGCGGGTCGAGCGAGGACAGCATGCCGTCGATCGCGCCCTTGATCAGGGTGTGGTCGTCGACCGGGACCACGTAGTGCGACTTGACCTGCTGATAGACCGCCATGAACTTCTCGAGCTCCTGGTAATTGGTCGTGTCCGCGGCAGCGAAGGAGCTCGCGGTGACCGGCACCAGAGCGAGCGCGCTGACCAGCGCGATGGGCGGCAGGAATTTGCGGAAGGCTTTCATATCGGTCGTCCTGATCTTAAGCGGGCACGCGTTTACCCGCCTTGGCTGACATTTGACAGGGTTTGAGATGAACCTGCGATGAGAGCAGGCGAGACTCGGCGCCCATTTTGGGACAGTTCCACTTCGATCGGTCCGAGCGCCCGGCCGAGCGGCTGGCCGATGGTCACCCGCTCGCCCGGCTTGAGCTCGGAACCGACGTTGACGATCAGGCTCATCCAGCCGCGGCCGTGATCGATGATCACCACTCCGTCATGGCTTCGGAACGGGCCGGAGAAGCGGACGATGCCCGAGGCCGGGACGACGACCGGGGACCCGCGGCGGGTCGCCAGAGTGACGCCGCGGGCGCGAACGCCGTTCGCGTTGACCGAACCCAGCCCTTCGGCGACCGGCGCCTTCGCCGCGAGAATATAGTCGATGGGCGGCCTTGCGCTGCCGTCCTCCGGTGCGGCGGGCCGGGGCGGAGCCGGGTCGGCTGCGGCAAGCTCGGCGGCGATCGCCCAGGCGGCGCGGTTGCCGGCCTGGGCGGATTTCAGCGTCTCGAGACTCTCACCGGCGGAGAGCGCGACGTCGCCAGACGCGAGCGCCTGGCCCTGCGCCGAGCTCAACGCCTGGACGGCCTTTTCCTCGAGTGCCGCGAACCGCGTCCGGCGATCGACCAGCTGTCGGCGGCTGCGGGACAACTCCGTCCGCGCCGCGGCCGCCGCGGTTTCGAGGCGCCGGCTGGCGGCCAGCTGGCCGGCCAGGGCGGCCGTCCGCGATCGAATGACGGGCAGGGTCGAATCGAGCAGCACGCGGACCCTGACCAGCTCGTCGGTTCCGCCGCGGTCGGCGACGGCGAGCAACGGCGGGCGCTGCGCCATCACCACCAGGCCCGAGAGCAGCGAGGCGATCGGCTGCTGCTCGCGCTGGAGCTGGCTGCGGCGAAGCTCGGCCTGGGCGCTCACCAGCCGCAGGTTGGCGTCGGCCGCGGTGATCCGCGCTTCCGCGGCGGCGATCGCCTGGGCCGCAGCGGCCCGCTCGGCGCCGAGCCGGGCGGCTTCGTTCCGGGCGCTCGACGCGACTTGCTCCAACCGCCGGGTCTCGTCCTCGGCCGAGGCCTGCTCGGCGCGAGCGCGCTTCAGCGCCGAATCGAGCGTCTCGCCATCCGGCGTCGCCGGGCCGCTGGCCGCCAGCAGCAGCGGCGCAAGCAGCAAAGGGGCGGCGCGCATCATCCGCTAACCTTCGCGATGATACGGGTGGTTCGCAAGGATTGATGTCGCCCGGAACAATTGCTCGGCGAGCATCGCACGGACGAGCAGGTGCGGCCAGGTCGCTTCGCCCAACGACAGCAGCAAATCGGCGGACCGGCGCTGGTCGTCGTCGTGGCCGTCGGCGGCGCCGATCAGGAACCGCGCCTCGCGCTTACCGGCATCGCGCCAGGCCTCGAGTCTCTTCGCCAGATCGATCGATGACAGCGCCGTGCCGCGCTCATCGAGCACGATCGCCACAGCGTTCGGCGCAGAATCCGGCATCTTGCCGCCGCGATCGGGCAATTCAGTCACCCTGGTCGGCCAGGCGATTCGCTTCAGATAGCGTTCGACCAGCTCGGCCTCCGGAGAGCGGCCGATCTTTCCGCGCGCAACGATGTGGAGGAGCACTATTGTCCGGAAAAAGCGGACGCCGGCGCCGCGAACGGCCAGGTCAAGACCCTCGTAAAGCCGTCATAGATCGCGCGCGCCGCAGCGGCGATCGTGCTCGGGCGGTTCGACCCGCCGCGCGCGAACACCGCGATCGCGATCCGCCGGCCGTCGGGCAGCGTGATGAACCCGACGTCGTCGGTCAGCCCGGTGAGCGTGCCGGTCTTGTGCTCGACCGGCGTCCCGGCCGGGAGCAGCGCCTTCATCCGGTTCCTGCCGGTCTGGCACTGGGCCATGAGGTCGAGCAGGTAATTGCGGCTCTGCGGTTTGATCAGCTCGGCGCGGTAGATGCGCTTCAGCAGGTCGACCATCGCCGTCGGAGTGCTCGAATCGCGGCGGTCCCACAGATCGCGCTTGTCCCTAAGCAGCTGAGCGATGGTGCGGTCGACGCGAAGACCGGTGACCCCGTTCTGCTGAAGCCAGTCGTGGAGCACGCTCGGTCCGCCGAGGTCCTTGAGCAGGATATCGGTCGCGCGATTGTCGCTGTGGATCAGCATGCGCTTCATCAGGCTGCGCGCCGTGACGCCGTTGATCGTGTCGTCGAGCGAGCGCCGTCCATGGTCGACCTGCGCCAGATAGAGTGCGGCGACCGCCACCTTGACCGTGCTCGCCATCGGGAAGGGCGTGTTGCCCTTGATGCTGACGGTCTCGCCGGTCTTGAGGTCGAGCGCGGCGATGCCGACGTCGGCCGAGGTGCCGGCGGCAAGATAGGACAGCTGTTGCTCGAGGCTTTGCAGGCTCGGCGACGAGGCCGCAGCGGCAGGCTGCGCGGTGAACGCCAAAAGCGTGAGAAGAAACGCAAAGATCCGCATTTGCCTCACCCGCGAGCCGCTTTGCTCGATTCCGAATCGCCAAACGCCCACATTCGTTCCAAATTGTAAAAACTTCTTACTTCGGGACGGAAAATGTGGACGATCACGTCGTCCGCGTCGATCAGCACCCAGTCGGCGGCCGGAAGCCCCTCGATTCGAACGTTCTTCCCAAATCGCTCCTTGATCTTGTCGGCAAGCTTAAGGGCCATCGACGCTACCTGGCGCGTCGAGCGTCCCGAGGCGACCACCATATGGTCGGCGATGTTCGACTTGCCGGTGAGCGGGATGGTGACGACCTCGACCGCCTGGTCGTCATCGAGCGATTGGAGCACGAGGCGGTGAAGTTGTTCGACGTCAGCGTGGGGAGGAGCGGCTTTGGAGCCGGTCTCAGCGGGACGTTCGGTCAAGAGGTCTCCTTGCGGACAAAGGCAAACCGAGACGCGCAACGCGCAGAGCGCGTCGTTGGGTTCGGCGGTGCCAACTGGGGAGTTGCGCGCGAATGGCGGTTGCGGACGTGGGGTCTCGCGGCAGGCGAAGCATGAAGATCGCCGGTGCACTCCACTCCGTCCACCTGCGTGCCTGGTCCGAAGGCCGGACGAACCTTCGAAGCCAACCCATCGCGCGGGCCGCGTGGGCAGGCGAATCATAACCGGGCCGGGGAATCACCGCAATCGGCACTTCGCGCGCTAACCCCCTCCAATCGCGCCATTTGTGAAAATTTGGCACAGTGTCGCTTCCGAGCAACCAGATGAACTGGTTCTTTGGGTACCGGCGTTTGAGCTTTCCGACCGTGTCGATCGTGTAGCGCGTGCCCTCGCGCTGCTCGAAATCGCTCACTCGGATGCGCGAGCGCCGCGACTGACCTTCCGCCGAGGCGAGACGCGCTGCGAACGGCGCCATGTCCGCCGCGCCTTCCTTCAAGGGATTGCCCGGCGAGACCAGCCACCAGACTTCGTCGAGCCCAAGCGCGCGCATCGCCTGCAGGCTGATGTGCCGATGGCCCGCGTGCGCGGGGTTGAACGATCCGCCGAGGAGACCGATGCGCGCCATCGGCATGAGCTAGCATGAGCGGTTGGGGCCGCCTAATAGCGCGCCAGGGGGTTGGCAAATGGTCGGTGGCGAATTCGAGGCGATCGGCGATGCGATCACCGGCGGCCTGGCCGGCCGCGTCGTCGAGCCGAGGGCGGGGGAGGCAGCCGACGACGGGCACACCCACGAGACCGATTGCCTGAATTGCGGGACCCGGCTGACCGGCGAATTCTGCCATGCCTGCGGCCAGCATGCCCACGTCCACCGGACGCTGACCGCCTTCTTCCACGACTTCCTCCACGGGGTCCTGCATTTCGAAGGCAAGATCTGGCGCACCCTGCCGCTGCTCGCGTGGAAGCCGGGCGAGCTGACGCGACGCTACATCGACGGCCAGCGCGCGAGCTTCATCTCGCCCGTCGCCTTGTTCCTGTTCTGCGTGTTCGTGATGTTCGCCGCGGTCAGCCTGCTCGGCGGCATGGGCGAGGTCTCGGGCGAAGCCAAGCAGGACATCATCCAGGAGCTCACCAAGGACCGGACCAGGCTCGCGACCCTCGAGCGCCAGCGCGCCGCCGCGACCGGGCCGGCGGCGACCAAGCTCGACGACAAGATCGGCGACCTCAAGGGCGAGATCAAAATCCAGGAAGCGGTCGAACGCGGCGAGATCAGCCCGAGCGCGCTGGAGGTCGATCCGTCGGGGTTCGCGCCGGGGTTGAGCGAGGCGATCAGCAAAGCGCGCAAGAATCCCGAGCTGGTCGCGTACAAGCTCAAGACCAACGCCTACAAGTTCAGCTGGCTGATCATCCCGCTGTCAGTCCCGTTCGTGTGGCTGCTGTTCCCGTTCAACCGCAGGTTCCGGATCTACGACCACACGGTGTTCGTGACCTACTCGCTGTGCTTCATGATGCTGCTGGTTGTCGCCGGCGCGCTGTTCCAGGCGATCGGCGCCGCGGCGATCGCGGGCCTGCTGTGGCTCGTGCCCCCGTTCCACATGTACCGGCAGCTCAAGGGCACCTATCGGCTCGGCCGCTGGGGCGCGCTGTGGCGGGTGAGCGTGCTGACGATGTTCGCGTTCATCGTCATCAGCCTGTTCGCCGCGCTGCTGGTCGGGATGGGGACCTACGAGTGAGCTAGGCCGCGGCCTCGATCGCGCCGAGGAATTCGTCGATCGCGGCGACTGCTTCCGGCTCGCTCAGGTCCGGCGCGTGGCCGACGCCGGGAACGACAACCGACTTCATCGCGGCGGCGGCAGAACGCATCTTGTCCAGCGCCTCGGCGGACAAGAGGTCGCTGTTGGCGCCGCGGATCACGAGCAGCGGCTTGCGCGCGAGCGCGGCGAACAACGGCCACATGTCGATCTCGGGCGCCGGTCCGGCGGCCTTGAACGGCTCGGCGATCGCCATGTCGTAATCGAAGACGATCTCGCCATTGTCCTCGCGCATGTTGCGCTTCGCCATGCGTATCCAATCGTCAGCGGTGTAGGATTCGAAGGCATGGCTGTTGTTCGACGCGATCGCTCGCGCCACTTCGTCCCAATCCTTGAACTGGACGCCCTTGCCGACGTACGACTTGATCCGGTCGAGCCCGGCGTCGCTGAGCTCGGGTCCGACGTCGTTGAGGATCGCGGCGGCGATGCGTTGCGGGGCGAGCGCCGCGACGGCCATCGTCACCAGCCCGCCGAGCGAGGTGCCGACGAAGATCGCCTCCGGGATTGCGAGCTGGTCGAGCAGTTCGATTACGTCATAGGCATAGGTCGGCGGCAGATAGCGCGCCGGCATGGGGTCGTAATCGCTCATCCCGCGGCCGCGGAAGTCGAGCGCGAGGACTCGGAAGCGCGGCGAATAACGTTCGGCGAAGTCGGCGAAGTCGCGCGAATTGCGGGTCAGCCCGGCGAGGCACAGGATCGGCGGCTTGCTCGTATCGCCGGGATAGTCGCGATAATGCAGCTTCAACCCGTCCCGGACCGTCAAATGGCGATCCTCATAAAGCTGCGCGGCAGCGTTCATCCGGTAAGCCCCTTGCGCAGCATTCGGCTCGTCACCTCGGCGACGCGCCTGGCGTCGGCGCTCGACCACACCTCGAACTTGAGGCCGAGGAAGACGTTCGCGCCCATCATCGCCCACGCGATGATGTCGAGATCCTTGTCGGTGAGGTCCCTGGCGAGCTCGCCGGTGTTCCGGGCGGCGGCGAGGCGGGCGGCGATGCGCGACGCGGTCGTCTCATAATGTTCGCGGTAGGCGTCCGGCTCGACGAACTCGGCCTCGTCGATGATCCGGTACACGTCGCGGTGCTTGCGCGCGAAGGTGAGAAAGGATTCGAGCGCCCGGCGTTCGCCGTCGATTGCATCCGTGGCGTCCGTGAACGCCGGAGCGACATGGTCGCGGACTTGCGCGGACATGTCTTTGACCAGCGCCCGGAACACCTCCTCCTTGGAATCGAAGTAAGTGTAGAAGGTGCCGAGGGCGACCCCCGCGCGCTGGGTGATGGCAACGATCGAACTGTCGGAGAAGCCGCGCTCGCCGAACTCGCCGCGCGCCGCGTCGAGGATCTTGCGCAGCGTGCGCTCACCCCGCGCGGTGCGCGGCGCCTTGCCGTCACTTGCCGGACTTAACTGCACCCCTTCGGCCACACTTTCCCCCATCCCGCGGCGATAGCTGTGTAGCGCGGACAATCGCAAGTTGAAAGACGGTTCAAGTTTCATTATGACGATTCCCTGACGGACGGGCGCAACGAGGGTTTCGCCTGCCAGGGGGAGATTCCAGTATGCGCATTCACGCTCGCGCCGCCCTGCTCGGAAGCATTGCGGCGGCCGCTTTCATCGCCGCTCCGGCTTCGGCCCAGGACGCGACCCAGCCCACGACACCGCCGGCCGACGCCCAGACCCAGGACCAGGCCTCGACCGCCAACGATCAGGAGATCGTGGTCACCGCCCGGCGTCGCAGCGAGCTCCTGCTCAACGTCCCTGTCGCGGTCACCGCTTATTCGGGCGAGCAGCTCAACCGCCAGGGCGCGCTCGACATCACCGACATCAGCGACACCACGCCCAACGTCAACCTCGAGACGTCGCGCGGCACCAACACCACGCTGACCGCCTTCATCCGCGGAGTCGGCCAGCAGGATCCGGTAGCCGGTTTCGAACAGGGCGTCGGGCTGTATCTCGACGACGTCTATTTGAACCGCCCGCAAGGATCGTTGCTCGATATCTACAACGTCGAGCGGATCGAGGTGCTGCGCGGGCCGCAGGGCACGCTCTACGGCCGCAACACGATCGGCGGCGCGATCAAATATGTGACCAAGCGCATCCCCACCGACGGGCCGCACGCGAGCCTCCGCGCCAACCTCGGCACCTACCGTCAAATGGACCTGATCGGCTCCGTCTCCACTCCCGTGGCTGGCGGGCTGCGGGTCGGCGCGGCGGCCGCGCGGCTCACCCGACAGGGCTATGGCGACAACCTCACGACCGGCGCGGAGAATTACAACAAGGACATCTGGGCGGCCCGCGGAACGATCGAGCTCGAGCCCTCGGACACGATGTTCTTCCGCTTGTCGGCGGACAAGTTCTGGGACGACAGCAACCCGCGTGGCGGGCACCGGCTGATCCCCGGACTGCTGAGCGGCGCCCCGGTGCTCGACGACGAGTTCGATACTCGAGGAGGACTCGACGATCCGGAACAGAAGGTCCGCGCGTGGGGACTGTCGCTGCAGGGCGAAATCGGGCTCACCGACTGGCTGAAGTTCAAGTCGATCACCGCTTATCGCAAGGACAAGAGCTCGACCCCGATCGATTTCGACGCGCTGCCGGCGGTCGATGTCGATGTTCCGGCCATCTACAGGAACCACCAGTTCAGCCAGGAATTCCAGCTGCTGGTCGACAAGGGGCCGCTGCAGGGCGTCGCCGGCGTCTACTATCTCGACGCGAATGCGAAGAACGTGTTCGACGTGCGGCTGTACACGACCGGGCCGCTGATCGGCCTGCCAGGATTGACCGCGACGACGCGCGGCGACGTGGACACCAAGACGTGGGCGGTGTTCGGCGACTTCACCTACGATTTCTCCGACCAGTTGAGCGTGTCGCTTGGTGGTCGCTATACGAACGACAAGCGCCACGCGAAGGTGTTCCGGGCCAATCTGCGCAACGGCGGCGCGCCGGAGCTCGGAGGCTCGTCAGGTTTCGGCGTCGGCACCCAGGTAGGGCCCGCGACGTCAGACTTCGACGGGCACCGCAAGGACACGGCCTTCACGCCGCGCGCGTCCGTCAGCTTCAAGCCGAACAAGGACCACAATCTCTACCTCAGCTACTCACGCGGTTTCAAAGGCGGCGGCTTCGACCCGCGTGGTCTCACTACCTCCACGCCGCGCACCAACCCGGCAACTCCGCCCACCGCGGAGCAGATCTACGATTTCATGGCCTTCGATCCGGAGACGGTCGACAGCTATGAGGCTGGGTGGAAGGCGGCCCTGTTCAACCGGCGGGTGCAGCTGGCGCTCGCCGTGTTCCAGGCGAATTATAAGGATGTGCAGGTGCCCGGCTCGGCCGGTGGCGTTTCGGCGACCGGAGTCCCGACGTTCATCGGGATCACCACCAACGCAGGCAAGGCAAGGTTCCGCGGTGTCGAGCTCGAGACCAACTGGCGGATGGCCAACGACCTCGCAGCGCCTGGCGACCGGCTGACCTGGGCCGGAACGCTCGGCTATCTCGACGCTAAGTATCTCGAGTTTCTGACGGTCGTCGGTTTCGACCCGGTAACCGGGCTGCCGGTGCCGAACCACGAAGTGGATGTCGCCGACTTCCGCAAGATCCAGAACACGCCGAAGTGGACGCTGAGCGGCTCGCTCGACTATGACACGCCTCTCTTCGATGGCCGGCTCAATGCGAACACGACCCTGTCCTACCGCAGCAAGAGCCAGCAGTTCGAGATCCATATCCCGGGCCTCGACCAGAAGGGCTTTGCCTTGCTTGACGCCAACCTGGTCTGGCGTTCGCAGGGCAACCGGTTTGAAGTCGGACTCCACGGCAAGAACCTGCTAGACAAGAGATACATCGTGTCCGGCTACAACTTCCTTCGGCAGAACCCCTTCACCGGCGAGTTCATCAACGCGGCCGGCGCTCCGGTGATCAACTCGACGCTCGGCCGCGAAGGCGTGCTGACCGCCTTCTACGGCGCTCCGCGCCAGGTATGGTTGTCGCTCGGGGTCAACTTCTGAGCGGGGCGGCGGAGCGGCAGGGAAGCGCGGTCGCTAACCGCGTCCTGCTGCTCCTGCTGCTCGCCTACATCCTCAATTTCCTCGACCGGCAAATCCTCGGCATCCTCGCCCCGGCGATCAAGGCCGACCTCAATCTCTCCGATACACAGTTCGGTGCGATCGGCGGTCTTGCGTTCGCTTTGCTTTATTCGCTGCTCGGAATACCGCTCGCTTTTCTGGCGGACCGGACCAGCCGAAGCGGAGTCGTCGCGGCGTCGCTTGCAGTGTGGAGTGGTTTCACCGCGCTGTGCGGAACCGCGACGGGCTATTGGCAGCTGTTCCTATATCGCCTCGGGGTCGGCGTGGGCGAGGCCGGGGGAGTGGCCCCGTCCTATGCCCTAATCGCCGATTATTTCCCGCCGCAGCGCCGAGCCCGGGCGCTTGCCGTCTTTTCGCTCGGCATCCCGATCGGCCTCGGCGGCGGCGCTTATATCGGCGCCCACCTCGCGCACTGGTTCGGGTGGCGCGCCGCGTTCGTCGTCATGGGCGTGATCGGCATCGTGCTCGCTCCGATCCTCAAATCTCTGGTGAAGGACTTGCGGCGGGACGCGACTCCTGCGGACGCGGCGCCGCTCTCACAGGCGTTCCCGATGGTCGCGCGCAAGCCGACCTTCTGGCTGATGGCCTTCGCCGCCTCGATGAGTTCGCTGTGCGGATACGGGCTGGCGCTGTGGACTCCGTCGGTGATGGTCCGAAGCTTCGGCCTCGACATCGTTTCCGCCGGCAACTTCCTCGCGTCACTGCTGCTCATCGGCGGTTGCGCCGGAGTCTTGGCGGGCGGCTGGTTCGCCGACCGTCTCGGGCGGTCCGATCGCGCCTGGTACGCCCGGCTGCCGGCGATCGCCTGGCTGATCACCGCGCCGACCTTCGCGCTCGGGCTGATGGCGCCGAACCTCTGGCTCGCCTGGCCGCTGCTGCTGATCCCGAACGCGCTCAACATCCTGTGGCTCGGTCCGGTCGTGACTGCAGTGCAGCACCTCGTCCCGCAGCGAATGCGGTCGACCGCCTCGGGCAGTTTCCTGTTCATCAACAACCTCATCGGGCTCGGCGTCGGGCCGCTGCTGATGGGCAGCATTTCAGATGCGCTGAAATCGACGTACGGCGTCGAGTCGCTGCGTTACGCGGCGGTCGGCTGCACCGCATTCTACCTCGTGGCGGCGCTGTTGATGCTGTTCGCCATCAAGCGCCTGCGTGCCGACTGGGTCGACGACGAAGCTGGCCCCTAGCTCACCGTTCTGCCTCTTGAAATCTCCAATCTGCGAACCATGTAGGCTCGCGCGCGGAGTGCCCTTACGGACTCCGCCGAGGGAGCGTCGGCTCTCTCCGACGCTCTTCATATCAACGTTGCTCTGAAGGAGGAGTTGTTATGAGGACTTCGCTTGACCTGACGCCGTTCCGGCGCGCCGCGGTCGGGTTCGACCGCCTCTTCGACATGCTGGAAAGCGGCTGGATGAATGGCGGCGAGAATTACCCGCCGTTCGATCTCGAGCAGGACAATGACGACCACTATCGAATCACTCTCGCGGTGGCCGGCTTCAACCCTGAGGAGATCGACGTCACCGCCCAGCAGAACCTGCTGATCGTTTCGGGTCGGAAGACCGACGAGAACCGCGACGAAGGCAGCTACGTCTATCGCGGCATCGCCGCCCGCTCGTTCGAGCGCCGCTTTGTGCTTGGCGACTATGTGAAGGTGAAGAGCGCCGACCTGAAAGACGGTCTGCTCTCCATCGAGCTCGTGCGCGAGGTCCCCGAGGCGATGAAGCCCAAGAAGATCCGGATCGGGGGCGGAACCACCCAGGCTCGCCTGACGGATCAGCAGCAGGGCGCTGCGGCGAACCAGAACCAGAGCGAGAAAGTCGCCGCATAAGCGACGGCGGTACCGTATCGGGGCCGTTGCGCTGGCCACGGACCCGGTCCCCGGTTCGTTTCAACCCACCACACAGCAAAGGAGGTATGACCATGGCTATGCGTGATCTCATTCCCTGGGGCCGCGAGCAGTCGCGCACCCCCCCGGCCCTGTGGGGCGACACCGACTGGAGTCCCATCTCGAGCTTTCGCCGGGAGATGGACCGGCTGTTCGACGACTTCTTCCGCACTCCGGCGTTTGGCGGCATTGCCAGCGGCGCGATGACCAGCTGGCCGAGCATCGACGTCAAGAACAGCGACACTGAGGTGGTCGTCACCGCCGAGGTCCCCGGAATGACCGACCAGGACGTCGAGCTGTTCGTCGACAACGGCATGCTGACGATCCGCGGCGAGAAGAAGGGTGAGAAGGACGAGCGCGGCTATTCCGAGCGCTGGTACGGCCGGTTCGAGCGGCAGATCCCGCTGCCCGTTTCGGTCGACGAGCAGAATTGCCGGGCCGACTTCCAGAACGGACTTTTGACGGTCCACCTGCCCAAGAGCCCGGAGGCCGAGGACAGCCGCAAGAAGATCCCGATCAACGCCGACACGCGCCACTAAGGCGCCACTGAGGGCCGCTTCGGCGGCCCTTTTTTTCTCTGCGCGAGTCCTTGACGGAGCGGCGCTTTTCCGCTTGAGGGCAGCGCGTCCGGCGGGCCATGCGCTCGCCGCTTGCATTTCGGGGTGAGGGCGGTCCCCCAAAGTATCGCCTGGCCGGAGCTACCTCGTACGGGCTCCCGACGAACGGAGAAGACCCATGCGCCATCGTGTTGGCCATCGCAAACTTCAGCGCACCTCGAGCCACCGCGCGGCCCTGTTCCGCAACATGGCGGCGGCGCTCATCAAGCACGAGCAGATCACCACCACGACGGCCAAGGCCAAGGAGCTTCGCCCGTACGTGGAGAAGCTGGTGACGCTGGCCAAGCACGGCGGGCTCAGCAACCGCCGGCTCGCCCAGTCGCGCCTGATGGACGAGGCCCAGCTCGCCAAGCTGTTCGGCGTCATCGGCCCGCGTTACGCCAATCGCAACGGCGGCTATTGCCGGATCATCAAGGCCGGCATCCGCGCCTCCGACGCGGCGCCGATCGCGGTGATCGAATTCGTCGACCGTGATGTTTCGGCCAAGGGCCAGGATTCGGGCCCGGTCATGACCGCGGACGAGTTCGAAGCCGTTTGAACCACATAAGCGCTTGAGAAATCACGGACGCCGCTGCTAGCCTGCGGCGTCCGTTTCTTATTTGGGTGGGGAAAATGCGTCGGAGCCTGCTTGGTGTTGCGTTTCTTTCGTCGGCCTTGGCCGTGATGCCGTTCGATGCCGCTCTGGCGGCGCAGCCGGCGGCCGCCGGCTCTCCGGTCAGCTACCCGCAGACCAGGCGCATCGAGCTCGTCGACACGCAGTTCGGAGTACCGGTCTCCGATCCTTATCGCTGGCTCGAGACCGACGTGCGCAACGATCCGCAGGTGCGCGCCTGGGTCGATTCGCAGAACAATGTGACCAGCGCTTTCCTCGCCCGCCTGCCCGGCCGCGAGGCGCTCGAGAAGCGGATCACCGAGCTTTACGACTATGAGCGTTTCGCCGCGCCCGAGAAGAAGGGCCGGCATTATTTCTATACCCACAACAGCGGGCTGCAGAACCAGTCGGTCCTGTTCGTTCGGGATTCAGTCGGCGGCGAGGGGCGCGTCCTCATCGACCCGAACCCGTGGTCGAAGGACGGCGCGACCGCGCTCGCGGAATGGGAGCCGAACGAGCAGGGCACCAGGCTGCTCTATGCGATCCAGGACGGGGGCACCGACTGGCGCACGCTCAAGGTCCGCGATGTCGCCACCGGCAAGGACCTCGCCGACGAAGTGAAGTGGGTGAAGTTCTCGAACCTCAGCTGGGCCAAGGACGGCAGCGGCTTTTATTATTCGCGCTTCCCCGCGCCGAAAAGCAGCGGGACGTACCAATCGCTGAACCAGCACCAGAACATTTACTTCCACAAGCTCGGCACCAAGCAGGCCGCCGACCGGCTGGTCTTCTCGACTCCGAAGCGTCCGGATCTCAATAACACCGGCGAGGTCAGCGACGACGGGCCCTGGCTGATTGTGAGTTCGTCGAGCGGCACCGACAGCCGCTATGAGATCAGCCTGGTCGACCTCAAAAATCCCAAGGCCAAGCCGCGCGTATTGATCCCCGGCTTCGACAACAATTGGGGCTATATCGGCAACCGCGCGTCGACCTTTTATTTCGTCACCGACAAGGATGCGCCGCGCCAGAAGGTCGTCAGCCTCAACGTCGCCGCGGCGAAGCCGGCGCCGAAAACCATCATTGCCGAGGACCAGGCGACGCTCGACAGCGCTCATCTCGTCGGCGGCAGGCTCATCGCCAACTATCTCGCCGACGCCAAGACCGAGGTCCGGGTCCACGGCCTCGACGGCTCGCTGGTGCGCAAGGTCGAGCTTCCGGGGATCGGCACCGCGAGCGGCTTCTTCGGCAAGTTCGAGGATCCCGAGACCTTCTTCGCCTTCAGTAGCTTCAACCGGCCGACGACCATCTACCGCTATGATGCCGCGACCGGGCAAGCGACCGTCTGGGCGGAGCCGAAGCTCAAGTTCAATCCCGACGATTATTCGGTCGAGCAGCGCTTCTATCCGTCCAAGGACGGAACCCGGGTGCCGATGTTCGTGGTGCGCAAGAAGACCGTCACCGCGCCCGCGCCGACCCTGCTCTACGGCTATGGCGGGTTCGACATTTCGCTGACACCGTCTTTCTCGGCGACGCGCCTCGCCTGGCTCGAGAAGGGCGGCGTCTATGCGGTCGCCAATCTTCGCGGCGGGGGCGAATACGGCAAGGAGTGGCACGACGCGGGACGTTTGGCGCGCAAGCAGAATGTGTTCGACGATTTCATCGCCGCCGGCGAATATCTGAAGGCGCAGGGCATCACCTCGCCGCACGGCCTGGCGATCAACGGCGGGTCGAACGGCGGGCTGCTGATCGGCGCCGTGGTCAACCAGCGCCCCGACCTGTTCGACGCGGCGAGCCCCGCAGTCGGCGTAATGGACATGCTGCGCTTCGACCGCTTCACCGCCGGCCGTTATTGGGTCGACGACTATGGCTACCCCAACAAGCAGCCCGATTTCAAAACGCTGCTGGCCTACTCGCCCTACCACAACATCAAGCGCGGAGTGCATTACCCGCCGGTGCTGGCGACCACCGCGGACACCGACGACCGCGTCGTTCCCGGCCACAGCTTCAAATATATTTCGGAGCTTCAGGCGGCGGATCCGAGCGGCGCTCCGCACCTGATCCGGATCGAGACCCGCGCCGGGCACGGCTCGGGCAAGCCGACCGCCAAGATCATCGAGGAAGCGGCCGACGTCTACGCGTTCCTGGCTTACTTCACCGGGCTTAAGCTGGGGAGCTAACCTCCTGAGCCGGCGCGGCTTTTCTTAACCTTTCTGAACAATCGGCCCGGTTTCGGTTCAGCCGTCGTGCAGCCCCGTAACGATAGTGCGACGCTAATGGGCCGCCGTGCGTTCGCACATTGGTCCGCCTGTTCGAGGAGAGGGGCCATGTCGGCTGTGAAGTTTATGATTGCGGGCGGCGTCGCCGCTGCCGCGCTGATGAGTGCGGCGCCCGCCGCCGCGCAATATTATCCGGGCTATGGTGGTTACGGCGGCGGCAACGTCATCGGCCAGGTGCTGGGCCAAGTGCTCGGCGGCGGCTACGGCGGCTACGGCTACAACCAGTACGGCTACGGCGCCAACAGCCAGGTCGTCGCCAATCAGTGCGCGTCTGCGGTGCAGCAGCGGCTGAGCGGCGGCTATGCCGGTTACGGCGCGTACGGCAATCCGTACGGCGGCGGCTACAACGGCTACGGCAACGCCCGGGTCATGGGCATCAGCCGGATCGAGCCGCGCTCGAACGGCGGCATGACCGTTCGCGGAGTCGCCTCGAGCGGTGCTCATGCCGGCTATGGCTACGGCTACAACGGCCAGGGCCAGGTCGATCTCACCTGGAAGTGCAAGGTCGATTATCGCGGAATCATCAGCGATATCGACATCGACCGCGCCAGCCGGGTCAGCACGTACGGCGGCTATAACAACGGCTACAACGGCTACAACAACGGCTATTCGCCGTACGATTATAGCCAGTACGGCTACCGCCGCTACTAAGCCTCGGCCGCATTGCAAAAGAGCGCGGGCGCCCCGGCGTCCGCGCTTTTTTTGCGGCTTGACTCGGTTCTGCGTTAGTGACAGACATTTCTGTCATGACAGAAATTAACGACAACCCAGAACCGCTGCCCGCCGCAGTCACTCGGTTCGTCCTTCACTGGGGCGACCTCGGCGGCCAGTGGGGGGTCAACCGGTCGGTCGCCCAGATCCACGCCTTGCTCTATCTGTCGGAAGCGCCGCTGACGGCCGAGGCGATCGCCGAGCAGCTCGGCCTCGCGCGCTCCAACGTCTCGAACTCGATCAAGGAATTGCTCGGCTGGGGACTGATCCACCGGGTCCCGGTACTTGGCGACCGCCGCGACCATTTCGCGGCCGAGACCGACATCTGGGAAATGGTCACCCGCATCGCCCGCGGCCGCAAGGCGCGCGAGGTCGATCCGGCCGAGGCGGCGCTCCGGGCCTGCACCAGCGAGGCTGAGCGCGACCCCGCCATTTCGCCGGTCGCCAAGCAGCGGCTCAAAGCGATGCTCGACTTCGTCACCACCATGTCGCGCTGGCACGACGAGATGCTGCAGGTGCCCAAACCGACCCTGATGGCTTTCATCAAGATGGGCGCGAAGGTCACCCGCTTCCTCGGGCGCGGCAAAACCAAAGCCGCCTGAGATCGGCGGCGAAAGGGGCAAGCGATGAGTGCAACCCTGCTCAAGCTGCCGGAGCGCACGCCGCCGACCGACCCCAGCCTTCACGATCTACGCTTCCGTGCCTTGCTCGGAAGCGCCGCTTGGGACGCCTTGCCGGCTGAGGTGCGAGGACGGTTTTCTAAGCGGCTGAGCGGTGCTCAGGTCGCGCTTTACCGCGGGCTGGTCGTCGACATGTCCGTGTCACGGCTCGGTTGGGTGCTGGTGCAGATTTGCCGGCTGTTCGGTGCGCCGTTGCCGCTCAACCCGAAGGCCGGCGACGGCGCTTTGGTCAGCGTCAGCGAGGATCGCAAATCCGGCGGCCAGTGCTGGACGAGGATCTACGCGCGCTCCAACCGCTTTCCCCAGGTCATCCACAGCGCGAAGCGCTTCGCCGGGCCGACCGGGCTCGAGGAATATCTCGGCCGCGGCCTCGGAATGGCGTTGCGAATCGAGCCGGTGAGCGACGGCATCGCGTTCGTCAGCGACCATTATTTCGTGCAATTCGGGCCGCGGCGATTGCGCTTGCCCCGCATACTCAGCCCCGGCGTGACCCGAGTGACCCACCGCCAGGTCGCGGGCGCCAGCTTCCTGTTCGGGCTCGAGCTGACCCATCCGCTGGCGGGCACGCTGCTCCGCCAGGAGATTCTGTTCGACGATGTCGACTGAACGTATCCACGTCCTGATCGTCGGCGCCAGCGGAGTCTTCGGTTCGCGCCTCGCTCGGCTTGCGGCTCGCGAGCCCGGCGTACGCCTGACCCTCGGCGGCCGGCGGCAGCGGCCGCTCGAGCAAACCGCGGCCGATCTTGGGTGCGCGTTTACGACGATCGATCGTGACACGGCAGGCGCGGACGCGTTGAAGGGTTTCGACCTGGTCATCGACTGCGCCGGCCCGTTCCAGGGATCGCGCACCAACCTCATCGAGCAATGCATTGCCGCCAAGGTCGACTACATCGACCTGGCCGACGGCCGCGATTTCGTCTGTTCGATCGGGCGGTTCGACGGCCGAGCGAAAGCGGCCCGCATGGCGGTCATCTCCGGCGCGAGCTCGATCCCCGCGCTGTCGCACGCGGTGCTCGACGCGCTGACGGTCGGCTGGCGGCAGGTCGACTCGATTCGGATCGGCATCTTCCCCGGCAACCGAGCGCCGCGGGGCCGGTCGGTCGTCGAGGCGATCCTGTCCTACGTCGGCAAGCCGGTACGCGTGTTCCGCGGCGGCGAGTGGGGCGAGGTTCCCGGCTGGGCGCTGCAGGGCAGGATCGATTGCGGCCCGGTCGGCCGACGCTGGGCAAGCGTGTGCGATACGCCCGAGCAGGATCTTCTCGTCCGGCGGTATCGGCCGACGCGTTCGGCCGAATTCGTCGCCGGGCTGGAGCTCCCCGTGTTGCATCTGGGTCTGTGGCTGCTGTCGTTCGCGGCGCGCTGGGGCTGGATTCGGTCGCTTCGGCCGTTGGCCGGACTGTTGTTGGGCATTGCTCGGATGGTCCGGCCGTTCGGCAGCGACCGGGGCGCAATGATCGTCGAGGCGAAAGGACTCGACGATCGCGGTGCGGCGGTCGAAGCGAGATGGACGCTCGATGCGACAACCAATCTCGGGCCGCTTGTTCCGATCGCTCCGGCGCTTGCGTTGATTCGCCGCCTTCGCGACGGATGGAAGCCGGCGCCGGGCGCTTATCCTTGCTCCGGCATCCTCGGTCTCGGCGAGCTCGAAAGCCTGCTCGACGAGCTCGCCATCGGCCATTCGCCCATAGCGACGGCTCACGGTCTGCGCGCTGCGGCGTAGACGTTTCGGACACGAAACTTTCGCTTCGATGAATGACCAGTCGTCTGGTCGGCGCTGGCGCGCGACGAATGCAAGGACCGGCCAAGGAAGACCGCGCGTTTTAGTCGGCGATGGCTCAATTCATTTCGAAAAGGAGATTGGCCATGATCATCGTCAGAATTCTTGCGGGTGCAGCCGGCCTTGCGGCGCTCGCAGCGGCGGGTTCCGCAACCGCTCAGCGCCCCGTGGTCGTGAACCGCGCTCAGTTAGCGATCGACCAGTGCACGTCGGCGGTCCAGAACCGGCTCAACATGCGCGCGGAGCGCGGCGGCATGGTCGGTGGACGAGTGGTCAGCGTCACGCGTGTCAATTACCGCGACCGCGGAAGCCGAATCCAGGTTCGTGGGCTCGCGAGCTCCAGCGGCTACGCCTACGGCCCTTACGGCGTCGGCCTGTACGGGGTCCTCGGCGCAACCCAGGGCGCGAACCTCACCTTCCGGTGCAGCGTCGATACCTACGGCCGGGTCCGCGACCTCGACATCAATCGCCGCTAATCCAACCTCGTGACAATGGTGCGCGGGAGGTGAAAGCCTCCCGCGCATTCGTTGCCGCAACCGTTACGCGTTCGCCGCCAGGTTCTGCGCATATTCCTCGAGCTGGCCGGCGACCGTTCCCCAGCCGTCGTGGAAGCCCATTTTCTCGTGAGTCTCGCGCCCGGCTTCGTCCTTATGCAGGGCGATCGCTTTGTAGGCGGTTTTCCCGTTTCCGGCGTCGGCGAAGGTGATGACGGCGGTGAACGGGAAGGATTCGCAGCCCTCGCCGGTTTCGTTGGGGCGGTAGCCGGGGCCGAGCGCGCTGGTCCAAACCAGCTTCTCGCGCTCGATCACCTCGAGCACGCAGCCCGGGACGCCGTGACCCGTGTCGAAGCCGTCGGGGCCGACCATCCGCAGACGGAAGATTCCGCCGGGCTTCAGGTCCAGCTCCATTTCCGTGATCTCGTATGGCTTGGGCGCAAACCAGCGCTTCATATGGTCGGGGTTGGTGTAGGCTTCCCACACCAGCTCAACCGGAGCGTCGAGCGTCCGCTCCAACACCAGGTCCAGATCGGCCATCAGTGATCTCCATTCGTCTTGAGGGTTCGAAGATAATTCTCAAAGCGGTCGAGCTGAGCTTCCCACTCAGCGCGCTGCTGCGCGATCCAGGTTTCGGCGAACGCCAGCGTTTTTGCATCCAAACGCACGGTTCGCACCCGCCCTTTCTTCTCGCTTTGAACCAGCCCGCTCTCCTCCAGCGCCTTGAGATGCTGAAGCACGGCGGGCAGGCTGATGCTGAACGGCTTCGCCAGTTCCGACACCGAGGCAGGGCCGCGCGACAGCCGCGCGAGCATCCGCCTCCGAACCGGATCCGACAGGGCCTGGAAGGCCCGGTCGAGCTTCGGCGAATCGTTAAGCATGTCCTTAAGTATCGAGTTGCGAGAGCGGCGTCAAGACACTTAAGTAATCACTTAACTTTACTCGCGCGGCGGTCATGCCTATCGGCCCGCCATGACGGTCCAGCCTACCGAATCCATCCTCATCATCGACTTCGGCAGCCAGGTCACCCAGCTGATCGCGCGCCGCATTCGCGAAGCCGGCGTCTATTCCGAGATCGTGCCGTTCAACGGCGCCGGCGAAGCGTTCGAGCGGATGCAGCCTAAGGGCGTCGTTTTTTCGGGCGGCCCGTCTTCCGTGATGTGGGAGAACGCACCGAGCGCGCCGCAGATCGTGTTCGACAGCGGCGTCCCGCTGCTCGGCATCTGCTACGGCCAGCAGACGCTTCACCAGCAGCTCGGCGGAAAGGTGGTCGCGTCCGACCAGCGCGAGTTCGGCCGCGCGTTCATCGACATCGTTTCACCCTCCGCGCTCTTCGATGGTCTCTGGACCGTCGGCGAAAAGCACCAGGTGTGGATGAGCCACGGCGACCGCGTCGAAACGCTCGCGCCGGGCTTCGAGGTGGTTGCACGATCCGAGGGCGCGCCCTTCGCGATTGCGACTGACGAGGAAGCCAGGCGCTACAGCCTGATGTTCCACCCGGAGGTCGTCCACACGCCCGACGGCGGCAAGCTCCTCGCCAACTTCGTGCGCCATGTCTGCGGATGCGCGGGCGACTGGACGATGGCGAGCTTCCGCGATTCGAAGATCGCCGACATCCGCGAGCAGGTCGGCAAGGGCAGGGTGATCTGCGGCCTCTCGGGCGGCGTCGACAGCGCGGTTGCTGCAGTCCTCATCCATGAGGCTATTGGCGAGCAGCTCACCTGCGTCTTCGTCGATCATGGCTTGCTGCGGCTCGGCGAGGCGGAAAAGGTGATCGCGCTCTTTCGGGACAGCTACAACATTCCGCTCGTGCATGTGCAGGCGGAGCACGCGTTTCTCAACGCGCTCGCCGGCGTGA
>JBJMUB010000017.1:0-13704 GCA_045811385.1 Sphingomicrobium sp. | reverse complement strand
CTTGACCAGGCACAGCTCGCGCCGCCCGCCGACGACGAGCGTCCCGACGCGAAGCAGGCTCAGTCGCTCGGAGTTCGAATCTTCGGTGAGGTCCGGCGTTCGTTCGTCAAGCGAGTAGAGAGTGGTTTCGACCGGTTGCTCGTCCAACATGAAACTCCGCGCCAAAGCCAGGTAATCAGCCAAATCAGTCCAGCGGATGGCCCGAGCCGCCCCCCACTCGCCGGTCGCGTTAGCACCCGTGGCCTTACCAGTTGGTTTCCGGAAGAGAGACAAAGCTCCGGAATGATCCAAGTTTGCTCGGACACGGCGCGAAGCGTAAGCTCGGATCCGGAAGTTCGATGCCGCGACGCACGCTACAGCTTGCACTTCTGGTGCTCGTGGGCTCCTCGGCGCTCGCCGCACCGCCGCTGACGACGCAGGTCGAAACCATCAGCGGCCCGCTGCCGATCGACAAGACGTCGCAAACCGAAGACGTTCGCTTCCGCAGTGACTTTTACGAGCGCATGACGGTGCCGGTGCGGCTGTCGGACACGGGGCCTTACCGGTTCCTGGTCGACACCGGCGCGGATCGGACGGCGATTTCGCGTGACCTGGCGAGGAAGCTGAACCTGCGCACCGGCGAGGGCGCCTCGTTGCACAGCCTGGCCGGCGTTTCGGCGGTCGCCACCGCGACCGTGCCGAGGCTCGAGCTGACCCGCAACGTCGTCAGCGTGATCGACGCGCCGCTGCTCGACAGCGTCCACATGGGCGCGGACGGCATCCTCGGCGTGGACTCGCTGCGCTCGCAGCGGGTCCTGTTCGACTTCGAGCGCCAGATGATGTCGATCGTTCCGTCGAGAAGCCGTGAGGCCGCGAACGAGCCGGGCTCGATCGTGATCACCGCCCGTCGCCGCAACGGCCGCCTCGTCCTGACGGAGGCGCGGGCGAACGGCCGCAGCGTCGCCGTCGTGCTGGACACGGGCGCGCAGATCAGCGTCATCAATGCCGCGCTCCGCCGGCAGCTCGTCGGCAACCGGCCGACCGATGCTTCGCAGCGGATCGACCTCACGTCGGTCACCGGGGAGACGATCGCGGCCGAATATATGACGGTCCGCCGCCTCGAACTGGGCAACGTCCAGCTCAAGGACCTGATCGTCGTGTTCGCCGACGCCCACACGTTCGAGGCGCTCGGACTGAACGATAAGCCGGCGCTGCTTCTGGGCATGAACGCGATGCGTGCGTTCAAGAAGGTTTCGATCGACTTCGCGAACAGAAAGCTGCGGGTCGTCCTCCCCGAGGAGAGCCGGCTCGAGCAGCACCTCGCGGCGGCGCGGCTGTAAGACCTCGGCGCGCGTCGGGCGATTTTGCTCCAAAAGCGGCAAAGTTTGTGTAGTCGGACGGGATGAGTACCAGTCCGCATATCGTAGTGATCGGCCTCGGCTATGTCGGCTTGCCCCTCGCCATCGCGCTCGCCCGCAAGTTCGAAGTCATCGGTTTCGACATCGACTTGGAGCGGATCCGCGAGCTGCGCGCCGGACGTGACCGCACGCGCGAGGTTGATGTGGAGGAACTTCGGAGCACCTCGCTCCAGTTGACCGCTCACGATGGCGATTGCGCGGCAGCCGACGTCTATATCGTGACCGTGCCGACGCCGGTGGACAGCACCAACCGGCCGGATCTTACCGCCGTGCGCGCAGCGACGCGGATGATCGCCGAGCTGATCGACCCCGCCAAGCGCCCGACGATCATCTACGAAAGCACCGTCTACCCGGGGGTGACGGAAGACGTCTGCGGTCCGGAACTGGAACGGATGGCCGGGCTGAAGCGCGGCCGCGACTTCCGGCTCGGCTACAGCCCGGAACGGATCAATCCCGGCGACCGGCGACACACGATCGACAAGATCACCAAAGTGATCGCGGGCGAGGATGCCGAGGTGGTCGAGCAGCTCGCGAAAATCTACGGAGCGATCACGGAAGGCGGGGTATTCTGTGCGGCGTCGATCAAGGCCGCCGAAGCGGCCAAGGCGATCGAAAATGCGCAGCGCGACATCAACATCGCCTTCATGAACGAAGTCGCGCAGATCTTCTCCAAGGTCGACCTATCGGTATGGGACGTGCTCGCCGCGGCCAGGACCAAGTGGAACTTCCTCGGCTTCGAGCCGGGCCTCGTCGGCGGGCACTGCATCGGCGTCGATCCTTATTACCTCAGCCACCTCGCGCAGAGCCTCGGCCACCGGCCGCAGGTGATCCTCGCCGGCCGCGAGACCAACGACGGGATGGGCGCGTGGATCGCCGACGTTCTTCACGGCCGGCGAAAGAAGGCCGGCCGTGCGCTAGTTCTCGGCTTGACGTTCAAGGAGAATGTCCCGGACTTGCGCAACAGCCGAACGGTCGATGTCGTCCATCGCCTGCAGTGGCTCGGCCATTCGGTCGCCATCGCCGACCCGCTGGCCGATCCCCACGAAGTCGCCCGCGAATACGGCCTCGAGCTGACCGACCTCGACGGCGAACGCTACGACCTCGTCGTCGCCGCGGTCCCGCACCGCGAATATCGCGAGCTCACTGACGAGCGGATCGCGGCGATGGTCGCTCCCGGCGGGACTCTCGCCGACCTCAAGGGCATGTGGCGCGACCGGACGCTGTCGCCCGAGATCGATCGCTGGTCGCTGTGAAGCACGAGCGCCTGCGACTTCGCCAAGGTTCGGTGCTCGTTCGCAAGCGATTCCAATTCGCCGGCGCGCTGGTTGTCGGAGCGCTCGTCCCGTGGCTCGCCCGCGGCCCGCTGCTGCCCGGTTTTCTGCTCGAGGCCGCGAGCATCAACACGTTGATCGGCAATGCCGTGGCGGTCGTCATCGCCTTCTGGATGCGGCTGTCGATCGAGACCTATCCGGGGATTCGGCGGAGCTACGTGATCTTCCCGTCCGCGCTCACCGGTCACGGCGTGATCATCTTCTACTTCGTTCTGACCCGCTTCCCTTACGACCGCGTTGGACTGCTCGCCGGCTTCTTGCTTCATGTGTTCTGGCTGTACCTGCTGTACGTTTACGCCGAGCGGAATCTCCTGCGGCGCATCGCGGTCGTGCCGTTCGGCCAGATCGACGCCCTGATGCGAGTCCCGGACGTCGACTGGAAGCTCCTGGCCCGGCCGCGGCTTCATGACACGCGGGGCTGCGACGCGATCGTCGCGGACTTCTCCGAAGCGCTGCCCGACGAGTGGGAGGCATTCCTCGCTGATGCCGCGCTTGAGGGGCGCATGGTCTACCAGGTCAAGCAACTCTCGGAATCGCTGACCGGTCGGGTGGAGATCGAGCATTTGTCGGAGAACAGCTTCGGCTCGCTGCTTCCGGCGCGCGGTTATTTCCATTTGAAGGGACTGATCGACTTCCTCGTGGCGCTCGCGATGCTGCCGGTCGCGCTGCCGGTCATGGCCGCGTGCGCCATCGCGATCAAAGCCGACAGCCCGGGGACGATTCTGTTCCGGCAGAAGCGCGTCGGCCATGCAGGCCGGCCGATCACCGTCTACAAATTCCGGACGATGCGGCCAGTCGACGTCGACGATGAACGTGAGGCGGCGATGACCAGGGTCGACGATGAACGGATCACTCGGATCGGCCGGATGCTGCGCAACCTGCGGCTCGATGAGCTGCCGCAAATCTTCAACATCCTCAAATGGCAGATGAGCTGGATCGGCCCGCGGCCCGAGGCCGAGGTGCTGTCGGTCTGGTACACCAGCGAAATCCCGTTCTATCGCTACCGGCATGTGGTGAAGCCCGGCATCTCCGGCTGGGCGCAGGTCAACCAGGGCCATGTCGCCGAAGTCGACGACGTGCTGCGCAAGCTTCACTACGACTTCTACTACATCAAATATTTCTCGCCCTGGCTCGATCTGCTGATCCTGCTGCGGACGATCAAGACGATGCTGACCGGTTGGGGCGCCCGCTAGGCGTTCGTTCGAACCGAGGCCGTCATTCGTCGAATTGGATTGGCGCTCCCCGCCGCGCACCGCCACGCCGCTTGGCCGGAGGGGCATCATGACACTCAGCCGGCGACAGTTCATCCAGGCCGCAGCGGCGATCGGCGCGACGCTCGCGTGGAGCGGAGCCGCGCGCTCATCGCGGGTTCGGTGGCGCGAGACTCGCGCGCTGTTTCCTGAGGGCGTCGCGTCGGGCGACCCCGATCCGAGCAGCGTGATCCTGTGGACGCGGCGACCATTCGCGAGCGGCGACCGGCAGCTGCTGACCGTCGAGGTCGCCGAGGACGAGGCCTTCCGGCGCGTGGTGGCGCAGGCGTCCGCGCCGGTTTCGGCCGCTGCCGACTGGACGACGCGTGTGCTGGTCGGCGGGCTCAGGCCGGCGCGGGTCTATTGGTACCGGTTCACCGACGCGGACGGGAACGGCAGCCGGGTCGGCCGAACGATCACCGCTCCGGCGGCTAACGATCCGCGGCCGGTCAATTTCGCCTTCGTCAGCTGCCAGGACGTCAACGAGGGCAAGCTCAACGCATACCGCCGGATGATCTTCGAGGACGAGCGGAAGCCGCGCCCCGAGCAGCTCGGCTTCATCCTTCACCTTGGCGATTTCATCTACGAAGTCGTCGAATATCCCGACGAGGTGAAGTCGCGATACGACCGGATCATTTACGACGTCGGCCGGATCCCCGACGGCGGCAAGGTCAGCAACTTTCACTATCCCCTGACGCTCGACGGATATCGCGTCGTCTACAAAGGTTATCTCGCGGATCGCGACCTGCAGGACGCGCGGGCGCGCTGGCCGTTCGTGTGCATGTGGGACAATCACGAATTCTCGTGGCAGGGCTGGCAGAGCATCCAGCAGGCCGGCGGCCCGCCGCGGCCGGGGCAGAGCATCAAGGTCGCCGCCAACCAGGCGTGGTTCGAATATATCCCGGCGCGGGTGGCGGCGCCGAGCGGCTCGCTCGAAACGTTCGGCTCGGTCCCAGTGAAGAACGTCAAGATCGAGACGTGGGACGACAACGGGCTCGGCCAGGAGCCCAACAATCTCGCCGCGATCAATAGCCTCAAAGCCTATCGCGCGCTGCGCTATGGCCGGCACCTCGATCTGATCATCACCGACCAGCACAGCTATCGCAGCCCTGACCCGTTCAGTGACGATTCGCTCAACAAGCTCGGCGATTGGGGGGCATATGGCGGGTGGTTTCCCGACGACCTCCAGCAGGTCCTCGATGGAGGCCGCGCTTTCAACGGCGGCAATCCCCCCGCCGAGCTAGTGTTCGGTGAGTCTCGCATCCCGAATCCGCAAAAGGACTCGCCGCCGCAGACCATCCTCGGCGCCGAGCAGAAAACTTGGTTCAAGGACCAGCTGAAGCGCGCGACAGCGACGTGGAAGATCTGGGGCAATTCGCTGGGAACGCTCGATTTGCGCGCCGACCCGCAGAACCTGCCGGCCGGCCTCCTGCCCAAGCCGTGGCCGGCGGGCTTCGCCAATCTCGGCGGGGGCGATCATGGCACCGCGTGGATCGAACGCGGCGAAATCTACGACCTGGTCCGAGACGCGAAGATCACCGGCTTCGCGATCGTCTCGGGCGACCGGCACAGCTTCTGGGCGGGCTATGCGGCAACGAAGCTGCCGCCCGACAAGTTCGAGCCGGCCGGATTGAGCTTCGTCGGAGCGTCGCTCGTCAGCCCGGGCGCGATGGAAGCGCTGGAGCACAGGCCGCGCACGAAGTTCCCCTTGCGCCAATTCTACCTGGTCGACCGGCCTGGTGCAGCGAAGCCGGACTGGACCTACAATATGCTCTTGAAGCACGGCGTCCGATCGTGCCTCGAATATGCCAACAGCTTCGACCTCAAGCGCGCGCACGCGCTGTCAAACCCGCAGCTCGCCCCGCATCTCGAATTCGTGGACGCCGGCGGTCACGGCTATGCGACAGTCCGGCTCACCGGCGACGAGATGCGGACCGAGTTCGTTTGCATTCCACGCCCCGTCACTCGCAGCGACCGGCCGGACGGAGGACCGCTGCGGTATCGCGTTGCCCATACGGCACGCTTGTGGGCGCCGGGCGAGCGGCCGAAGCTCTCAACCGAGGTGATCGAGGGCGATCCCGGGCTTTCCATTTGATCGGGTGAACCGATCGGCGGTCCGTACGCACTGACCGGCCCGAGTGGGACAACGTCAAGTCAGCAAGGGCCGGATTCTGCGCGACCGGGCGCAGCTGCTCGGCGCGCTCCGCGACGATCGCCGCGGACGAGCCGCGCATCTCACCGAGCCCGAGCTCGCTCACCTGGTCGAGAACATCGAGCGCCGCCTGGCCGAGCTCGAGGAACGCCTGGCGGCGATGGGCGAGGCATAGGTCTGCAAGCCGGTTAACGCGCAAATCTAACCGAATCTAAACCATATCGAATGTATCGCGGCCGCGACCCTGGAGGTCGCCGTGGGACGTATCGGACGATTGCTGGGCGCGGGGGGCCAATCCGGCCACGACGAGACGCGTCCGCACTCCGCCCGCGCCGAGGGGCTGATCGAGGAATTCGAAAGCAGCGAGAAGGGCTGGTTCTGGGAAACCACCCGCGACGGAGATCTGTCGTACATCAGCGATAGCGTCGCCCGGGCGCTCGGCCGCGAGCCCGCCGACCTGACCGACCGCCCGTTCACCGACCTCATCTCCGCTGAGACCGCCGATGGCGCGGCGACGTCGGAGCGGACCCTCGGCTTCTATCTGTCGTCGCATGTCGCCTTCCAGGACCTGATCGTCCGCGCCAAGACCAAGAACGAAATCTGGTGGTCGATTTCAGGCCGCCCGGTGCACGACGAGGTCGGCCGCTTCTTCGGCTTCCGCGGGTTCGCTTCGGACCTGACCAAGATGCGCCAGTCGGAGGTCGAGCTCGACCGGCTCGCGCGCCAGGATTCGCTGACCGGCCTGCCCAACCGCGAAGTGCTCCGCCGGGCGCTCGACGACGCGTTGATCAGCGCCGCGCGGCGCAAGCACCGCTGCTCGGTGTTTCTGCTCGACCTCGACCGGTTCAAGGCGGTCAACGACACGCTCGGCCATCCCGCCGGCGACACCCTGCTGCGGCTCGTGTCGCTGCGGCTGCGCGACGAGGTCGGCGAGATGGGCCAGGTCGGCCGTCTCGGCGGCGACGAATTCGAGATCGTGATTCCCGAGGCGCCGTCGAAAGAGGACTTGTCGCGGCTCGCGCAGGGGATCATCGACAGCCTGTCGCGGCCCTACACGATCAACGGCACCGTGGTGTCGATCGGGGCCTCGGTCGGGATCGTCACGTCCGACTATGACGACCGCACCTCGGACGATCTGATGCGCGACGCCGACCTCGCGCTCTACGC
The DNA here is from genome assembly GCA_045811385.1 of Sphingomicrobium sp. GTDB lineage: Bacteria > Pseudomonadota > Alphaproteobacteria > Sphingomonadales > Sphingomonadaceae > Sphingomicrobium. The sequence goes on along the minus strand of JBJMUB010000017.1, from coordinate 6,407 downwards.
CGCCAAGGCCGCCGGCAAGGGCTGCTACCGCTTCTTCGCGGCCGAGATGCACGAAGCGGCGCGCGAGCGCTCGCTGATGGAATCCGACCTTCGGGTCGCGCTCGAGAAGGGGCAACTGCGAGTGGTCTTCCAGCCGAGCGTCGAAGCGTCGAGCGAGAAGGTGCTGGGGTTCGAGGCGCTGGTCCGCTGGGACCATCCCGAGCATGGCCCGGTCAGCCCCGCGCAATTCATCCCGCTCGCCGAGGAGATCGGGCTGATCAACGAGATCGGCGAGTGGGTCCTTCGGACGGCGTGCGCCGAGGCGGCCAACTGGCCGAAGGACATCAGCATCGCGGTCAACTTGTCGCCAGTCCAGTTCCGCCTGCCGTCGCTGCCGCAGACGGTCCGCGCGGTGCTGAGCGAGACCGGGCTCGCGGCCAAGCGGCTCGAGCTCGAGATCACCGAGGGCGTGTTCCTCAGCAACGACGACCACGTCCACGAGATGATCGGAGCGCTGAAGGCGATCGGCCTAAAGCTGGCGCTCGACGACTTCGGCACCGGCTATTCGTCGCTCAGCTATCTGCTGCGAGTGCCGTTCGACAAGATCAAGGTCGACCAGAGCTTCGTCCGCGGCGCGACCGACAAGGAAAGCCGCAACGCCGCGCTGATCCGGGCGATGGTCGGGCTCGCCCACGACCTCCAGATGCAGACCACCGCGGAGGGCGTCGAGACCCACGAAGAGCTGGCGCTGGTCCGCAATCTCGGCTGCACGCTCATCCAGGGCTATCTGTTCGGCAAGCCGATGCCGGCCGAGGAAGCCCGAGCACTCGCCGCCAAGGGCGCGGCGACCCTCCCCGAGCAGCTCCCGCCGCGCGAGCCGCGGATGCGGATCATCCGCGCCGCCTTGCTCCACCACGACGGCCAGGTGAAGGGCGCCCGGCTGCGCAACATCTCGAGCGGCGGGGCGCTGGTCGAATGCCGCGAGGAGCTGCCGGTTGGAGCCGAGATCCAGCTCGACTTCGCTGCCGGCGGGCTCATCGCCGGCAAGGTGATGTGGACCCGCGGCGAGCAGTTCGGAGTCCAGTTCGCCGAGAAGTTCAACCTCAAGCTCCTCCAGCCGGCCAAGCCCGCCACCACCGGCGCGAGCGTGATGACGCCCGACTATCTGCGCGACCAGGACGCGTCGCAGGCCGGGTGAATTGGATGGCGATTGTCTCACATTGCGCTCGATCATTAATCGTGGTTGAATCGCGGCTCGATCGACGGGGATCGAGATGAAGCTCTTTTTCGGCGTCGCGGTGTTCGTGTGGCTGCTGTGCGGCCTGATCGGCGCATGGATGCTGGACGACCTCGACGCGGCGCACTGGCAGGTGATCGCCAAAGGCCCGATCACCCTGGTCAAAGGCTTCAACGACGCTCCGCCGAAGACCTACCCGAGCGGGGTCTAGGCGGCGGAGCGAGCCGGCGCCAGTCATGGCGGCGCGATCCCCGGAATCCTGACTTGCGTTAGGGAAAGCGCGGGGCCTGTGCTAAGCACCTCGCATCGCGCCCGAACATCCGTTTGTAGGCCGGCGCGGCTGAGAGACCGGCAGTGCTCCCGCTTACATCCCCGGGAGCAGCGCATTGGACCTCAATTCCCTCGATCGAGCTGTAGCATGATGGCCCGGAGCCGAACGGCGGCGCGCGCATGGTAGCGCAGCGCCGCAAGCCCGAGGACACCGCGGACGGCTGCCGCGCGCTGGCGCAGGCCGACCGCGACCGCGCCGCCGAGATGGCCAACGTCCAGATGCGCGGGACGCTTGAGCGAAGCGCCGAAAACTGGAACAATCGCGCCAACCTGCTGGAGCGGATCGAGGGCGGCGTCACCGCGCGCGCCGCCGCCAACGCCCAGAGTGACGAAATGCGTGACGAACCGCGCGACGAAAGGAACGACGATGGCCAAGGGACAGGTCCGATCGAACAAGGAGAAGCGCAAGCCGAAGGCGAACTCCGGCAAGGGCAAGAAAGGGCTCGCCCCCGCATCAAAGGGCTGAGCAACATCCCGCTGCGGAAGGACGGCGATGCGCATTGAAGGCTCGATCCGGGCGAATTTGATCGCCGCGGTCGCCAGCGCGCGGCGGCTGCGGGGCCACCCGGTGCACCGCGACACGATCGATTACTGGCGCCAGCTGCTCGAGCATGCGCGCCGCGCCTCGACCCAGCCGCAGACCGAGGCGTTCGCCGACCTGATGGCCGAGCTCGAAACCGAGCTGGCGCACAGCAAGGCGGCCTAGGCGGGCGCGGCCCGCAACGGGCGCTGACCGCGCGCGGAATTGCGATCTCATTCATCGTGAGAATCCGACGTGGCGTGACCTCGCGGAAGATCCTGGTTGTCGTCCGCCGCCGCTGAAGTGGAGGCGGGTCCCGGCTCGAGGCCGGGATCACGGAACTCGGCCAGATCGGCCTTCAGCTCGGCGAAGAAGGTGTCGCGCTCGGCTTCTTCGCCGGCCTTTAACTCCGACAGCTCGGCATCGCGGGCGGCGGCGAGCAGGTCGCATTCGTCCTCGCTGCATTTGCGGGCATAATCCTGGTCGCTCCAGTGTCCCCGCTCATCGCCGATGAAGTCGTCGGGCGGCGGGAAGTTGGTCCACCACACCCCGTCTTCGTCCTGCCACACGCGGTCGCTGCCGAAGTTCGAAAAATCCGCCGGGTCGTCGATCGCGTCACCCTCAAACGCGGGGTTGTCGGAAGTGTCGGAATCCACCGTCGCGAGGGCGGCGCGGAGGTTTTCTTCCGACTGGGTGCGCACGGCCCTGAGTGCGAGCTTCGCGTCGAACCCGCGGCCGCGGCCGCGGGCCGGAGCGGTCTCACGCTCTTCGGCCAGCTTGTCGAGGCGACGGAGCATCGCATAAGCGAGGCGGTTAAGCGCCGCGTCGGTTGTGCGACTTACGATGAATGATCTTGATAATCTGGGTGTGGATGTCGGCGCCTTCTCGGCACGACCTTACGCTTGGCCTCCGAAGGGCGGAATTTCGAGAACGCAGGAAATTGGCGCTGTTCTCAATTTTCTCGAACATGATGGTTTATTGGTGCCGTCAGCCCGTTGGGATTGCGACAATCTTATCATTTTTGGTGATAATCACAGTCTAGGCGAGAACCTAATGGTCCTTGGGGTAGAGGACCTGGATTGGGTTTCATGGACCGAAGACAACGCTCCCCATTACTTTTCATGATTCCACGTCGGGCGGGGTTTTCGGTGGCGCGCTAAACATAATCGCACCACCGCAAGGGGTCGCCCCTGAGTCGCTGACAGAGTTCTGCAATCAAGCCCCGTGGAGCTTGATGCTGCGCTTGACAGCGGCGTCGAGCTCTTTGTCTTCGGCCGACAGGCGCTCGGTCCGGCGCAGCGCCTCGAGGGCCGCGCGTTCGCGGCGCTGGTCGGCGGTTTCGGGTTCGCGCCTGGTTCGCATGGGAGTCTCCTTTAGGGGCGGGGCGCGGGGGACGCGCCGCCGGCCAGGTCGGCGAGCAGCTGCTCGACTCGGGCGAGGCCCTCGTCGCTTTCGATCGCGAGGCGGAGCGGCTGGCCGTCAAGCGCGTCGTGGCGGGTGTTGAGGAAGGCGATGACCTGGCCGGCCTCGCCGAAATGGCGCCAGGCGGACTGGACCACCTCGCTCTGCCGCCGCGCCTCGTCGCGGGTCGGCAGCGGCCCCTTGCCGTATTTGCGAAAGGACATGCCGCCGCGGCGCGGGGCGTCGCCGGAGGCGGGGGGTGGTTCCGGCTCGCTCATTCGGCGGGTCCGCGAAGCGCGGCGAGGGTCATCCGGGTCTGCTCGGCATATTCGCGGGCGAACTGGTCGTGGGCGCGTTTCTCGCGCAGGGTCAGCGACGCCGGCTCGGCGAGCAGCGAACGGCGGTTGCGGCGAAGCAGGGAATCGAGGTCCATGGCTGATGCTCCCGGTCGTGTAAGCGGGAGCGCCTGGTGTCTCTCAGCCGCCGGCGCCTACGGGTGCGTGTGCCGGCGATGGGGGCAATATGGGGGGTGGAGGGGCGGATTGCCAGCGGGGGGTGGATCCCGGCTCGAGGCCGGGATGACGGAAAGAACCGGTTCCGATTAACAATCGTCATGCCGGACTTGATCCGGCATCCGCCTTGTTCTTGTCTGCGGAGATGGACCGGCAGCCGTGCGTGTACATCCTCGCTCGAGCGTCGCATAGCACGCTCTACACTGGGGTCACGTCAAACCTGCTGGGCCGTATCTACCAGCATCGTGAGGGCTTGGCCGAGGGTTTCACCAAACGATACGGGATCAAGCGGCTCGTCTGGTTCGAGGTGCATGACACGATGAAGCAGGCGATCATTCGCGAAAAGCGGGTCAAGCGGTGGCCGCGCGCGTGGAAGTACGAGCTCATTCACGAGCTTAATCCGACGTGGCGCGATCTGGCGGAGGACTTCGGCTTTCCGCCGTTGCCACTGAAAGTGAAGGCGGATCCCGGCTCAAGGCCGGGATGACGGTCAGGCGTCGATCGCGTCGTCTTCGACGGCGCTCGCGCGGCTCTGGATGAAGTCGAAGCGGGCGCTCGGGTCGCGGCCCATCAGGCGTTCGACCAGATCCTTGACCGGCTGGCGGTCCTCGTTCTGGCCGGGGAGAGTGATCTTGATCAGTGACCGCGACTTGGGGTCCATGGTGGTGTCGCGCAGCTGGCCGGGGTTCATTTCGCCGAGGCCCTTGAAGCGGCTGACTTCGACCTTCTTGCCCTTGAACTCGGCCGCTTCGAGCTCGGCGCGGTGGGCGTCGTCTCTCGCGTACAGCGTCTTCGCGCCTGAAGTGAGGCGGTAGAGGGGAGGCTGGGCCAAATAGAGGTGGCCGCGGCGGACGAGCTCGGGCATTTCCTGGAAGAAGAAGGTCATCAGCAGGGTAGCGATGTGGGCGCCGTCGACGTCGGCGTCGGTCATGATGATGATCTTGTCGTAGCGCAGGGCATTCTCGTCGAACCTGTCGCGGGTGCCGCAGCCGAGCGCGAGGGTGAGGTCGGCGACTTCCTGGTTGGCGCGGATCTTGTCGGCGGTGGCGGACGCGACATTGAGGATCTTGCCGCGGATTGGCAGGATCGCCTGGGTCTTGCGCTCGCGCGCCTGCTTGGCGCTACCGCCGGCGCTGTCGCCCTCGACGATGAACAATTCTGTGCCTTCGGGGTCGTCGCTGCTGCAGTCGGTGAGCTTGCCGGGGAGGCGGAGCTTGCGCGCGCTGGTGGCGGTCTTGCGCTGGACCTCGCGCTCGGCGCGGCGGCGAAGGCGCTCCTCCATCCGCTCGACGATGCTGCCGAGGAGCGCTCGGCCGCGGGCCATGTTGTCGGCGAGATAATGGTCGAAATGGTCGCGCACGGCGGCCTCCACGAAGCGCGCGGCCTCGAGGGAGGTGAGGCGGTCCTTGGTCTGGCTTTGGAAATGCGGGTTGCGGATGAACACGCTGAGCATCAGCTCGACGCCGTTAAACACGTCGTCGGCGGTGATGTCCTTGGCTTTCTTGTTGCCGACGAGGTCGCCGAACGCCCGGATGCCCTTGGTCAAAGCGGCGCGCAGGCCCGCCTCGTGGGTGCCGCCGTCGGGGGTCGGGATGGTGTTGCAGTAATAGCTCTCGCTGCCGTCGCTGTAGAGCGGCCAGGCGACCGCCCATTCCGCGCTGCCCTGGGTCTCGCCGCTTTCGGTTGCGGGGAAGTCCTGCTTGCCGGTGAACGGCTGGTTGGTGACGCAGGGGCGGTCGCCCAATTGCTCGGCGAGATGGTCGGCGAGGCCGTGGGCGAACTGGAAGGTCGCGGTTTCGGGCACGTCCGCGCTCGCGAGCGAAGGATCGCAGCGCCAGCGGATCTCGACCCCGGCGAACAGGTAGGCCTTGGAGCGGGCGAGCCTGTAGAGGCGCTCGGGGTCGAACGCCGCTTCGGCGCCGAAAATCTCGGGGTCGGGGGTGAAGGTGACGGTCGTGCCGCGCTTGTTGGGGGCGGCGCCGGCCTCGACCAGCTTCGAGGTCGCGAGGCCCTTGCTGAAGGCCTGGCGGTAGAGCTGCCGGTCGCGCGCGACCTCGACGATGGTCTCGGTCGACAGCGCGTTGACGACGCTGACCCCGACTCCGTGGAGGCCGCCCGAGGTCGAATAGGCCTTGCCCTCGAACTTCCCGCCCGAGTGGAGCGTGGTCATGATCACTTCGAGCGCCGACTTGCCGGGATATTTGGGGTGCTCCTCGACCGGGATGCCGCGGCCGTTGTCGAGCACGGTGAGGCGGTTGCCGGCATCGAGCGTGACCTCGATGCGGCTGGCGTGGCCGGCGACGGCCTCGTCCATCGCATTGTCGATGACCTCCGCGGCGAGGTGGTGGAGGGCGCGGGCGTCGGTCCCGCCGATGTACATTCCGGGGCGGCGGCGGACCGGCTCGAGCCCCTCGAGCACTTCGATCGA
>JBJMUB010000016.1:0-49690 GCA_045811385.1 Sphingomicrobium sp. | reverse complement strand
AGTTCAAGCGCCTCGTCGAAGCCCGGATGGACGAGCTTGCGGAGCTGCTCTCCTCCGAGCACGGCAAGGTCATCGCCGACTCCAAGGGCGACATCCAGCGCGGCCTGGAGGTGATCGAGTTCGCCTGCGGCATCCCGCATGCGCTGAAGGGCGAGTACACCGAGGGCGCGGGCCCGGGCATTGATGTCTACTCCATGCGCCAGCCATTGGGCGTCGCGGCCGGGATCACCCCGTTCAACTTCCCGGGCATGATCCCGATGTGGATGTTCGGGGTGGCGATCGTGGTCGGCAACAGCTTCGTCCTGAAGCCCTCGGAGAAGGACCCGACCCTGCCGGTGAAGCTGGCCGAGCTGATGATGGAGGCCGGTGCGCCCTCGGGCGTGCTGAACGTGGTCCACGGCGACAAGACCGCCGTCGACGCCATCCTCGACCATCCGGACATCAAGGCGGTCAGCTTCGTCGGATCGTCCGACATCGCGCAGTATATCTACTCGCGGGGCACCGCGAACGGGAAGCGCGTCCAGGCCTTCGGCGGCGCCAAGAACCACGGCATCGTCATGCCCGACGCCGACCTCGACCAGGTCGTCAACGACCTCGCCGGCGCCGCCTTCGGCTCGGCCGGCGAGCGGTGCATGGCGCTTCCTGTGGTAGTGCCGGTCGGCGAGGAGACCGCCGACGCGCTTCGCGCCAAGCTCATCCCGGCCATCGAGGGCCTGCGCGTCGGAGTGTCGACCGACCCCGAAGCTCATTACGGCCCGGTGGTCAGCAAGGCGCACAAGGAGCGGATCGAGCAGTACATCCAGCTCGGAATCGACGAGGGCGCCGAGCTGGTGGTGGACGGCCGCGGCTTCATGCTCCAGGGGCACGAGGAAGGCTTCTTCATCGGTCCGACGCTGTTCGATCACGTCACGCCGAACATGAAGAGCTACCAGGACGAGATTTTCGGACCGGTCCTGCAAATGGTCCGCGCGCCGGACTTCGAGGCGGCGCTGAAGCTGCCGTCCGAGCATGACTATGGCAATGGAGTCGCGATCTTCACCCGCAACGGCCACGCCGCGCGCGAATTCACGGCGCGGGTCAACGTCGGGATGGTCGGGATCAACGTCCCCATCCCAGTGCCGGTCAGCTACCACAGCTTCGGCGGGTGGAAGCGCTCCGGGTTCGGCGACATCGGCCAGTACGGGCAGGAGGGCCTGCGCTTCTGGACCAAGAACAAGGTCGTCACCCAGCGCTGGCCCGACGGCGGCCCGCACGGCGAGAACGCGTTCAACATCCCGACGTTCGGCTGAGCCTTAAGGGATACGGCTGCCGCCCAGCCGCGTTGGAGCCTTATGCTCCGCGCCATCGCACCGCTGATCGCCTGCTCGGGAATGCTGACGATCGTCGCGTGCGGCGGCAGCGATCCGGTGGCGAAGGAAGCGAACAATACCGCCGGCCTGCCGGTCATCAACGATGCCGTCCCCGATGCGACCGGAGCCGCGCCGGAAGGCGCGGCGGCGAGCGGGTCGCCCGCCACGCCGGCGCCGTCAGCCCGAATTCCGGCGGCGCTTCAGGGCCGCTGGGGACTGTCCCCCGGCGACTGCACGTCGACTCGCGGCGACGCCAAAGGCCTGCTCGTCGTGGGTCCGGACGACCTCGAATTCTATGAATCGCGCGCCGTGCCGGCTTCGGATACCCAGCGTTCGGCGGACTCGATCAGCGGCGATTTCGCCTTTACTGGCGAGGGTCAGACGTGGACAAAGTTCGAGGCGCTCACGCTGAAAGACGACGAGCTGGTGCGTACCGACAGCAACCCAATGGCGAGCTTTACCTATGCGCGATGCAAGTAGACCGCTCCTTATCGTGATCGCCGCCGCAGCGGCGCTCGCCGCCTGCGCCAAGCCGGCCGCCGAGAACAATGTCGCGATCGACATCAACAATGCCGCCCCGGGCGACATCGAGCAGCTGCCGCCCGACGAGAGCGTCGACACGTCGTCGAACGAGCTCGTCAACGGCGCCGACAATGCCGACGTCAACGCCGACCTCAACGCCCCCGCGAACGGCTATTAGCCGGGCTTGCTGACCTTTCGGCGCGGCCCTAGAGCCGCCGCTCGATGACCCAGTTCGACCTCACCGAGGACCAGCTCCAGATCCAGGAGATGGCGCGCAAGTTCACGGCCGACGCGATCACGCCGTTTGCCGCGGAGTGGGACGAAAAGCACATCTTCCCGCGCGATACGATCCGCGAGGCGGCGGAGCTTGGCTTCGGCGCGATCTACGTCAGTGAAGAGGCGGGCGGGATCGGGCTCGGCCGGCTCGAGGCGGCGCTGATCTTCGAGGCGATGGCCTACGGCTGCCCGTCGACCAGCGCGTTCATCTCGATCCACAACATGGCCGCCTGGATGATTGACCGGTTCGGCTCGGCCGAGGTCAAGCAGAAGTATATCCCGTCGATGATCGGCATGGAGCGGATGGGCAGCTACTGCCTGACCGAGCCGTCGTCGGGCTCGGACGCAGCGGCGCTCAAGACCAAGGCGGTGCTGGACGGCGACCATTACGTGGTTTCCGGCTCGAAAGCGTTCATCTCGGGCGGCGGCGAGAACGAAATCTACGTCACCATGGTCCGCACCGGCGTGGAAGGCCCCAAGGGGATCACCGCGCTGGTCATCGAGAAGGACATGAAGGGCGTCAGCTTCGGCGCCCAGGAGAAAAAGCTCGGCTGGCATTCGCAGCCGACCGCGCAGGTCAATTTCGACGAGGTCCGGGTGCCCGTCGCCAACCGCGTCGGCGCCGAGGGCGAGGGCTTCCGGATCGCGATGATGGGGCTCGACGGGGGCCGCATCAACATCGGCGCCTGCTCGCTCGGCGGGGCCCAGCGCTGCCTCGACGAAGCGGTCAAATATACCAAGGAGCGCAAGCAGTTCGGCCAGCCCGTGGCCGACTTCCAGGCGACCCAGTTCACGCTCGCCGACATGGAGACCGAACTCCAGGCCGCGCGCTATCTGCTGTACGTCGCGGCCGCCAAGGTCACCGCCAACGCGCCCGACAAAACGAAGTTCGCGGCGATGGCCAAGCGGCTCGCGACCGACAGCGGCTCGTCGATCGTCGACCGCGCGCTGCAGCTGCACGGCGGCTACGGTTATCTGATGGACTATCCGATCGAGCGCTTCTGGCGCGACCTTCGGGTCCACTCGATCCTCGAGGGTACCAACCAGGTGATGCGGGTGATCGTCAGCCGGGACATGCTTCGCCAGTGAGCGACGATGTCCTGATCAGTGTCGAAGGCGCGGTCGGACGGATTCGGCTCAACCGGCCCAAGGCGATCCATGCGCTGACCACGCGGATGTGCGAGGTGATGAGCCAGGCTCTGCTTGAGTGGCGAAGCGATTCCGCCGTCGAAGCGGTGGTCATCGACCATGCGGAGGGCCGCGGCTTCTGCGCGGGCGGCGACGTGGTGATGCTGTGGCGCAGCGGCAACGAGGATGGCGCAGACGCCCGCCGCTTCTTCTTCGCCGAATATCGCCTCAACCATCTGCTGTTCACTTACCCCAAGCCGACGGTCGCGATCATGGACGGGATCACGATGGGCGGGGGGGTCGGAATCTCGCAGCCGTGCCAGGTCCGAATCGCGACCGAGAACACGCGCTACGCCATGCCCGAGACGAGCATCGGCCTGTTTCCCGACGTCGGCGGCGGCTGGTACCTCCCGCGGCTCCCCGGCCGGGTCGGCGAGTATATGGCGCTGACCGGGGCCCGGCTCGACGGCGCCGAATGCCACTATCTCGGCCTTGCCACCCATTATGTGCCGCAGGCCTCGCTGCCCGATCTCGTCGACCGGGTGATCAAGAGTCCGGACCGGCTCAACGGCGGCATCGGTTCGCTGGCCGCCACTCCGCCCGACGCGAAGATCGCGGAGAACCTGCCAGCGATCACCCGCTGCTTCGCCAGCTATAAGGTCGAGGAAGTGGTCGAAGCGCTCAAGGCCGACGGCAGCGAGTGGGCCGCGAGCGAGCTGGCCACGCTGCAGACCAAGAGTCCGCTGTCGTGCAAGGTCTCGCTGCGGCTGATGGAGGAGGGCGCAGCTCGCGCCAGCTTCGACGACGAGATGCGCGCCGAATATGCACTGGCGAGCCGAGTCGTCCGCACCCACGACTTCCACGAGGGCGTGCGTGCCGTGCTGATCGACAAGGACAACGACCCGAAGTGGGACCCGGCGACGCCCGAGGAGGTCGACGACGAGATGCTCGACGTCCTGTTCGCGCCGCTCCACGGCCATGAAGCGTGGACGCCGTTCCCGGAGACCCAGCAATGAGCGAGTACAATACGATCCTGGTCGAGCGGCGCGGTGGTGTGACGCTGGTCACCTTGAACCGGCCGCAGGCCCTCAACGCACTCAACAGCGAGGTGCTGAGGGAGCTGATCGATGCGTTCGCGGCCTATGACGGCGACCCCGCGCAGCGCTGCCTGGTGCTCACCGGGTCGGAGAAGGCGTTCGCGGCCGGCGCCGACATCAAGGAGATGGAGCAGCAGCTGTTCGCCGACATGTATTCGTCGAACTTCTTCGCCGGGTGGGAGAAGGTCACTGCGACCCGCAAGCCGTGGCTCGCGGCGGTCGCCGGCTATGCGCTCGGCGGTGGCTGCGAAGTGGCGATGATGGCCGACTTCATCATCGCCGGTGACAGCGCGAAGTTCGGCCAGCCGGAGATCAAGCTCGGAGTGACTCCCGGAATGGGCGGGTCGCAGCGTCTGACCTGGGCGGTGGGCAAGGCGAAGGCGATGGAAATGTGCCTGACCGGGCGCATCATGGACGCGGCGGAAGCGGAGCGCTCCGGGCTGGTAGCCAAGGTGGTGCCGGCGGCCGACCTGCTCGACGAGGCGCTGAAGACCGCGGAGGCGATCGCCGCAATGCCGCCGCTCGCAGCGATGGCGGCCAAGGAGATGATCAACGCCGCATTCGAAATGCCGTTGGCACAGGGCATCAACTTCGAGCGACGGCTGTTCCATGGCCTGTTCGGCACCGAGGACCAGAAGGAAGGCATGACGGCCTTCGTCGAGAAGCGGCCGGGGAATTGGAAGGGACGCTAATGGCGCGAATCGCATTCATCGGCCTCGGCCATATGGGCGGCGGGATGGCTCCGAACCTGGCCAAGGCGGGGCATGACGTTCGCGCCTTCGACCTGGTTCCAGAGGCGGTCCGCCACGCAACCGAGGGCGGATGCACGGCGGCGGGCTCGGCGGCCGGCGCGGTGAAGGACGCCGACATTGTCATCACCATGCTTCCCGCCGCGCAACATGTCCGCGCGGTGTTCGAGAACGACGTTGCGCCGAATGCGAAGAAAGGCGCGTTGCTGATCGATTGCTCGACCATCGACGTCGCCAGCGCGCGCGAGGTCGGCGAAGCCATGGAAAAGCTCGGCTTCGAATTTGTCGACGCGCCGGTGTCGGGGGGCATCGCCGCGGCCGCGGGCGGCACGTTGACGTTCATGGTCGGCGGCAGCGACGAGGCGTTCGCCAAGGCTCAACCGATCCTTGAGCCGATGGCCAAGGCGGTGATCCACGCCGGCCAGCTCGGCGCCGGGCAGGCGGCGAAAATCTGCAACAACATGATCCTCGGCGCGACCATGGTTGCGACCTGCGAGGCATTCGCGCTGGCGAAGAAGCTCGGGCTCGACCTCCAGACCTTCTTCGATATTTCGTCCAAGGCATCGGGCCAAAGCTGGTCGATGACCAGTTACTGTCCGGTCCCGGGAGTCGGGCCGGAAACGCCGGCCGACCACGATTACGAAGGCGGATTCGCGGCGGCGCTGATGCTCAAGGATCTGAAGCTCGCGGCCGACGCGGCGCAGAGCGTCGGCGCCTATACGCCGATGGGCGCCGAAGCCGAGGAACTGTTTCAGCGCTTCGTCGACCGCGGCGGCGGCGGCAAGGATTTCTCCGGAATTATCAAGATGATCGACGACAGCTGGCAGGTTCCCGAGGACAAGGAGTGAGTATGCGTGGAATGATCATTGGCGTCGCCCTGTCGGCCGCGCTCGGCGTCGCCCCAACGGCCGCGCCTCTGACCAGGGGCAAGGCGCTCGCCATCATGCACGAGCGGCACGAGGGCATGGAAAAGATCGGCGACACCAACAAGCTGCTGCGGCGGGAGATTACGTCGAGCTCGCCGTTCCTGCCCGCCATCCGGTCGGGTGCGGCCACGATCGCTGGCCTTTCGGTCAAGGCCAACGGCTGGTTCCCGAAGGGCACCGGACCCGCGACCGCCAAGACCGGCGCGAAGCCGGAGATCTGGCAGAAGCCGCAGGATTTCGCGGCCAAGCTGCACGGCTTCCAGGCCGCGGCCCGCGCCTTCAATGCCGCCGCCCGCTCGGGCGACATGGCCGCGATCAAGGCGCGCTACGCCGACCTCGGCGCCAGCTGCAAAGCATGCCACGATAGCTACCGCGCGGAGATGAAGCACTGACCGGCAAGCAGCCGGTGTGGGATCTGCCGGTCCGGCTGACGCATTGGCTGCTCGTCGGCCTCATCGCGTTCAGTTGGTGGTCGGTCAAAAACCACCACACCGACTGGCATATTTGGTCCGGCATCGCGATCCTCACGTTGCTGGTCTTCCGCTTGCTGTGGGGCTTCGTCGGCAGCTCGACCGCGCGCTGGACGAATTTCGTCCGCGGCCCGAGCGCGGTGATGGCGTACCTGCGCGGCAGGTGGGTGCGGATCGGCCATACGCCGCTCGGCGCGCTCAGCGTCGTCGCCATGTTCCTCGTGATCGCGATCCAGGTCGGGCTCGGCCTGATCAACGAGGACGAGGACGGGCTTTATGCCGGACCGCTCGCTGGTCTGGTGAGCCCGGACACGTCCGAAGCGGCGCACGATCTCCACGAACGCTGGTTCTACGTCGTCATGGCGCTCGTCGTCCTGCACCTCGCGGCGATCATCTTTTATCGCGTGCGCGGCAAAGGACTGACGTGGCCGATGATCAGCGGCCGCGCGCCGCTCGACTCAACCGCGCTGCCGATGCGACCCGGCAAATGGTGGGTGGCGCTCCTCTGCCTCGCGGCTGCGCTCGGCACCGCCCGCTGGATCGTCGCGGGGGCGCCGCCGCTGGGCTGACCTGTCTCCGTTAGAAGAGTGTTAGGGCTGTTTTACTAAACCGCAGCCGAGTTTGCGTTCCGGGGTGAGTCATGTTCGAAGCCTTCAGCAACTACTCGGATTTCTCGGGACGAGCGTCCAGGTCCGAATTCTGGCTGTTCCAGCTGCTCAACTTCATCGTGATGATATTCGCGCTGCTGATGATTCTGTTCGGCGGCGGAGCCTCGGTCGGCGGCGGTGGCGGCGGCCTGTTCTTCACCGGCGCCGCGATGCTCGTCTTTTGGCTTTTGATCGCCTTCATTCCCAACCTCGCCGTCACCGTGCGCCGCTTCCACGACCACAATATCTCGGGCTGGTGGTATCTCGGCCTGGTGCTGTTCGGGTTGATCCCTTTCGTCGGCCTGCTCGCCAACCTCGGTCTCCTGTGGGTGCTGGTGAGGGGCGGGACGTGGGGACCTAACCGGTTCGGCCCGGACCCGGTCAATCCCTGGCGGAACAACCCGACCTTCGCTTGAACCGCCGCGGCTTCGGGGCCACATCGGCCTCATGCAGATCCGCACCGAACAGACGCCCAACCCGGCGACCCGCAAGTTCCTGCCCGGCCAACCGGTCATGGAGGCGGGCACTCGCGACTTTCCCGATGCCGTGAGTGCCGAAGCGTCGCCGCTCGCCGCGGCCTTGTTCGCGAGCGGGTTGGTCGAAGGCGTGTTCTACGGCCGCGACTTCATCTCCGTGACCGCGGCGCCCGGAGTGGCGTGGGGCGACCTCGAGCCGGTCGTTGTCGAGAGCCTGCTCGATCATTTCGTAAGCGGCGCGCCGCTGTTCGCGCCCGGCACCGCCGCTGGGATCCACGTCGCTGCGGATTCGGATTTCGAGGATGATCCGGCGGACGCCGACATCATCGATCAGATCAAGGAGCTGATCGAGACTCGGGTCCGGCCCGCGGTAGCGCAGGACGGCGGCGACATCGCCTACAAGGGCTATAAGGATGGCCGGTTGTACCTCAGCATGCACGGCGCCTGCTCGGGCTGCCCGTCGTCGACCGTGACCCTGAAGCGCGGGATCGAAAGCCTGATCCGGCATTATGTGCCCGAAGTCGAAACCGTCGAGGCCGTCTGAATTCAGGGCATTCCTGGGGGCTTGCGGCATCGCGCCGCATGTGACCATCATCCGCTCATGATCCTGGCGTTTGACACGTCCAGCGCTGCCTGCACCGCCGCTTTGATCGACGGATCGAAGCAGTATGTCGCCCGGCGCGACGAGCGGATCGGGCGCGGCCACAGCGAGCGGCTGGTGCCGATGCTCGAGGAACTGCTCGACGGACGCACCGCGGACGCGATCCTGGTCGGAGTGGGGCCGGGCAGCTTCACCGGCATCCGCGTCGGAATCGCGGCGGCGCATGGTCTCGCGATCGGCTGGGGCGCGCAGCTCAGCGGCATGTCCTCGCTCGCCTTGCTCGCCGCCGGAGCGAAAAGCGGCGGTGAGATCGCCGCAGCCGTGATCGGCGGCCACGGCGAATTGTTCGTCCAGCAATTCGGTCCGGCCGGGCTCGATCCTGCCGGTGCGCTGCTGAACCTCTGCCCGGCGGAGGCGGCGGCGGCCACGTCGGCGCACCTGGTCGTCGGTTCCGCGGCGAGAACTCTGGTCGACGCACGCGGCTGGGGCGAGGCCCGCGATGCGCTCCCCTCCGCGGCGGACGCCTTCAAGCTTCCCGAGCACCTCCGCTCGCTTCCGCCGAGGCCGGTCTATGCCCGGGCCCCGGACGCTCAGCCGAGGCAGGCGGCGTGATGGCGACGATCGAGAATCCCGTCCGGATCGAACGCGGGACGTCCGATGACCTGGACGCCGTCATGGAAGTTATGGAGCCGGCCTTCGGCACCCAATTCGGCGAGGCCTGGACGCGCTCGCAATGCGCCGGAATCCTGCCGATGGCCGGGGTGTCGCTGACTCTCGCCCGCGACGGAAGCGAGCGGAGCGCGGCCGGATTTTCCCTGGTCCGAACGGTCGCCGATGAAGCCGAGCTGCTGCTCCTCGCAGTCAATCCAACTCATCGCCGGCGCGGCATCGGCCGTCGGCTCCTCGACGATTTCGTCGACCATGCGCGCTCGTGCGGGGCTCGGCGAGTTCATCTTGAAGTTCGCGACGGCAACCCGGCGATCGAAATGTATCGCTCGGCCGGCTTTTCGCCGATCGGGCGACGCCGCAACTATTACCATGCCCGGGACGGACGCCAATTCGATGCGCTCACCTTTGCGCTCGATCTCTAGTCTTGACCTGATCTAGTCCGACTGCGCCCGCTATTGCAGCAAACATCGGACGCTTCTAATGGCCGAAGGGCGTGCGGGGGACTTGCCGGCGCGCATGCTCGGACAAGAAAGTTCAACTCATGATCGACAATGAATCTGCAGAAGACGTGCTGCTGTCGCTGACTGCCGACATCGTCGCGGCGCATGTCAGCAACAACAGCGTCGCCGTCAACGACTTGCCCAATCTCATCCAGAACGTTCACTCGGCGCTGAACGGGATTTCAGGGCAGTCGTCCGCTCCGGAACCGAAGCCGGAGCCCAAGGTGCCGATCCGTTCGTCGGTGAAGCCCGACTACATCACCTGCCTCGAGGACGGTAAGCGGCTCAAGATGCTCAAGCGGCACCTGATGACCCACTACAACATGACCCCGGACCAGTACCGGCAGAAGTGGGGCCTCGCCGCCGACTATCCGATGGTCGCGCCGAATTATGCGGAGCAGCGCCGGACGCTCGCCAAGTCGATCGGGCTCGGCACCAAGCGCCGCAAGACCCGCGGAGGCAAGTAGGACAAGCGGGCGGCGAAGCACTTCGATAAGGATTGCTTCGCCGCCGCCGCTTGCGTCGGCGGCTTAGCCGCTGCAATCGTGGTCCATGCTAAAGACCCAGTCCGTCCACTCCATCGTCGAACAGCTCGGCGCGATCTTCGATGAATCGGTCGCCAATCTTCGAGAGTCGCTGACGGCCTACGTCGAGCGCGGCGAGCGCCCCGACCCGGGCGAACGCGCCGCCGGCCGCTTCGCCTACCCCGAGCTTCGAGTCGACTACCACCCTTCGGCACCGCGTCCGGCGACGTCTCCGATCCGGGCGTTCGCCCGGCTCAACGAACCCGGCTGCTACGCGACCAGCATCGCGCGGCCGGAGCTGTTCCGCGACTATCTCACCGTGCAGCTCGAACATTTGGTCGACGATTATGGAGTCGACCTGTCGGTCGGCCGGTCGGCCAGCGAAATCCCCTATCCCTACGTCATCGACGACAGCGGGATCGAGCTCGGCGCCGTCAGCACGACGGAATTGTCGCGCTGGTTCCCGGCCAACGAGCTGGTCGCGATCGGCGACGAGGTCGCGGATGGAAGCCGCCTCGATTCGGCGCTCGACTGCCGTCCGCTCGCCTTGTTCGACGCTCCGCGCACCGACTTCAGCCTCGCTCGGCTCAAACATTATACCGGCACTCCGGCCGAGCATTTCCAGCATTGGGTGCTGTTCACCAACTATGTCCGCTACGTCGACGAGTTCGTCGGCTTCGCGGTCGACGCGCTGCGCCGCAAGGACAGCCCGTACACCGCCTTTTCCGTGCCCGGCGCGCTGTACGAACCGGGCGAGCTGACCAACGCGGAAGCCGAGATCGCCGCCGGCCGCTGGCGGCGTCACCAGATGCCGGCCTATCATTTGATGGCCGAGGGCGGGGGCGGGATCACGCTCGTCAACATCGGCGTCGGCCCGGCCAATGCGAAGACGATCTGCGACCATATCGCGGTGCTTCGCCCCGAAGTGTGGCTGATGATCGGACATTGCGGCGGCCTTCGTCCGAGCCAGACGATCGGCGACTACGTCCTTGCCCACGCTTACCTTCGCGACGACCATCTGCTCGACGACGTGCTCCCGCCGGAAATCCCCGTCCCGGCCATCGCCGAGGTCCAGAAGGCGCTGTTCGAGGCGGCGATGATGGTCACCGGCGAGGTTGAGGACGATTTGAAGCGCCGGCTGCGCACCGGCACCGTGGTCACGACCGACGACCGCAATTGGGAGCTGCGCTACACCGCCAGCTCGCGCCGCTTCAACCAGAGCCGCGCGGTCGCGATCGACATGGAATCGGCGACCGTGGCCGCCCAGGGCTATCGCTTCCGGGTGCCCTACGGAACCTTGCTGTGCGTCTCGGACAAACCACTCCACGGCGAGCTCAAATTGCCCGGCCAGGCCAATGCCTTCTACGAACGGGCGATCAGCCAGCACCTCCGCATCGGCATCGAGACCCTGACCCTGCTCAAGCGCGAGGGCGACGCGCTCCATTCGCGCAAGCTCAGGAGCTTCGACGAGCCGCCGCTGCGCTAACCGGGCGTGACGTCGCGGCTTCGGCCGCCGGCCGGGGTGCGAGGATTGGTCGCGAGCCATGCCTCGAGCGCGTCGAGATCGAGACCCGCGTCAGAGCTTTCGGTGCCCTGCGTCAGCACGGAATAGCCGTCGCCGCCGCTCGCGAGGAAGTTGTTGACGGTCACTCGATAGCGGCCGTTCGGATCGATCGGCTTCCCGTCCAGCTCCATCGCGACGATCCGTTGTCCGAGCGGCTTGCTGAGGTCGTAGGCGAAGCCGAAGTTCGCCGACGGAATCAGCGTCGACGGGACGAGTTGCGCGCGCCCGGCCTTGTCGGTGAACTGCTGCTCGAGCAGCGCCTTGAGCTGCGCTCCGGTCAGCGTCTTGACGACGAGGTTGTTGCCGAACGGCTGCAAGGCGAAGATCTGGCCGTAAGTCACGCTCCCGTCGGCGCGCGGGACGAGGTCGGTGCGAACGCCGCCGCTGTTGATGAATGCCAGATCGGCGTCGCCGCGGTCCTTATCCCTGGTCCAGCCCAGCTGCGCGTCCGCGATCAGGTGCGCAACCGTCGATTCGCGCTGCTCGTCAGTGCTCTTGGCCAGCGGGGCCGAAAGGCGGCCGACGACCCGCGCCGCGGCGGGCGCCGCCGCGTCGGCATAGCGTTTGACCAGTGCTGCGACCGCGGGATCGCCGGTCCCCGGCCGGATCATCGGCACGTTGCGGGCATGCTGCGCCAGCAGGCGGCGGGTGCGCGGGTCGAACGACAGGCGCAGGTCGCTGACGAAATAGCCATATTTGCCCGCGCTCGTCAGAAGGCGCCTGGCGCCGCCGCGGTCGATCTCGCAGGCATAAGCGTTGTGGGTATGGCCCGAGACGATCGTCGCGATCGCGGGGTCCAGCCGGTCGAGGATCGGCAGGATGTCGCCGGACAGGCCGTCGCAATCGCCGAGCCTGTACGTTTCGGGCGTCTTCCCGCCCTGGTGAATGAGCAGCACGACCGCATCCGCGCCGGCTGACTTGAGCTGCGGCACCAGCGCGTTGGCGGTCGCCGCCTCTTCGGCGAAGCGCAGCCCGGCGACTCCGGCGGGGGCCACCAGAGTCGCGGTTTCCTTGAGCGTCATGCCGATGAAACCGATCCTGATCGAACCGAACTGCCGGATCGCCGTCGACGGGAACAGCGTGGAGCCATCGGCGCGAAACACGTTCGCGGCGAGATACTGGAAGCGGGCTCCCCTGAATCGCTCCAGCCGACAGGGCACCCGAGTCGTATATTTCTCGCATCCGCCCTTCTGCATCCGCAGCAGCTCGGCGCTGCCCTTGTCGAATTCGTGGTTGCCGACCGAGGCGAGGCTGAGGCCCATCAGGTTCATCGCGTCGATCGTCGGCTCGTCGAGGAAATAGGCCGAGGCCAGCGGCGATGCGCCGATCAGGTCGCCGGCGGCGACGGTGATCGTCCGGTCGTGGCCGGCGCGCAGCTCGGCCAGCCCCTCTGCGACGATCGCTGCTCCGCCCGCATCGGCGGTCGCGAACGTGTCCGGGCCGAGCTGGAATCGCACCGGGTCCGGACGCTCGAGATTGCCGTGAAAGTCGTTGAGCGCGAGGATTTGCACCTCGATCGCGCTGCTTGGGGTTGGGGTCGGCGCCGGAACGGGGCGCTGGGCCGCGCAGCCGGCGAGGAGCAGGGCCGCAACCGCGGCAACGCACTTGCGGATCATCGACGGGCTGTGCCTCCGACCGGTTGCGGCTCGGAGTAAATGTCGTTGAGATAGGCGGCGAGCCGGACCCCCGCCTGCTGCAGCCGTCGTTCCATCACCGGCGTGAACTCATAGACGTAGCCGTACGAGAGGTCGGGAAGCGGCTTCTCGCCCTTCCTAGGCCTGCGTTCGGCCTTCTTCGGCCGCGGGATGTTGGCGTAGATCTGTTCGCGATACTGGGCGCTTTCGCTGATCCAGTCGCGCGGGTTGATGTCCCACCAGGCGACCACGTCGGAATCGCTCGTGTGGCGCTCGAGCTTCGCGGCGAGCTCGGTGAACGACAGTTGCTCGTCGTCGACCAGCGCCGAATCCCACACCGCGTGAAGATTGGTCGACTTGCCGAACCACGCGACCTTCACGTCGTTTCCGCCCTTGTCGCAGCATTTGCCGACATGGAGCGGCTGATGGAGGTCGCCGACGAGGTGGACGACGAAGCGCAGCGCGAGCTGTTTGTCGGCGAGGCTCGCATTCGGGTCCTGAAGCACCGAGCGGAAATGCGCGAGGGCCTGGAGCGCGTCGCCTTCGGGCGGGGCATGGTCGTAGGTGATCCCGTCGAGCGTGACATAATGCCAGGGAGTGGCCGTCTTCTGCCAGAAGACGCCCGGCGCGGAGCGCATCTCGTCGGGCCAGTTGGCCGCCTCGTCGAGGCTCTCGGCGCCGCCGAGGAGCTCGCGGATGTGCGCGCGCGTCAGCCCCGACAATTGCGTGTCGGCGATCGCCGCGACCACCCGGTGCCCGGTCTTGCCCCATGCGTTGGCGGGCGACGGGACGAGCGCTGCGGCGCTTGCGATCATGAAAAAGTGTCGAGGCTTCATTGCGAGCAACTCCGACTCGTCATTGCGAGGTGCGCAGCGACGAAGCAATCCAGGTGGCGCGGTCCGGATTGCTTCCCCTTGCCTTCGCAAGGGTCGTAATGACAAGGACGGTCTCATGACAAACGACGAACTGATCGCGTTGGCCCGGTCAGCGGCGCAGAAAGCTTATGCTCCGTACTCGCGATTTCGCGTCGGCGCGGCGGTCGAATCGGTCGACGGCGAGGTCGTCACCGGCGCCAACATGGAGAATGCGTGCTACCGCCTTGGCCTCTGTGCCGAGCAGAGCGCGCTGACTGCGGCCCAGCACAAGTTCGGGCTCGACCGGGTCGCGCGGATCGCGGTCAGCGGCGGCGACGGCCCGATCGTCTGCACGCCGTGCGGCGGTTGCCGCCAGGCGATCCTCGAGGCGGCGCAGCTGAGCAGGGTCGACGTCGAGATCTTCTGTTCGAGCGGCGACGGCAGCCGGGTGGAGCGCTTCACCATCGGCGACCTCATCCCGCACGGCTTCGGCCCGCAGAACCTCGGCGATTCGGAGCCGGCCTAGCTCAGCCGCGCGGCAAGCGCCTCGAACACCGCCTAGTGCATCGGCCACGCAAATTCGATTCCGACGCAAGAGCCTTCGGTCCAGCAGACCATGCCTTCGATCGGGTCCCGGTCGAACTTGATCCATACCCGTTCCTCGAGCTGCGGCCGCTCGATTAACTCGAGGCGGCAGCCGAGCGGCGAGGCGTCGAACACCCGGACCCGGTAGCTCAGCGCGGCCGACCGCCGCAATGCGACCTCGGCGTTGACGGCGACGCGCTCGGTCCTGCGCTCGTTCTGATCATCGCTACCGATCGCAAGTGCCTCCGCACGAGCTGGGTTCAGCGATCCTGATGAATCAGTGTGCGTGCCGTGGCGAGCCGGGATTGGTCCGGAATGGTACGCCGCTACTTGAGCTTGATCTCGCGCAACCGCTCCTGGAGGTAGTCGTTGGCGGTGATCGGCGGCCATTTGGGCTGCTCGCCGGCCGGCACCGTCCCCGGCAGCGGCTCGATCAGGAAGTCCGAGCGGAAGTGGAGGAAGAACGGCATCGAGAAGCGCGAGAAGCCGCGCCGTTCGGGCGGCGGGTTGACCACGCGGTGGGTGGTCGAACGCAGCCGCCCGTTGGTCAGCCGCTGCAGCATGTCGCCGATGTTGACCACGAGCTCGCCGGGCTTCGGCGAAACCGGGATCCAGCGGCCGTCGCGGGTCAGCAGCTCGAGGCCCGCTTCCTCGGCGCCGAGCAGCAGGGTGATGGTGTTGATGTCCTCGTGCGCCCCGGCGCGGACGTTGCTGCCCGGCTCGCCCTCGATCGGCGGATAATGGAGCAGGCGCATCACCGAATTGCCATCGCGCACGGTGTCGATGAAATAGTCCTCGTCGATGCTCAGGTAGCGGGCAATCGCCTTGAGGATTTTGAGGCCGGTGCGGTCGAAGGTCGCGAATAGCTCCTCGAACGTCTCGCGGAAGCCGGGGACCTCGGTCGGCCAGACGTTGTCGGGCATGTGATCGCGGAACGGATGGCCGGCCGCGAGCTCGCGCCCGACGTGCCAGAATTCCTTGAGGTCGAACGCGCTCGCGCCCTTGGCGGTCTCGATCCCAAACGGCGTGTAGCCGCGCGCGCCGCCGCCGCCCTCGATATGATATTTGCGCTTGGTCTCGTCAGGAAGCGCGAAGAACGCCTTCGCTTTCTCCTCCGCGTCGTGGATCAGCGCGTCGGGGATGCCGTGATCGGCGATGATCGCGAAGCCATAATCCTCGAAGCTTCGGCCAAGTTCCTGGGCGAAGGTGTCGGGATCGCGGTCGGCGTCCTGCAGCGAAACGGACGCGATGTGGTCGTCGGCGGTGATCGTGGCCATGGTTCGAATTTAGGCCGGAATCATCAATCCCGCCAGCGCGGCGCTCATCAGGTTGGCGAGCGAGCCGGCCAGGAGTGCGCGCAGCCCGAGCCGGGCGATCGTCGGCCGCTGGTTCGGCGCGAGGCCTCCGGTGACCGCCATCTGGATCGCGATCGAGCTGAAGTTGGCGAAGCCGCACAGGGCGAAGGTAACGATCGCCCGGCTGCGCTCGCTGAGCACGCCCGGACCCATCTGGCCAAGGTCGATGAAGGCGACGAATTCGTTGAGCACCAGCTTGGTCCCGAACAGCCCGCCGGCGGTCAGCGCTTCCTTCCACGGGATCCCGATCAGGAACATCAACGGCGCGAAGACGTAGCCGACCAGGCGCTGGAAGCTGAGGTCGGGGATGCCGACGAGGTTGCCGAGCCCGCCGAGCAGGCCGTTGGCGAGCGCGACCAGGGCGACGAACGCCAGCACCATGGCACCGACTGCGACCGCCAGCTTGACGCCGGTCTGGGCGCCCTGCGCCGCGGCCATGATGATATTGGCCGGCTTCTCGCCTTCCTCGAAGGTTTCGGCGACGTCGACCTGGTCGTCCTCGGTCGCGCCCCCCTCGAGCGGCAGCTCGTCAGGGCCTGGCGGTTCGTCCGGCATGATCATCTTGGCCATCAGGATGCCGCCCGGCGCCGACATGAATGCGGCCGCGAGCAAATAGGGCAGATAGCGCTCGCCGAGCAGGCTGGCGTAGGCAGCGAGGATCGTGCCGGCGACCCCCGCCATGCCGACCGTCATCACCGTGAACAGCCGCGATGGCGGAAGCGCGGCGAGATAAGGCCGGACGACCAGCGGCGATTCGGACTGGCCGACGAAGATGTTGGCGGCGGCGCTCAGCGATTCGACGCGGCTGATCCCGGTGACCCAGCCGATCGCTCCGCCGACCCAGCGTACGATCCGCTGCATGATGCCGAGATAATAAAGGATCGCGACCAGCGAAGCGAAGAAGATGATCACCGGAAGCGCGGCGATGGCGAAGGTGTGGGCGAGGGGGTTGGTCTCGCTCGGCCCGAACAGGAATTCGGTGCCCTTGGTGGCATAGCCGAGCAGGTTCGCGACCCCCTGCGACAGGCCAGCGATCGCCGCCCGCCCCCAGCTCGTCCACAACACCAGGAACGCGATCGCGGCCTGGAGCGCGAAGGCCGCGCCGACGACGCGCAATTTGATCGCCCGGCGGTTCGCCGAAACCAGCCAGGCGAGCGCAAGAATGGCGAGAATCCCGGCGATGCCGAGCAGTTTTTGGTTCAACATCGCGGGGTCCCCACCCTTACCAGACCATGCCTTGGGTAGCGGCTGCGGCGGCTTCGTCCAGCACTTTCAAGGCTTCCTCCGGAGTCATCGCGACGAGCAGTTGCTCGCGCCGCCGCTTCGACAGGAAGCCGCTTTGGTGGGCATGCTCGATGAACTCGATCAGACCGTCCCAGAAGCCGTCGACGTTGAGCAGGCAGAACGGCTTTTTGTGATAGCCGAGCGCATTCCAGCTCCATGCTTCGAACAGTTCGTCGAGCGTGCCGATCCCGCCCGGAAGCGCGAGGAAGGCGTCGGCGAGATCGGTCATCTTCGCCTTGCGCTCATGCATGTTGGCGACGGTGTGAAGCTCGGTCACGCTGGTGTGCGCGACCTCGATGTCGACCAGCGCCTGCGGGATCACTCCATAGACCTTGCCACCGAGCTCGAGCACGCTGTCGGCGATGAGGCCCATGAGGCCGAGCCGGCCGCCGCCGTAGACGAGGTCGACGTCGTGCTCGACCATCGCCTTGGCGGTCGCGCGGGCGCAGTCGGGGAAGACCGGCTGCGCGCCCGCCGCCGAGCCGCAATAGACGGCGAGGCGCTTGATGTGGTTCACAGTAAATCCTCCCCGGAACGGGGAGGGGGACCGCGACGCGCAGCGTCGTGGTGGAGGGGGCGCACCTCCGAACAAGTCGCAAGGATCAAGCGAATCACGGCGTCCATGTCTTTCAGCACATCGCGTGCGGCAATCCGCGTGACGCGGAATCCTTTCCGCTTCAGCAGTGCATCCCGAGCAGCATCGCGCCTTGGCTGATCGCCGAAACTATGCCCCTCGCCATCGACTTCGATGATGAGGCGGGACTCCAGGCAAGCGAAGTCGACGGTGATCTCGCCGATCGGGAATTGCTTTCGGAACTTGTACCCTTCCGGGCGCTTGCGCAGCACCTGCCACAGCAGGACCTCCGGCAAGCTCATCTTCCGCCGCAGATGGCGCGCTCGCTTCACCTGCTTGATCGGAGTTCGAAGAACTTCCGGATTGAACCGGCGCGGGCCCCCTCCACCACTCGGCTTCGCCGAGCGGTCCCCCTCCCCGTTCCGGGGAGGATTTGTGTCTGGCACCTCGTTCACAGGCGCACGAGCTCCTTCAAATCCCGCTCAGGACGCGCTCCGAAATGCGAAATCACTTCGGCTGCGCAGAGCGACCCGGCTTCGAGGCACGCCTTGAGGTCGTGCCCGCGGCATCGCGCGGAGAGGAAGCCGGCGGCGAACAGGTCGCCGGCGCCCGTCGTGTCGACGATGCGCTCGACCGGCGCCGCTCCAATCGCGACGTTCGCTCGACCCTCGACCGCGAGCGCCCCGTCCGGACCGCGCGTGATCACCAGGGTCCGCACCTTGGATGAAAGCGCCGCGATGCAATCTTCGACCGCCGCGCATCCCGTCAAATGACGGATCTCGTCCTCGTTGCCGAACAGGATGTCGGCCGTCCCCGCCTCGATCATCTGCCAGACGCCGTCGCGGCGATCGCCGATGCACAGGCTTTCCGACAAAGTGAAAGCGACCGTGCGGCCCGCCGAATGCGCAATGTCGGCGGCCTTGAGCATCGCCTCGCGCGGGCGCTCGGGGCCCCACAAATAGCCTTCGAGAAACGTGACGGAAGCCGAGCGAATCATCTCCTCGTCAAGGGCCGCGGGAGTCAGGTCATGGCTGGCTCCCGGACAGGTATTCATCGTGCGCTGGGCATCGGGCGTGACCAGGATCAGGCAACGCCCGGTCGGCGGCGGACTCGCGATCGGCGGAGTCTCGAACCGCACGCCGAGCGAGTGCATGTCGTGCGCGAAAATCTCGCCGAGCTGGTCGTCGGCGACCTGGCCGACGAACCCGGCGTTGAGGCCCAGCGCGGCGACACCCGCCATGCTGTTCGCGGCCGATCCGCCGCTGACTTCCCGCGCCGGGCCCATCGCCGCGTACAGCTCGTCCGCCTGCTTGGTGGTGAGCAGCTGCATCGAGCCCTTCGTCAACCCGCGCTCGGCGATGAAATCGTCGTCGCAGGTTGCGATCACGTCGACGATCGCATCGCCGATCGCGACCACATCGAGGGCAGGGGAGGTCATCGGGTCGCGTGGCTAGCGGCGCTTGCGCCGACGCGCAAACGCGTTACGCCTTCGTCCATGACCACCGAAGTCGAAGCCGCGGCGCGCGAGCCGCAAGCCGCGCCCGCAATCCCGCTCTCGCTGTTCGCCTTCGCTTTATTCTACGGCGGCATGGTGTGCATCGCCGGGGTGCTCGGCAACAAGCAGGTCGCGCTCGGACCGCTCGCGGTCGAGGCGGGAATCTTTGCCTTCCTGCTGCTGGTGGTGACCTCGAGCTCGGTCGCCGAGCTGCACGGCCGGGCGATCGCCAACCGGCTGGTCCTGATCGGTTTCGTTCCGCTGATCGTGTCGCTGCTGCTCAGCCTGGTCGTGCTCGCGGTTCCGGCATCGCCGCAGATGGACCCGCAGCGGCTCGCGGCGTTCGAGACGGTGATGGGCGGAACCCCACGAATCTGGATCGGTGGGATCATCGCCTACGGCACGTCGACCTTCCTCAACGTCACGATCTTCAGCCGGCTCAAGGCGCGCGAGGGATCGGGCCTGCTGTGGCTTCGCGCCGGAATCGCCAGCATCCTCAGCCAGATCGTCGACACGCTGATCTTCATCACCATCGCTTTTTACGGCGTGTTCCCGATCGGCGAGCTGATCCTCGGCCAGATGCTCGCCAAGGTGGTATTGTCGGCGGTTCTCGTCCCGCCGCTGGTCTATGCGTTCGTCGCGCTCGGGCGATCGCTCGACGCCCGGCGGTAAGAATCCCAACCCACTTGATTGACTCCCCGATAAGTGCTGCTTTCGCGGCGAGTCGCGGGGGCGGCTGAGCGGGGAAGCGTGTTCTAAAGGCAACGGTTTGAGGGATTCAGGCGAGTCCGGTTGGCCGCTGTCACAAAACTGCCGTTCGACGGCTATAGCCGCCCCAGCATTCCTCTTAATGTACCGCGTTTAGCCGGGGGGTTATCCTGTGAAAAAGACCGTACTTTTGCTTTCGTCGGCGGCTGTCTTCATGCCCGCCACCGCTTACGCTCAGTCGACCGGCACGGTCGAAGCCGAAAACAAGGCGATCATCATCACCGGCAGTCGCGCCCGCGATGTCGGGGGCGTGCAGACGCCCGACACGCCCAAGGCCAAGGTGGTCCTCACTCAGGAAATCATCTCGCGCAGCAATCCCGGGCAAACCATCCTCGACACGATCAACATGGTTCCGGGCGTCAGCTTCCAGAACAACGACGCCTACGGATCGTCGGGCGGCACGCTGACCATCCGCGGCTTCGACTCGAGCCGGATCAGCCTGACCTTCGACGGCATCCAGCTCAACGACAGCGGCAATTACGCGATCTTCTCGAACCAGCAGATCGACCCCGAGCTGATCGAGCAGGTCAACGTCAACCTCGGCTCGACGGACGTCGATTCGCCGACGGCCTCAGCGGTCGGCGGCACGGTCAACTATCGCACGATGACCCCGACCAAGGAGTTCGGATTCCGCGGCGTCGCCTCCACCGGCGACTGGGATTACTGGCGGCTGTTCGGAGTGGTGAACACCGGTGAGATCGGCCCGTGGGGCACCCGCGCCTACTTCGCGGCCTCGCGCACCAAGAACAACCTGCCGTTCAATAATTACGGCAAGGTCAGCAAGCAGCAGTATAATGGCAAAATCTGGCAGCCGATCGGCGGTAATGGCGACTTCGTTTCGCTCGCCGGCCACTACAACCAGAACCGCAACAACTTCTTCGGCTCCCTGCCGCTGCGGACCGATCATGACATCGGCATCACCAACGCTCCGGCGGATCGGCTCGATCGCCTCGTCGGACCGAATGCCAACAACCGCTATCCGACCAACCGGGACGAGCGGTTCTACATCATCAACTTCCCGTGCCAGGTCGACACGCCGCAAGCCGGCGTCGCCGATGCTCCGGCTCCGGCTCCGTTCGCCCAGGCGAGTTGCGGCACCGAATTCGACCGGCGCTACAATCCGTCAAACACCGGAAACATCCGCGGAGCGTCAAAGTTCACCCTGATGGACGGCCTCGTCCTGACGGTCGACCCGAGCTACCAATATGTGAAGGCCAACGGCGGCGGAACGGTCAGCGGTTTCGAGGGCCTGCGCGACGTCAATCCGGCTCAGCCGCCGGATCCCGACGGCGCAGGGCCGCTCCCTCGGCCGCCTGCCACTGCGACACCCACCTCCTGTCTGGCTACGCCGACGAACGCTTTTAATACCTGCCTGCCCGGCTTTTTCGGTGGCAGCGCTTACTTCGGCCGCGACATCAATGGCGACGGCGATTTGCTTGACCAGGTGAACGTGCTCTCACCGAGCCAGACCCACACCGATCGCTTCGGCGTGATCGCCGGTCTTCGCTGGGACTTCGCCCCCGGGCAAATGGTCCGCGTCGGCTACACGAACGACTCCGCTCGGCACCGTCAGACCGGCGAAGTTGGCCTGCTCCAGGCGAACGGCGAGCCGACCGACGTCTTCCCGCGCAACGATCCCGAAGCCGATGTCCTCGGCGTGACGCTCCAAAAGCGCGATCGGATTTCCCACGCCATCCTCAACCAGTTCTCGGGCGAATATCGCGGCGAGTTCCTCGACAACAGGCTGACTGTGAATGTCGGCCTTCGGGCGCCGTTCTTCGTTCGCCGGCTGCACAATTACTGCTTTACGTCGAGCGCTTCGGGCTTCGTCGAATGCTTTGGGCGAGATCCCGTGCGCGAGGCCGCGATCCTCGCCGTGCAGCCGTTTGTCTTCGACCCTGACACCGGCCGCGTGATCAGTGGCTGGTCGCCGCCCGGGAAGCGCAAGTTCAAATATGACAAGCTGCTTCCGAACATCGGCTTGATCTATGACTTCACCCCTCAACTCAGCGCGTTCACGAGCTATTCGCGGGGCCTGTCGGTGCCGAGCACGGACAACCTCTACAACAGCTTCTTCTTCCCGCTGATCGCCGAACAAGCCAATCCGAAGCCGGAGGTCACCGACAGCTTCGATGGCGGCCTGCGCTATCGGACCGGCAAGATCCAGGCGCAGCTCAGCGGGTGGTATACGCACTTCACCAACCGCCAGGCCTCGGCCTTCGACCCCGAGCTGAACGTGTCCGTCTTCCGCAACCTCGGCACGGTCAACAAGTGGGGTGTTGACGGCTCGATCGCCTACGAACCGGTGCGTGAGGTAACGCTCTATGCCTTCGGCTCCTGGAACAAGAGCAAGATCAAGGACAATATCCAGACCGGCGCGCTGCCGACTGGAGTCACCTGCGATACGATCGATCCGGATTCGCCGACGGCATTCCGCAGCTGCGCCTTCACCAAGGGCAATCGCGAGTCGGGCGCGCCGAAGTACACCTACGGCGTCTCGGCGGTCGGCGACCTCGGTCCGGTCACCCTCGGCGTCCAGGCCAAGCGCACCGGCCCGCGGTACATTTTCGACAACAATCAGCTGATGTTCCGCGGGGACGTGGATTGCCCCGGCACCGTTGCCGCCGGGTGTCCGGCGACCACTCCGGCCGCTACGCCACAGGTCGTCTTCGGTCGCACGGCGCCGGCTTACTGGCTCGTCAATCTCGACGCGCGGGTGAAGCTGGAGCCTTTCTCGCCGGCGCTCAAGCAGACCTACTTCCAGCTGAACGTCTACAATCTGTTCGACAAATTCTACGTCGGCGGGTTCGGCGGCGGCCTCAGCCAGTCGATCAACGCCGGCACGGGCGTGTGGGGCAACCCGCCGTTCGTCCAGATTGGCGCACCAAGGACGGTCTCGGCCTCGATCAACGTTCAGTTCTAACGAGCCCGCGCGGGGCGGCATCCGCGCGAAAAAGCAGGGCGGCGCTTCCAATCGGGAGCGCCGCCTTTGCTTTGCTTGCCGACCTTTGGCAAAGCGCCGGCCATGACCGAAGATGCCCGGCCGCCACGCCGCAACCTGAAGCGAGTCCGAACCCTGTTGTGGGTCCTTGTCGCCCTCGCCGTCGCGGGCGTTGCGGCGCTGCTCCTCCTGCCGCAGGTCAAGAGCCGGGCGCCGCAAATCGTCAGCGCACCGGCAGCGAGCA
This sequence comes from Sphingomicrobium sp., assembly GCA_045811385.1. Classification (GTDB taxonomy): domain Bacteria; phylum Pseudomonadota; class Alphaproteobacteria; order Sphingomonadales; family Sphingomonadaceae; genus Sphingomicrobium. Next base: position 26,458 of record JBJMUB010000016.1, on the reverse strand, counting down.
GCTTGGGCGGCCCGTTCACCCTGGTCGGTGCCGACGGCAAGCCGTTCTCGAGCGCGCGGCTCGCCGGCCGGCCCCACACTATTTACTTCGGCTACACCCAGTGCGGCGACGTCTGCCCGACGACGCTGGCGCGGCTCGTCAAGCTGCGCGACCAAAGCGGCGGCGATAAGGCTTTCGACATCGTCTTCGTGACGATCGACCCAAGGAACGACGGCCCGAAGGAAGTCGGCCAATATGCCGAACTGTTCGGCTCGCCGATCATCGGCCTGACCGGAAGCCAGGCCCAGATCGACCGGGTCAAGAAGCAATATGGCATCTTCGCCGAGCCCGAGCCGATGGACGGCGGGCACGGAATGAAGATGAACCATACCGCGACGGTCCTGCTGTTCGACCGCAACGGCAGGCTCGCCGGGACGATCGCCACCGACGAGCCGGACAGCGCGGCCCTCACGAAGCTGAAGAACGCGGTCGCCTGACCGCGGTGATCGACTACCGCCCCGATCCCCAAATTCTCGAACTCGGCGGCGATTTCTACGATTGCGTGGAGCCTGCGGAATTTCCGCAATGCGCGCCGCGCTTCCTCAATCACCGCTGGGCCGAACGCGTCGGGCTCGACTTCGATGAAGAGAAGTGGAGCCGGCATTTTTGCCGGTTCGAGCCGCTGCCGGACAACCTCTCGGAGCCGCTGGCGCTGCGCTACCACGGCCACCAGTTTCGGGTATACAACCCCGACATCGGCGACGGCCGCGGGTTTCTGTTCGCGCAGCTCCGCGACGAACGCGATCGCCTGCTCGACCTCGGCACCAAGGGCTCGGGCCAGACGCCGTACAGCCGCCATGCCGACGGGCGCCTGACTCTGAAAGGAGGCGTCCGCGAAGTCCTCGCGACCGAGATGCTCGAAGCGCTCGGTGTAAACACCTCGAAGACGTTTGCCCTGTTCGATACCGGCGAGGCGCTCGAGCGCGGCGACGAGCCGTCGCCGACCCGCTCGGCGGTGCTGACCCGGCTCAGCCATGGCCATATCCGCATCGGCACCTTCCAGCGGCTGGCGTTCTTCGGCCAGGACGACAACATCCGGAAGCTGGTCCGCTATTGCCTCGCGAACCTGTACGGCGAGGAGCCCGAGACCGACGACCAGGCCAACGCGCTTCGCCTGTTCGATGTGGTCGGCGGGGTAACCGCCACGCTCGCCGCTTCCTACCTCGCCGCGGGCTTCGTCCACGGCGTGCTCAACAGCGACAACATTAACGTAACGGGCGAGAGCTTCGACTACGGCCCGTGGCGGTTCACGCCGGAATGGGACCCTGAGTTCACCGCTGCCTATTTCGACCATTACGGGCTTTACGCCTTCGGGCGACAGCCGGAGGCGATCCATTGGGATCTGGCGCAGCTCGCCGGCTCGCTTTCGCTGGTGACCGATGCTCCACCCTTGTCGGACCTGCTCGCCGGCTGGAGCCGACGGTTCGAGCAGGCGCTGGTCGCGGCCATGTCGCGCCGGCTCGGCATCGCGTCCGATCGCGAGGTGGCCGCCGCGCTGATCGAGGCGCTGGCAACGCGCGAAGGGCCGATCGACCGGATCTTCTTCGACTGGCGCGGCGGCCGCGACCCCGGGCCCGAACATTATCCGTCAGAGTCGTTCCGGGCGCTCGCCAGATCGCTCATCGGCCGCGAACGGGCGCGAACGCACCCATATTGGTCCGATCTGGGTCCCTGCTCGATGCACATCGAGGAGGTCGAGGCGATCTGGTCGGCGATCGCCGAACGCGACGACTGGCGGCCCTTCGAGGACAAGGTTAATGCCGTCCGACGGATGGGCGAGGCGATGAGTGTCGATGCACCGCAAGGTTGACGAGCGCGAAGCGAGCGTAAAGGCGGCGCCGATGGCGACGAGCCTGGTTTCGTTCGACCCGGCGACCGGCGAAGAGCTGTGGTCGGGCGCGATCGGCAACGCCGCGACGGAGGTTGCCGCGGCGCGCTCCGCCTGGGGTTCGTGGGCCGCCCACTCGGTCGCCTACCGCATCGAGGCGCTGCGCCGGTTCGCCAACGTCGTGCGCAAGCGCGAGCAGGAATTCGCCGAGCTGATCTCGAAGGAGACCGGCAAGCCGCTGTGGGAGGCGAAGACCGAGGTCGCCTCGGTCGTCAACAAGGTCGAGATTTCGATCGACGCTTATGCCGAGCGGACTCCGCAGCGGAAGCTCGAGGCCGCGCTCGGCAATCGGATCGCGGTGCGCCACAAGCCCCACGGCGTGCTCGCCGTGCTTGGGCCGTACAATTTCCCGGCGCACCTGCCCAACGGCCACATCGTCCCGGCGCTGATCGCCGGCAACGCGGTGGTGTTCAAGCCGTCGGAAAAAACGCCGGCGGTCGGCGCGATGCTGGTCGAGTGTTTCCACCAGGCCGGCGTTCCCGAAGGCGCCGTCCGGCTGCTGATCGGCGGCCCGGAGCAGGGCAAGGCGCTTGCCGGCGACGCGGGCATCGACGGGCTGCTGTTCACCGGCTCGGCGCGCGCCGGAATGTCGCTCCACCGCCAGTTCGCCGAAGCGCCGCACAAAATCCTCGCGCTCGAGCTCGGCGGCAACAATCCGCTGGTCGTCTGGAATGCGAAGGATATCGAGGCCGCGGCGACGATCGCGATCCAGTCGGCCTATCTGTCCGCGGGCCAGCGTTGCACCGCGGCGCGGCGGCTGATCGTCGAAGACGGCAAGCACGCCGCGCTGATCGACGCCGTGCAGGGGCTGATCGACCGGATCATCGTCGACCACCCGTTCGCCGACCCCCAGCCGTTCATGGGCCCGCTGATCGACAATGTCGCGGCCGACCACGTCCAGGAGCAGTGGCTCGAGCTGATGATGAAAGGCGGTAAGGCGCTGAGGCGGCTCGACCGGCCGTTCAAGGAATTGTCCTACCTCACCCCCGGTCTGATCGATGTGACCGAGGTCAAAAGTCGGCCCGACGAGGAGATTTTCGGGCCCGTGCTCCAGATCGTCCGGGTCAAGGATTTCGACGCCGCGATCGACGAGGCGAACAACAGCCGGTTCGGGCTGGCTGCGAGCCTGATCGGCGGCACCCCCGAGCTGTACGACAAATTCTGGGCCAATGTGCGGGCGGGGGTGATCAACTGGAACAAGCCGACCAACGGCGCTCCTTCGAGCGCCCCGTTCGGCGGCGTCGGCCTGTCCGGTAATCACCGTCCGAGTGCTTTCTACGCTGCCGATTATTGCGCCTATCCGGTCACCAGCAGCGAGGCCGAAAGCGCTCGCGGAGCGATCGGCCAGGGCCTGCGCGACCCCAACCTGCAGGAAGACTGACGAAACAAGTTGCCGGTGACAGCCGTTCAAGCGGCGATGAGTACCAAAGTATGGATCGGCGCGGCCCTCGGTCTCGCCCTGTGCGTCACCTCCCTCGCGGCCTGCTCGCAGGGCAATTCCTCCAACGATAGCGCGTCCGCCGCCGCTCCATCGGGAATCACCCTCGACAACAGCGCCGAGAAGCAGATCCGGGAAGCGATTGCGCAGGCCCCGGCGCACGGGCTCAAGCCCGAGCTGTTCCTGAAAGGCGGCGAGAACGGGGAGGCGCTGGTCCAGGCCGCGCTCAAATATGCCTCGGCGCTCGCCAACGGCTATTCCGACCCGAACAAGCTGTTCGAGGTGTACACGATCCCGCGTGCCAAGACCGACGTTCGGGCCGGCCTTCAGCAGGCGCTGCAGAACCATAATGTCGGCGAGTGGCTCGACTCGCTCGCACCGCAGACCGACGAATACAAGGCGCTGAGCCAGGCGTTCATCCATTACGCCCAGCAGGCGGGCCAGCCGGGGCAGCAGCGGATCGCCGCCGACCGTCCGATCAAGCCCGGCGCCCGCGACGAGCGTATCCCCGCGATCGTCGCCGTGCTCCGCGCGGGCGGGTACCTTCCGGAGGCGAATACGGCGCCGCCGCAAGGTTCCGGTCAAAAGCCGGGAGGCGGCGCCGCTGCGCCAACGACCTACACGCCGCAGCTCGTTGCCGCCGTAAAGCAATTCCAGTCGGACTCCGGGACCAAGCCCGACGGCGTGCTCGGCAAGGAAACGATCGAGGCGCTGAGCACCGGGCCGGCCGCGCGCGCCCGGCAGCTCGCCGTCGCGATGGAGCGGCTCCGCTGGCTGCAGCGCGATCCGCCCAAGACCCGGATCGACGTCAACACCGCCGCGACCACGCTCGATTACTGGCGCGACGGACAGCACGTCGATCGCCGCAAGGTCGTCGCCGGCGAATCCGACAAGCCGACTCCGCAGCTGCAGTCGCCGCTCTACCGGCTGGTCGCAAAGCCGACCTGGACGGTGCCAAAGGGCATCGGCGAGAAGGAGCTGGCGAAGAAAAGCCAAAGCTGGCTCCGCGCGAACAAGTTCATCATGAAGGACGGCCAGTACGTCCAGCTGTCCGGCCCCAAGAACTCGCTCGGACTGGTCAAGCTGGACCTGCAGAACGACCAGGCGATCTACCTCCACGACACGCCGGCCAAGGCGCTGTTCAGCGAGGACCAGCGCCATCGCAGCCACGGCTGCGTCCGGGTCGAGAATGCCGTCCAGTTCGCCACTGACCTGGCGCAGCAGGAAGGCGTGCTCGAGCAATTCCAGAAGGCCATGGAAAAGGACGATCAGAGCTTCGTCCAGCTGCCTCAGAAGATCCCCGTGCGGCTGCTCTATCAGACCGCCTTCTGGGACGGCGCGCGCATCCAGTTTCGGCCGGATATTTACGGGTGGGACGAGAATATCGCCAAGGCGCTCGAGCTTGCGCCGGGACCGCCGACCAAGATCGAGCAGCCGCAAAGCAGCGACGAGGACGTCGGGCCGTAGCGGTTGATGCTGCAGCGCGGCATCGCTAACCGCACTGTGGCATGAGCGAGCTTCCGAAGACCTTCGACCCAAAGGCGATCGAGGAGCGCTGGTACGCGCATTGGGAATCGCGCGGGCTGTTCCGGCCCAACCGTCCCGACGCGACGCCGTGGACCATCGTCATGCCGCCGCCCAACGTCACCGGCTCGCTGCACATCGGCCATGCGCTCGACAATACGCTGCAGGACGTGCTGACGCGGCGCGAGCGGATGCTCGGCAAGGACGCTTTGTGGGTCGTCGGCACCGACCATGCCGGGATCGCGACCCAGATGGTGGTCGAGCGCAACCTCGAGAGCCAGGGCGTCAAGCGCGCCGAGATCGGCCGCGAGGCGTTCCTCGAACATGTGTGGGAGTGGAAGGCGCAGTCGGGCGGGGCGATCACCCGCCAGCTCCGCCGCCTCGGCGCGTCATGCGACTGGGCCCACGAGCGCTTCACCATGGACGAGCGCTATCAGCGCGCCGTCACTTACACGTTTGTCGAGATGCACAAGCGCGGCCTCATCTACCGCGACAAGCGCCTCGTGAACTGGGACCCCAAGTTCCAGACCGCGATCAGCGACCTCGAGGTCGAGACCCGCGACGTCCAGGGCAAGTTCTGGACCCTGCGCTATTCGCTTGCGGACGGCAGCGGAGCGATCGAGGTCGCCACTACGCGCCCCGAGACGATGCTCGCTGACATGGCCGTCGCCGTTCACCCGGACGACGAGCGCTACAAGACGCTGATCGCCAAGCAGATCAAGCATCCGATCACCGGCCGCCTGATCCCGATCGTCGCCGACGAACATGCCGACCCCGAGCTCGGCTCCGGCGCGGTCAAGATCACGCCCGGCCACGACTTCAACGATTTCGAAGTCGGCAAACGCGCCGGCTTCAAGCCGTCCGAAATGCTCAACATGTTCGATGCGACCGCGCACGTCGTGCAGACGCAGGACGCGCTGATCCCGGACGAGCTGATCGGGGTATCGCGCGAGGACGCCCGCACGCGCGTGGTCGAGCTGCTCGAAGGCGAGGGCGCTCTCGTCCGGGTCGAGGATCGCATCATTCCGACGCCCTACGGCGACCGCTCGGGCGTGGTGATCGAGCCGTGGCTGACCGACCAATGGTATGTCGATGCAGCCAAGCTGGTTGGGCCAGTCCTCGACGCGACCCGCTCGGGTGAGATCAGGATCGTGCCGAAGACATGGGAGAAAACCTGGTTCAATTGGCTCGAAAACATTCAGCCCTGGTGCGTTTCGCGCCAGCTATGGTGGGGTCACCGGATTCCGGCGTGGTATGCCGAGGACGGCACGATCTTCGTCGCGCAGAGCGAGGAAGACGCGCGCAAGCTCGCCGGCGACCGGCCTTTGCGCCAGGACGAAGACGTCCTCGACACCTGGTTCTCCTCCGCGCTGTGGCCCTTCGCAACGCTCGGCTGGCCCGAAGAAGCCACCTCCCCCCTTGTGGGGGAGGATCGAGGAGGGGGGCGCGCCGCGTCTGCGGCGCAAGAGACTCTTTCAGCGGCGGACGCCGCTGGCCCCCACCCCAACCCTCCCCACAAGGGGGAGGGAGGATCAGAGCTCGCCCGCCACTACCCCAACGACGTGCTCATCTCCGGCTTCGACATCCTCTTCTTTTGGGACGCGCGGATGGCGATGCAGGGGATCGAGTTCATGCAGCAACCGCCGTGGAAGACGCTCTACCTTCACGGCCTCGTCCGCGACGCGCACGGGCAGAAGATGTCCAAGTCGAAGGGCAATACGGTCGATCCGATCGGGCTGATCGACAAGTACGGCGCCGACGCATTGCGCTTCACTCTCGCGGCGATGGAAAGCCAGGGCCGCGACATCAAGCTCGATGAGAAGCGCGTCGAGGGCTATCGCAATTTCGCGACCAAGCTGTGGAACGCCGCGCGGTTCCTGCAGATGAACGGCGTCGGCGCCAGCGACAGCATCGCCGCGCCCGCGGCCGAGCTGCCGGTCAACCGCTGGATCATCGGCGAGCTGGTCGAGACGCTGGCGAAGCTCAACCGGGCCTTCGACGAGCTGCGCTACGACGAAATGGCCGACGCCATCTATCACTTCGTCTGGGGCACCTTCTGCGACTGGTACGTCGAGCTGGTGAAAGGTGAACTGTCGAGAACCCTCCCCCTTAATGGGGGAGGGCAGGGTGGGGGTGACGGTGGCGCCGCGCTCGACGTCCGCGGTCACCCCACCCCTACCCCTCCCCATCAAGGGGAGGGGGAAAGTGCCGCCGACGAAACCCGCCGCGTCGCCGCCTGGGCGTTCGACCAGATCCTGGTGATGCTCCACCCGCTGATGCCGTTCATCACCGAGGAATTGTGGCAGGCGATGGGCGAGCGGCCGTACGAGCTGATCGTCGCGAAATGGCCGGAGCCGGAGGCGCAGATCGATGAGCGTGCGAAGGTCGAGCTCGATTGGCTGGTCCGGCTGGTCAGCGAAGTCCGTTCCGCCCGCACCGAGCTCAACGTTCCGCCCTCGGCTAAACTCACCCTGTTCGCCGCTGATGCATCGGACGAGACGGCAGCCCGGCTCGATCGCAATCATGGCATGATCTCGCGCCTGGCTCGGCTGGAATCGATTCAGCTGTCGAAGTTCCCCGGCAAGGGCGCGGCCCAGGTTGTGGTCGACGAGGCCACCTTCGCGCTTCCGCTCGAAGGCGTCATCGATCTCGCGACGGAGAAGGACCGCCTGGCAAAGGGCGCTGCCGCCGCGGAGAAGGAACGCGACGGGCTCGCCGCACGTCTCGCCAATCCCAACTTTACCGAGCGAGCCAAGCCGGAAGCGGTCGAGAAAGCGCGGGCCGATCATGAAGCGAAAGCCGCCGAGGCCGACCGGCTGCGCGCGGCGTTGGAACGGCTGGGGTAGGCGTTCCCCGGCGAAGGCCGGGGTCCAAGGCAGCGGGGACCGCTGCTTTGCAGCGGCCTGGGCTCCGGCCTTCGCCGGAGAACAACGAGGAGAGCGGATGGCCGACGCAGCAGCACCGAAACGCGGCGACCTCACGCAAGGTCCCATCGCCAAGACGCTGCTCGCCTTTGCGCTGCCGACGCTCGCCAGCTCGATCCTCCAGTCGCTGAACGGCACGATCAACGCCATCTGGGTCGGGCGCTTCCTCGGCGAGGGGGCGCTCGCCGCGACGTCCAACGCCAACATGGTGATGTTCCTGCTGACCTCGTTCGTGTTCGGCTTCGGAATGGCCTCGACCATCCTGATCGGCCAGGCATGGGGGCGCAGGGACGTCGACCGCGCGCGGCGCATCTTCGGCACTGCCGGCGGGGCGTTCCTGCTGATCACGATCCTGATCGCGATCGGCGGCTATTACCTCTCGGGCAGCATCCTCGGCGTGCTCGGGACGCCGCCGGAAGCCGCGCCACTGGCGTGGTCCTATCTGACGGTGATCTTCCTCGCCATGCCGGCGCTGCTGCTCCTCACTTTGCTGATGATGGCGCTGCGCGGGGCGGGCGACAGCATGACGCCCTTGTGGTTCATGATCGTCGCCGTCGTGCTCGACAGCGCATTGAACCCGGTGTTCATCCTCGGGATCGGTCCCGCGCCGCGGATGGGGATCGCCGGCTCGGCGACCGCGACCCTGATCGCGAACTACGTCGCGCTGCTTGGCCTTCTCGGCTACATCTATTGGAAGGACCTGCCGCTGCGGCTGCGCGGCAGCGAGCTTCGCTATTTATGGTGCGACCTCGGGATCCTGAAAACGATCGTCGTCAAGGGCCTGCCGATGGGCCTCCAGATGATCGTCATCTCGCTGTCGGCGCTGGCGCTGGTCGGAATGGTCAATCGCGAGGGCGTCGACACCACCGCGGCCTTCGGGGTCGCGCTGCAGCTGTGGACCTACGTCCAGATGCCGGCGATGGCGCTCGGGGCCGCGGTCAGCGCGATGGCGGCGCAGAATATCGGCGCCGGGCTGTGGGACCGGGTCGGCCGGATCACCCGCGTCGGGGTCGTTCAGTCGCTGCTGATCACCGGCGTCCTGATCGTGCTGCTGACGCTCGCCGACCGCGCGGTGCTCGCCCTGTTCATGGGCGGCGACAGCCCGGCGCTGCCGATCGCCCGCCACATCCACGTGGTTGCGACCTGGAACTTCCTGCTGTTCGGGGTGATGATGGTGCTGTTCGCGACGGTTCGCGCCAACGGGGCGGTGTGGGCGCCGCTGGTCATCCTCGCCGTCGGGCTGGTGCCGATCCGCTTCGGCTGGATCTTCGCGACCTACGGCTGGCTCGGTCCCGACGCGATCTGGACCAGCTTTCCGGTGACCTCGCTGATCAACGTCGGCCTCGCGACCGCTTACTACCTCAAGGGCGGCTGGAGGCAGGCGCGGATGGCGCCCGACGGGCCGGGCGAGGACGAGACGACCGAGGAAGCGCTCGCGACGCGCGAGCCCGGCGGGGCGCTCAACCCGGCTGGCTAGCGGTGGCAATGGCGCTATAGGCGCAGCAATGCCGTCCTTCCCCAGCCTCCGAATGCGCCGCGGCCGGATTGCGCCGTGGATGCGCGACATGCTCGCCGAGCACCGTCTTCATCCGTCCGATTTCATCTGGCCGGTCTTCGTGTGCGCCGGCGACGATCGCGAGGAGCCGATCGGCTCGCTGCCCGGTGTGTCGCGCTGGAGCGTCGATCGGCTCGGCGCGAGGGCGAGGGACGCCGCCGTCCTCGGCATCCCGTGCATCGCACTGTTCCCGAACACGCCCAATGAGCTGCGCACCGAAGATGCTCGCGAGGCGCTCAACCCCGACAACCTCATCTGCCGCGCGATCAAGGCGATCAAGGATGCGGTGCCCGAAATCGGCGTGCTGACCGACGTCGCGCTCGACCCTTACACCGCGCACGGTCACGACGGGCTGATCGACGGCACGGGCTATGTCATCAACGACGATACGGTCGCGATTCTCGCCCAGCAGGCCCTGGTCCAGGCTGCGGCCGGCGCCGACATCGTCGCGCCCTCGGACATGATGGACGGGCGGGTCGCGGCGATCCGTCAGGCGCTCGAGGAATCGGGCCACCAGAACGTCGCGATCATGGCTTATGCCGCGAAATATGCCTCGGCCTTTTACGGCCCGTTCCGCGAGGCGGTCGGGTCGCTCGGCCGGCTCAAGGGCGACAAGCGCGGCTATCAGATGGACCCGGCGAACATCGAGGAAGCGCTGCGCGAGCTCGAGCTCGATCTCGCCGAGGGCGCCGACATGGTGATGGTCAAGCCCGGCCTGCCGTATCTCGACGTGCTCGCCCGGGTGAAGGACGCGTTCGGAGTGCCGACCTTCGTTTATCAAGTGAGCGGCGAATATGCGATGATCGAGGCCGGCGCCGCTGCCGGGGCGGGAGACCGCGACGCGCTGATCCTCGAGACCTTGCTCGGCTTCAAGCGTGCCGGGGCGACCGGCGTGCTGACCTATCACGCGCTCGATGCCGCGCGCCTGATCGCCGGATGATCGACCAGCTGCGGAGCGAAATCGAAGCACTGCGGGCGCGGACTCGTCCGCTCGAGCCCGATTCCGGTCAGCGCCAGGCGCTCGGCGGCCAAGCCCTCGCTCATGCCCTCAATTTCCTCGACGGGGTCGAGGACGCGCCGAGCCTTCGCCCGGCGGCCGAAGCCTTTGCCCAGCGGCTCGATCCGGAGTTCCCGGAGTCGGGACGGGATCCGGCGGCGATCCTCGATTATTTCGGCGCCTGTATCGAAGCGCCCGGGATCGCGACGACGTCGCCGCGATTCATGGGCTACATCCCGGGCGGCGGCCTGTTCCATTCCGCGCTCGGCGACCTGCTTGCCGCGGCATCGAACAAATATTCGGGACACCCGCCGGCCGCACCGGGCGCGGTGCGCCTCGAAAATGCGTGCACGCAATGGCTTGCGGAGGCGATCGACTATCCGGCGACCGCCGCCGGAACCCTGACTTCGGGCGGCAGCCTCGCCAATCTGACAGCGGTCGTCGCGGCCCGCGAGGCGCGCGATGCCGACGGCGGCGGTGCGGTCTATCTGACCCAGTTCGCGCACCATTGCATCGACAAGGCGCTGCATATCGCCGGCCGCGGGCGAGCGCCGCGGCGAATGGTCGCGACCGATGCCAATTACCGGATGTCGGCCGATTCGCTCGAGCAGGCGCTGGAGGAAGACCGGCGGAACGGCGTCCGGCCGTGGCTGGTGGTCGCCTCCGCAGGGACGGTCGACACCGGATCGATCGATCCCCTGCCCGAGATTGCCGAATTGTGTCGGCGTTACGGTGCCTGGTTTCACGTCGACGGCGCCTATGGCGGCCTGTTCAGGCTGTGCGACGAGGGGCGGGCGCGCCTCCGCGGGCTCGAACAGACCGACAGCGTCGCGCTCGACCCGCACAAGACCCTGTTCCTGCCGTACGGCACCGGAGCGGCGCTCGTCCGCGAGGGCCGGGACCTGCTCGACGCCTTCAGTGCGACCGCAGCCTACATGCACCAGCCGGTCGACGCGGACGTCGGGCTGTCGCCGGGCGACCTGTCGGCCGAATTGACGCGGCATTTCCGGGCATTGCGGCTGTGGCTGCCGCTGCAGCTGGCAGGCGTCGCGGCGTTCCGCGCGGCACAGGCCGAGAAGCTCAAGCTCGCGCGCTACTTCCATGCGCGGCTGTCCGCGCTCGACGGCTGGGATGCGGGGCCCGAGCCCGACCTGTCGGTCGTCGCCTTCCGCTACCTGCCGAAGACCGGCGACGTCGACGAGTTCAACGAGCGGCTGATCAAGCACGTGCAGGACGAAGGCCGGGTGATGCTCAGCGGCACCCGGATCGACGGCAGCTACCGGCTGCGCTGCGCGATCCTGTGCTTCCGCACTCATCTCGAGCATGTCGACGAGGCCGTCGAGGCCGTGGTCCGCGGGGTGAAGGCGCTGGGCGGCTGAGCTCGTCGGCGCTCGGCAACGGCTGTCCGCGTAGCCAACATATCACCTATGTGATCGAGCGCCGGCCGCGTTAACCCAAAGCGCATCGGCTCGCGCTAGCGTGCGCCGCGGGAGGGTCTATGGTGACGATCGCTGAGGAGTTGCGGCCGGCCGCCGGTTTTGCCCGGCTGCGGTTCGTGGCGACGATCTTCGTCGGTTCGTTCCTGCTGTTCCTGGTCCAGCCGATGATCGCGCGGATGGCGCTGCCGCGGCTGGGCGGAGCGCCGAGCGTGTGGAACTCGGCGATGCTGGTCTACCAGGCGCTGCTGCTCGCCGGCTACGCTTATGCCCACTGGCTCGGGCGGTTCCAGCCGCCGCGGCAGGCGATGATCCACGTCGCCGCGCTGGTGCTCGCCGCGTTGACGCTTCCGATCGGGCTGATGGCCGCGATGCCGCCTCCCGACGCCAACCCGTTCCTGTGGGTGCCGTGGCTGCTCCTGGTGTCGATCGGGCCGTTGTTCTTCGTCGTCTCCGCCCAAGCGCCGCTGCTCCAGCGCTGGTTCGCGCTGACCGGCGGCGGCGATCCCTATCCGCTCTACGCCGCCTCCAACCTAGGCAGCTTCGGCGGGCTGATCACTTACCCGCTGGTGGTCGAGCCGTTGCTTCCGATCGGCGAGCAGGGCTGGCTGTGGAGCGTCGGCTACGGCCTCCTCGTCCTGCTCGTTGGCTGGTGCTCGCTCGGCCTGCCCAGGACGGCCGCCGAGCCCCGCGCGCAAGCCGCCGCAGGGCCTCGGCCGGGCGCTCGGCAGATTGCCGAATGGATCTGTCTCGCGGCGGTGCCGTCGGGCCTGATTCTGTCGACCACGCTGCACATCACGACCGACATCATCGCCATGCCTCTGCTGTGGGTGCTTCCGCTGGGTGCCTATCTGCTGAGCTTCACGCTCGCCTTCGCCGCCAGGCGCGGTCCGGCGGATTTCGTGATCCGCATCGCGCCGCTGATCCTGCTCCTCGCCTGCTTCGCGATCTTCATGAATCAAACCTGGCTCGCGGTCGTCTTTTGCGGCGTCTCGATCGTCAACCTGTTCACCGCTTCGGTGGCGCTCCACAGCCGGCTGTTTGAGACCCGGCCGCCGGCGCAGCACCTGACGTTTTTCTATCTGATGATGTCGGTCGGCGGAGCGCTCGGCGGCCTGTTCTGCGCGCTCATCGCGCCGTTGATCTTCGATTGGACCTACGAGCATCTGCTGCTGCTCGCCGCGGCCGCATGGCTGATGCGGACGCGCAGCCCGTTCGACCGCCTGGTCAAGCTCTGGGACGGCAGCGACGTCGCGCGGCGCGTGACTTTCGGCGGCGTGATCCTCGTCGCGATCCTGTCCCTGGTCGGCACCGGCTTTTTCGACATTCCTTATTCGAGCGACGCCAACCGCATTGCCGGGCTCGTCATCCTCACCATCGCGATCGCCGCGATCGGCAACCGGATGCTGTTCGTCGTCGCGGTCGCCGCTCTGCTGCTCGCTGCCGGAGGATGGCAGCGGCTCGAGTTCAGCGCCGAGCCGGGCAAGATGACGCGCAGCTTCTTCGGCATTTATTCGATCCGCCAGGGTCCCAATAATTCGCGCCTGCTGGCCCACGGCACGACCGTTCACGGCGTCCAGAACCTCGGCTCGCCCGAGCGCGAGCGGATGGAAACCACTTATTACGTGCCGCTCTCCGGCGTGGGCTTGGCGATGGCCGCCGCGCCGCAGCTGTTCGGCCCGAAGGCGCGGATCGGCGTGGTCGGCCTGGGGACCGGGACGCTCGCTTGTTATTCCCGTCCGGGGGAGCGCTGGACCTTCTACGAGATCGATCCCGCCGTGGTGCAAATCGCCCGCGACCCGCGGCGGTTCACCTTCATCTCCCGCTGCAATCCGACCGCTCCGATCGAGCTTGGCGATGCGCGGTTGCTGATCGAGCGGGAGCGGCCGGCGAGCACCGACCTGCTGGTCGTCGACGCTTTCTCATCGGACGCGGTTCCGATGCACCTTCTGACGCGTGAGGCCTTCGCCGACTATCGCCGGCTGCTGCCGCCCGACGGCCTGTTGCTCGTCCACATCTCCAACCGCTATCTCGACCTCATGCCGGTGGTCGCCGCAGCGGCCGTCGATGGCGGCTGGCAGGCGCGGCGCCGCTCCTACCGGCCGGACGCCGAGCGAATTCGCCTCAACGAATATGGCTCGGACTGGATCGCTCTGTCGCCGTCACCGGAGACTATGGCTCGGCTGGTGCGGAGCGGCGGCGACAAATGGACCGCGCTTCCGGCCCGGCCCGGATTCAAGCCGTGGACCGACGACCATGCGAGCGTGCTCCCGCTGATCAAGCTTTAGCTGCCGAGCCGGCTGTGGATCGCCGCGATCGTCTCGGCCTGCCGCCGGTCGATCGCTCCGACCTCGGCGCCGGCGCTCTGGATCGCCGCCAGGTCGTTCGGCGCAAGCCCGGCCTGAGCCTGCAATTTTGCGGCGCCCAGTGCGTCGATGTCGCCGAGCGCACGCGCGGTCGGCTCGCGCGCCGCGATCGCCGCCGACAGGGCTTCCTGCGCTAAGACCCAGCTCTCGCTCTGCGAAGCGCCGGCGGCGCTGGCGAGGCGTTCGGCCTCAGCCGCGGCCGGCTGGAAGGCCGAATCGCCGTCATGGGCCTGGCGGATCAGCGCCGCGAGCCGACCGGCCAGGTCCGGGTCGACCGCGCGGTCGTTCAGCGGACGAACGACGTCCACGCGCGGATCGATCGTCTCCGCCGCCCTTGGTAACAGCGACGGCGGCGCGCTCCCCGACACGCAGCCGGAGAGCGCCGCCAAACCGAGAAAAATGAGCGCCGTCCGCATCGCCCGATTGTCTAGGAGCGGCGGCCGAGACTGACAATCGGCGTCGAGGGTTGCGCGCATCCGATCCTCCCCCTATGTCGCGCGCCTGCCGTTTCCCGGCACGCGCCCGTAGCTCAGCTGGATAGAGCACCAGACTACGAATCTGGGGGTCAGAGGTTCGAATCCTTTCGGGCGCGCCATTTCCTCAAATCGACCGGCTAGCCCCCTTGTGCGCCAGGTTGAGCGCGACCGCTTCGCGGATCAGCGTCTTGAATGCCGCGGCGTCGATCTGCTCCCCCTCGCGCAGGTCGATCGCGCGCCGGGTGCCGCCGCCGAGGCTCGAGTTGAACAGCCCGGCGGGGTCGTCGAGGCCGGCGCCGCGGGCGAAGGTCAGCTTGACCTTGTCCTTGTACAGCTCGCCGGTGCAGATCATCCCGGCATGCTCCCATACCGGCACTCCGGCCGGGTTCGACGGCTTGCGCCATTTGACCGTCTCCACCACGTCGGGGTCGGCCTCGCGGATCAGCCGGCGAAGCTGCGCCAAGGTCGCGCCGCGCCAATCGTTCAGGCCAGCGATCCTCGCGTCGATCTCGGCCGACGCGCTCACGCCTGCCCCCGCGCGGCCTGCCGCTTCGCGGCGTACGGCAGGAAGAACATGTAGAGCCCGCTGAACATCAGCAGGAACAACGGCGGCAACGGCAGGTAGAAGATCCATTGCGGCGGCTGCCCCATGGCGAGCGCCAGGAAGCAGGCGATGACCGTCAGCGTGAAGACGATCGCGAGCCAGCGATGAGTCTGCCGAATCCACTTGTTCCAGTTCAATTCTGCCTCCATCGAGGATGAGCCACGCCGGTATGCCGCACATGTTAGCGTGCCTGGATGAGCTTCCAGCCGTTGCCGGACGGATCGCGGAAGCTGGCATCGACGCTTCCGAACCGCTCGACCGGCTCCTGCGTGAATTCGACGCCGCGGCCCTGCATCTGCGCGTAGGCGGCGCGGCAATCGTCGACCACCAGCACCAGGGGTGGCATCGCGCCCTTAGCGACCGCTTCCCGCAGATTCTGCGCCGTGACGTCGTCGACCAAAGGCGCCTGCGGCACGAACAGGCCGAGCTGGAAGTCGGCCTGGTCGGGGTGCCGCACCGTCAGCCAGCGATAATCGCCGTTGCGCGCGTCGGTGTGAACCTCGAAGCCGAGCTTCTCCACATAGAATGTCAGCGCCTCATCCTGATCGCGGACGTAGATGCCGCAAACCTGAACACCCTCGCTCATGGGACCTCCGTTTCGTCTTCGGTCCCATTATCGCCCGATTCCCGCCGCCGCTTCTCCAAAACTGCCATTTTGAGGTTCGGCCGGTGCGCCGCGCTGACGAAGCAGTGGGGCACCTGGGTCAGTGCATGCTGCGCCGCTTTCTCCCGCGCCCGAAGCTCGCTGGGGCTGTGGCCGGTGACGTCGCGGAAGATCCGGCCGAACGTCCCGAGGCTGTTCCACCCGGTCTGGAAGGCGATGTCGGTGACCGGCAGATCGGTGTCGCGCAGAAGCGCCTTGGCCCGCTCGATCCGGCGGGTCAGCAAATAGCGGTGCGGGGGCACTCCGAACGCGTCCCTGAAGGAGCGCGCGAAATGCGCCTGAGACACGCCGCTGACCCGCGCCAGCCGCGGCACGGGCCACTCCTCATGGCTCGCGGCATCGATCCGATCCCGGGCGCGCAGCAGCCGGCGCAGCAGGGCGGGATCGGGCTTCGCGGTCATGGCTTGCCGATACCAGCCCAGGCGGGCGATCGGCTAGGCGACGTCTCGAAAAGTCAGGCGGTGATCGCGGCCTGGGCTTCGCTGGTGGAGGCGCTGGCGCGTTCGGCGAAGTCGTGGGCCAGCTTGGCGTGCCACGCTCGGGCGGCCTCGGTAATCGCGCGCTGGGCTTTCATCCGTTCCTCGACGGCCCTTCGGCTGTAGTAACGCGCGTTCGACTCCATGGCCCCATCCCCAGTCCGCAGCGCAGTCCACAATGCTGCTGCCGGGGCCACTTTGGCTCGCAAAGGGTTTATCATTGGTTACTATCCACAGCTCGCGTCACGGACTGTCCCGCCGCGGTACAGATCGTGCCGCAATGGTGACACGAAACGGGATTAGACGGATCATCGATGAAACTGAACGACTCACCGCTCGTTGAGCCGTCAAATGGTTTCGAAGGAAGGTACCATGCTGAGTTCGATCGAAAGCCGCCGGCCGTTCAATCCGAACACCCGAGGCTATCACGCAGTCTATCACGACGGCGAGGTCAATCATTGCCCCGGCTGCGGCCGCACGCACTGGATCATCGGCCGGCTGTCGGCCGAGTGCGCGTTCTGCTCGACCGCGATGCCGCTCAAGGAAGCCATGACCCACGGTCCGGCTTCGACGCCCGTGTTCTGGCGCTCGCGCCCGAACTTTGGCGACCTCAAGGCTGCCTAGGCATTAATTCTCCAGTTTCGCCAGCGCCTTAACCGGTGTATGGCGGGGCCCATGAACAGGGCTCTTTTCCTCATTGGACTAGTGGTGGCGTCGCCGGCTTTTGCCGGCGCGTCCAACTTCATTTTGGTCAACGGCACCGGGGCCGGGCTGGCGGAGCTGTCGATCCGCCGCGCCGGGACCGACGACTGGAAGCCGCTCGCCCAGGGCGCGGGCGGAGCGGTTCAGTTCAAGGATCCGGATTGCGCGTTCGACATCAAGGCGACGGTCGGCGGATCGCCGGTCACCTGGGCCGGGGTCAATCTGTGCGGCGCGAAAAGCGTGATTCTGAAACGCGACGCAGCGGCTGGCGCCTGGGTCGACTACGACCAATAAGCGAATGCCGGCGGCTTGGCGCCGGATAGGGGCCAGCGGCCAGCGCCGCCGGCTTCGGCTTCACCGAATCGAGCAGCTTCGCTCCGGCGAGGAACACGACTCCGGTGCAGGCGAGGAACAGCATCCAGCCGCCAACTCCGGGGTAGGTGTCGAGATAGAGCCGGCCGCGCTCGACCGCTCCGAGCGCGATCGCATAAGTAATCGCCCACGCCTCGAAGCGCGTCTTGATCGTGAACAGGCGGCCAATCTTCCGCAACATCCCAAAGCCTCGCAATCCTTAACGCAGGAACGGCTCGACCGCTGTTTTGAGCCGTTCGGGGGCTAAGAAACAAGGTTAACGTCGCGGCAGGAAAGGACCGATCGTCCCGTTTCGGGATTCAGGCAAGTTCGGTGAGGTCGAGAGCTTCGAGCAGGGACGCGCGCGCCCCCTCTACGTCGCTGATCAGCGCGGCCGATTGGAGGTCGGCGTTCGCGATCTCGACCGGCCAGTGGCGGCGGACCGCCTCGGCGATCCGGTCGAGCTTCGAATCGTCGACGAGGAAGCGCGGATCGACCGTCGCCGGGTCGGCGACGACTCGCAGGCGCAGGCACGCCGGGCCGCCGCCGTTGGCCATCGACTGGCGCACGTCGACGATCTCGACCCGGCGGATCGGTCCGTTGCCGGCGATATGCCGCTCAAGCCAGCGCCACACCGTCGGCGTGTCGCGGCACTCGGTCGGGGCGACGAGCGTCGTCTGCCCGTCCGGCGGCGTGACCAGCTGGGCATTGAACAGATAGGAGCCGACGGCATCGGCCAGCGGCACGTCCGCCGCGCTGACCTCGACGAACTCGAAGCCCGGCACGAGCCGCTCGCAGGCGGCGATCAGCGGGCCCTTGTCGGCGAACGCCTGCTCGTGCGCGAACAGCACCCGTTCGTTGGCGACCGCGACGACGTCGTTGTGGAACGCCCCGGCGGCGATCGCGTCTTCCGACTGCTGGACGAAGATCGTGCGCTCCGGATCGAGCCGATGCAGCCGGGCGACGGCCTTCGAGGCTTCGAGGTGCTGGCGGGCGGGAAAGGGGCCGCCGGAAACCCCGTAGACGAACACTTCAACGCCCGGCTCGCCGTGCGCCGCAGCGAGCCGCATGTGGTTGGCCGCGCCCTCGTCGCCGAACGCCGGCGGGACCGGGTCGTGGACCGCGAAGGCGTCGGCGGCAAACGCCAGCCGGAGCTGCGCCAGGGTCGCCGGCCATTCATGACTGCGGTGGGGCATGGTCCTGAGGTTGGCGACGGTCAGGTGGCACCGGCCGTCGGCGGAGTCGGGCGCGGGCGACACGGTCGCGGCATTCGCCGCCCACATCGCCGAAGCGGACATGGCGTTGGCGGCGAGCACCGGCTCAGCGTCCTCGATCGTCGTCCCGAGCTCGCCCAGCCACGCCCGGTTGGGCCGCGGGTGCGGCAGCAAGATCCCCTGCGCGAGCCCGAGCGCGAGGTTGGCGCGCATCTTGTCGACGCCCTGGAGCGCGGCGGCGCGCGGCTGCGACACGTCGCCGGCGTTGCGCTGCGAAGCGAGGTTGCCGAGGCTGAGGCCGGCATAATTGTGGCTGGGACCGATGATCCCGTCGAAGTTGATCTCCGTGAGGCTCATCGCGCGACGGCGAGGATCTGGTCGCCGACCTTCACTCCGAGCATGCTCGCCGCGTCCTCGTCGATGCACAGGCCTTTCCGCGGCACGCGTTTCGCTGAAGCGAAGCAGGCGCGGAAATCCGTGAGGCAGCCGGTGGCGACGATCATCCTGGCCTTTCCGCCGGCGCCGATCTCGCAGATCGTCTCGGTCGTCGATTCGCGGACCGTGCGGATCTTGTCGGTCGGAGCGGTGACGGTCGGGCCGCCGTCGAAAATGTCGACGTAGCGGTCGAAGGTGAACCCCTCTTCCTCGAGCATGCGAAGGGCGGCGCGGCCGCTCGGATGCGGCAGGCCGATCACGCTTCGCGCCTCGTCGCTAAGCAAGGCGACATAGATCGGCGAGCGCGGCATGAGGTCGGCGATGAACCGGGTCCCATGGACCGCATTGAACTCGTCGGCTTCGGGGAAGCTCAAGCCGAAGAACTTGCCGCCGAGCGCGTCCCAGAACGGTGCGTGGCCGGCTTCGTCCATCACTCCGCGCAACTCCGCTAGGGTCCGGTCGCCGAACCGCGGGCGGTGCAGCTTCATGAACAGATAGCGGCTGCGCGCGAGCAGCGACCCCCAGCCTCCGGCGCGCATCTCGGGATGGAGGAACAGCCCGCCGACTTCGGACGAGCCTTCGAGGTCGGTGGTCAGCGACAATCGCTGGTTGCGGAAGGTCTTGCCGAGCTCGGCACTGGTCTGGGTCAGCGTGCTCAAATGATAGCTGTAGAACGGCTGGACCACGCCGACCTGCCCGAACACCTGGCAGGTGCCGCGGATCTGTTTCTTCTTCGGATCCTCGAGGACGAACATGTAAAGGTCGCCGCCCTGCTCGTCGCCCGTCCGGTTGAACGACGCCTCGGACCGCGCGAGCTTGGCCGTCAGCGTGCCGCGGTCGGCGGGAAGGTTGGTGAAGCCGCCGCCGGTCAGCTTGGCCATGCGATAGACGGCGTTGAAATCGTCGGCTCGAGCCGGCCGCACCAGGAAGTTCATGCATCCTCCCCCGCGAGCCGCATTATCGCGACCGCGGACAGCGCCGCGCGCTCCTTCAGGCTGTCGACGATCAGAAATTCCTCCATGCTGTGGATCTTGCCGCCGCGCACGCCCATCGTGTCGACCACGGGCACTCCGCAGGCGGCGATATTGTTCCCGTCGCACACCCCGCCCGACGGCTGCCAGGAGATGCTCTGGCCGAGGTCGGCGCCGGCCTGCCTGACCAGCTCGAACAAGGCTTCGGCCTCGGGCGTCAGCGGCTTGGGCGCCCGGCCGAACCCGCCATGCACTTCGATGCTGACGTCGCGCTCGGCGGCGACGGCGGTGACCGCGGTCTCGATGAGGTCGCGCGCCCGCGCTTCGTCGTCGGGCGTTCGCGGACGGAGGTTGACGCGCAGGATGGCGAGATCGGGAACGACGTTGCTCGGGCTTCCGCCGTCGATCCGCGACGGATTGACGCTGAGGCCCGGATATTTGCCGGCGGCGAGGTGAAGCGCGAGGTCGGCGGCGGCGAGCAGGGCGTTGCGGCCGTCCTCCGGATTGCGCCCGGCGTGGGCCGAGCGGCCGTGCACGACGATCGCGAAATTGCCGCTGCCCGGCCGGGCTCCGGCGAGCGTCCCGTCGGGCAGCGCCGCCGGCTCGTAGGTGAGAGCGGCGCGCTTGTCCTGAGCCGCGCGGGCCAGCAGCCCGGCCGAGGCGGGCGAGCCGACCTCTTCGTCGCTGTTGATCACCACCTCATAGCCGAACCGCGCGGCGACGGGCGTGCCTTCGACCGCTTTGAGCGCCGCGAGCATCACCGCGAGCCCGCCCTTCATGTCGGCGACCCCGGGGCCGTTGAGCACTCCGTCCTCGAGCCAGCGGGTCTGCTGGAACTCGTGATCGGCGGCGAACACGGTATCCATGTGGCCGGTGAAGAGCAGCTGGACCGGCGCGTCCGGCCGCACCGCGAGATGCAGATGCCTGCCATGCTCGACGGCGTTGACATGGCCCGCGGTGTCGAGGGCATCAACTGGCGCGGGCTCCTCAAAGCGAACGTCGCCCGGCAAGGTCGCGAACGCATCCGCGAGAAGTTCCGCAACCTGATTCAGTCCGGCGAGGTTGCGCGAGCCGCTGTTGACCGCCGACCAATCGAGCACCTGGGCGAGCATCGGCTCGGCCCCCGCGCGTTCGACGACCGCGCGTTCGTCCCTCGATAGTTCCGCCATGGAAGCGGCTCCTAGCCGCGCCGAAAGCGGAAGGCCACACCGGCCCGCCGCGACCTTATTCGACGGCGTAATCGTCGCCGTAGAATTTCGCGGTGCTGCGGGTGTGGAAGGCGATCGCCTTGACCGGCGGATATTTGGGTTCGCCGAGACCCGGGAGCACCTCGAGCAGCTCGTCCTCCCAGACGTAGACCGCCATCGGGAACGACACGCGCGGTGTGATCAGGTGCGACCCGTCGGCCGGCTTGCCGACGCGGTGCGTGGTCGACGGCAGCCGGTCGTTGGTGATGCGCTGCATGTAGTCGCCGGTGTTGATGATGATCGATCCCGGCGGCGCCGTCATCCGCACCCATTTGCCCGAGCGGTGGTTCCACACCTGGAGTCCCTCGGCGCGCGGGGCGGGGAGGATGGTAAACAGGTCGACGTCCTCATGCCCCAGCAGCCGCCCGGCGCCCGAACTTTCCTGCTGCCCGCTCATCGGCGGATAGTAATTCAGCCGCAGCCCGAAATTGGTCTCGGTCAGTTTGGCGTCGAGCAGGTGCGGGTCGCAGCCGAGGCCCATCAGCATCGCCTGGGCGATCGGCTTGAACAGCGCCTCGTGCGCGAGAACCAGTTTCCGGAAGCGCGGCTCGTCGTCCGCACGCGGCCAATAGTCCTCGGCTCGGAACGGCGTGTCGCGCTGCTGCGGAATGTCGAACGCGCGGCGGCACCACACCCAGCCCTCGACCTGGTCGGGATGAATGTCGCTGGTCTCCTCGATCGGGAAATAGCCCTGGTTGACCGACCCGTGCCGTCTCGCGCGGAAGCGCATCTTGTCCGCCATCGGCGGCGACTCGAACAGCTCGAGCACGCCGTCGTGCATGGCGTCGTACAGCGCCGGATCGACGCCATGCCCGGTCAGCACCGCGAACCCGATCTCACCGAGCGCGCCGGCGAACTGGTCTGCGAACCGTGCCTGTTCCGCAGCATCGCCGTTCAGGAATCGCCCGAAATCGAAAGTCGCGATCCGATAATCCTCGTCGAACTCGTCGGCCGGATTCTCGGCGAGGCGATAGGTGTGCGCCTTCTCGACCTGGTCGTACTTGCGAAAGTCCTGATTGAGCGCTTCGATGTCAGCCATTCGCCGATCCTAGCCCGGGACACTCCGTCTTGACAGTGCGGCCCCCGGCACGTCTGGAGGTTCCGCGATGGGGGATCGTCTCTACCTCGAAGATCTGTACGTCGGACAGCGCTTCACCAGCGCCCCGCACCGCATTGACGCCGAGCAAATCAAGCGCTTCGCCGCGGAGTTCGATCCGCAGCATTTCCATCTCGACGAGGAAGCCGCGAAAGGCTCGCTGTTCGGCGGTCTTGCGGCGAGCGGCTGGCACACCGCGTCGCTGACCATGCGCATGCTGGTCGAGAGCCTGCCGCTGGCCGACGGCCTGGTCGGGGCCGAGCTTCAGCTCGCCTGGCCCAAGCCGACGCGGCCGGGCATGACCCTCCAGGTGTTCAGTGAGATCGTCGACATCAAGCCGTCGCGCTCGAGGCCCGACATGGCGATCGTCAGCGCGCGCAACGAAACCCGCGACGAGCACGGCGAGGTGCTGCAGGTGTTCACCGTCAAAATGCCGGTGTTCAAGCGGGTGCGGACTAGCGCGGCTTGACGAATTTCAGCGCATACTGATCGGTCTTGCCCCTGATCTTGTCGTCGAAGATGGCGAGCGTGTGGTCGTCGCCCGGACAGCGCAGGAACTTGCCTTCGGCGGCGAGCCTGAACCCGGCCGAGGTCACTTCACGAACCACGACGTCGCGGTTGATCCGGTGCATCTTGGCGATCTGCTCGTCGGTCATGCCCGGCGGGCCCTGGTGGTCGAGGATGAAGAAGGTCCCGCCGGGCTTGAGCGCCTTGTACACCGCGCGGTCGAACGCCAGCGTGTCGACCTTGCCATATTCAGCGATCTTGAGGTCGTGATAATTCTGCGTGACCCACGCGAGGTCGAGCGGCTTGGGGAAGCTGACCGTCCCGAACGGCTTAGCCTCGATCGTGACGTTGGTGCATTTCGGGCATTCCTTGAACAGCTCCTGGTCGGCCTTGACCGCGCCCTTCCAGCCCTGGTTCTCGAGCCCATAGACGTGCCCCCTCGGGCCGACGACGCCGCTGATCATCCGGGTGAAATAGCCGCCGCCGGGATAGAATTCGCCGACGATCATGCCCGGCTTGACGCCCGAGAAAGCGAGCGTCTCGGCGGGCTTGCGCAGCGGGTCGGCGGCCCGGCCCTCGGCCGGCCGCGCGGGATCGGCGACCGCCGCGGCGATGACGTTCGCGAGCCTCGGTACCGCTGCGAGCGGCGCGGCGATCGCGGCTGCGGCAATGAGCGGAGCGAGATAGCGCATGATACCCTCCGGAGTGAGGAACGAAGTCGCGCTAAGCGAGCCGGCGCGAACCGCCAATGCCGTTTCGACCGGCGGCCGTCTTGCGGCTGCGGAAGACATTTCTTGAACCGGCATTCCATGTGTATTATATGGATAATACAGTAGAGCGAGGAGCGAAGACGATGTTCGAAAATCCAGTCGCCAAGCGCACCGCGATCGCCGCCGCGATCGGCGCGGCCGTGGCGATCCCGTTGCCGTTCATCGGGCCGATCCTCGGCGCCCTGGTCGGTGGCGGCATCGGCTATTTCACCGCGCCTCAAAGGTAGTCGGCGAACTCACGCAGGAGCTGGCGGTAGAGCGCGCGCTTGAACGGCACGATCAGTTCGGGGAGCTCGGCTGGCTCGACCCACTTCCACTCGCGGAATTCGGGATGCTCGGCGGCGGCGAGGTCGACGTCGCTACCCTCGCCGAGGAAGCGGGCGAGGAACCAGTCCTGCTCCTGTCCGAGCCACTTGCCGCCCCACAGCCGCGGCCGCCATTCGTCCGGCAGGTCGTAGCGCAGCCGCTCCGGGCATTGGGCGATTCGCTCCACCAGCCGCGGCGCGATACCCGTTTCCTCCTCGAGTTCCCGCAGCGCGGCCGGCCATGCCTCCTCCTCGGCGTCGATCCCGCCCTGCGGCATCTGCCACGCCTCGTCGCTATTATCGATGCGCGCGCCGACGAACACCTTGCCCTCGCGGTTAAGGAGCATCACGCCGACCCCGCGGCGATAACCGTCTTTACCCGTCGCCATGAGTCGTCCTTGCGAGGAGCGCGGCGGCGAAGCAATCCAGGCTGCGCCGCTGGATTGCATCGCTAGGCTCGCAATGACTGGCAACCGCGGCCGTAGGGGCCTAAAGAGTGGCAACTCGAAACTCGCGCGTTTGTGAAGGACTCGTCCGTGGCGACAGCCACCCATCTTCTGACCGATAAGGAAGCGCACGCGCATCCGCCGTCGGAAGCCGTGGTCGTCCGCTTCGCCGGCGACAGCGGCGACGGCATGCAGTTGACGGGCGGCCAGTTCACCCTCTCGACCGCGCTCGCCGGCAACGATCTTGCGACCTTCCCCGATTTCCCGGCCGAAATCCGTGCCCCGCAGGGAACGACCTTCGGAGTCAGCGCCTTCCAGATCAACTTCGGCTCGGCTGCGATCGAGACCGCGGGCGACCAACCCGACGTGCTGATCGCGATGAACCCGGCGGCGCTCAAGGTGAACGCCGGCGAGGTCCGCGAAGGCGGCCTGATCATCGCTGACGAGGGGGAATTCTCGGCGCGCAACCTCGCCAAGGCCGGTTACGAGCAGAATCCGCTCGAGGACGGCAGTCTCGCCAAATGGCAGGTCGTCCATTTCAACATCTCGCAACTGACCCTCGACGCCGTGAAGCCGTTCGGCCTCGGCAACAAGGAGGCGCTGCGCTGCAAGAACATGTGGACGCTCGGCCTCGCGCTGTGGATGTTCGACCGCGACCGCCAGCCGATCGTCGACTGGCTCAAGGCCAAGTTCGCCAAGGCGCCCGAGCTCGCCGAAGCCAATATCGCGGCGCTCAACGCCGGCCACGCCTATGGCGAGACGGCCGAGATGGGCGCTCCCTTCAAGCAGCACCATATCGCCCCGGCGCCGGCCGAGCCCGGGCTCTACCGCACCGTCACCGGCGCCGAGGCGCTGGCGCTCGGGCTAGTCGCCGGCTGCCAGCTCGCCGGCGTAAACATGTTCTTCGGCTCCTACCCGATCACCCCGGCGAGCCCGCTGCTGCATCATCTGGCGCGGCTGAAGGAGTTCGGGATCACGACCTTCCAAGCCGAGGACGAGATTGCGGCGATCTGCGCCGCGATCGGCGCCAGCTATGCCGGGCAGCTTGGGATCACCTCGTCGTCGGGCCCGGGGATTGCGCTCAAGACCGAGGCCATCGGTCTCGCGGTGATGACCGAGCTTCCACTCATCGTCGTCAATTCGCAGCGCGGGGGGCCGTCGACCGGCCTTCCGACCAAGACCGAGCAGTCCGACCTCTACCAGGCGGTCTACGGCCGCAACGCGGATTCGCCCGTGCCGGTGATCGCCGCGCGCTCGCCCGCTGACGCGTTCGAATGCGCGATCGAGGCGTGCCGCGTCGCGACCCGCTACATGACCCCGGTCATCCTGCTGACCGACGGCTATATCGCCAACGCTGCCGAGCCGTGGCGGGTGCCGGACATGAGTGGCTTCGCGCCATTTCCGGTGGAGTTCTTCGAAACGCAGCCGGCCGAAGGCGAGGGCGTGATGCCTTACGCCCGTAATAATGAGCTGGCGCGGCCGTGGATCAAGCCGGGAACGCCGGGCCTCGAGCATCGCATCGGCGGCATCGAGAAGCAGCCAGGCACCGGCAACATCGACTACCGGCCCGAGGTCCACCAGGAGATGAGCGAGACCCGCGCCGCGAAGGTGCTGGGAGTCGCCGACTCGATTCCCGACCAGGATATCTGCATTGGCGGTGAGGGCGCCGAGCTCGCCGTGGTTGGCTGGGGCTCGACCTATGGTCCGATCCACCAGGCAGTGCGCCGGGCGATCGCGGCGGGCAAGGACGTCGCGCACATCCACGTCCGCCACATCTGGCCTGCTCCAAAGAACCTCGGCCCCCTGCTCAAGGGCTTCAAGAAGATCATCGTCCCCGAGATGAACATGGGCCAGTACAAGACGCTTCTGCGCGACCAGTATCTGGTCGACGCGCAGCCGTTGACCAAGGTCTCGGGCCACCCGTTCCGGATCGCGGAGATCGAAGCGGCGATCGATCGGGCGCTCTCATGAAGCAAATCAACATCTGGCCGCTGGCGATTTTGCTGATCTGCGTGGTCCTGATCAAA